>CAIMQW010000109.1 GCA_903843705.1 uncultured Holophagaceae bacterium | reverse complement strand
CGGGGTCGATGCGCAGGAAAGCCGTGAGGAGGATCGACGGCACCGTCGCGCAGCACACCCAGATGAAGAAGTTCAGGTAGCCCAGCCGCTCCTGGATCCAGCCGCTCGCCATGCCCGGCAGCATCATGCCCAGGGCCATGAAGCCCGTGGCGATGGCGTAGTGGGCGGTCTTGTGGGCGCCATCCGCGATCATCACCATGAACATGATGTAGGCCGTGAAGCCGAACCCGTAGCCGAACTGCTCAATGGCAATGGCGCTGGCGATGGTCGCCAGGCCCGTCGGCCGGAAGATCGCGAGCAGGACGAAGGCCAGGTTGGGGAGGTGCACCGCCAAGGTCATGGGCCACAGCCACCGCTTGAGGCCCATGCGGGAGATCATGAAGCCCCCGGCGAGCCCGCCAGCGGTAAGGGCGAGCATGCCGACGGTGCCGTAGGCGAGCCCCACCTGCGCGGTGCTCAGGCCCAGCCCGCCTTTCGCGGCGGGATCCAGCAGGAAGGGCGTCACCATCTTGATGGCCTGGGCCTCTCCCAGCCGGAAGGTGAGCAGGAAGCCCAGGGTGAGGGCCAGGTCCCGGCGGGCGAAGAAGGTGCGGAAGGTCTCCACGAAGCCCGTGAACAGGCCCAGTCCTTCCTCGGCGGGGCGGTCCACGGCGGGGCGGGGCAGGATGAAGCGATGCCAGGCGAAGAGGCTGAGGAAGAGCGCCGCCAGGATTCCGAACACCGCCATCCAGGCCCGCCGCGGATCCCCCGTGCGCTCCGTGAGCTTGCCCGCCAGCAGGACCAGTCCGCCCTGCCCCGCGATCATGGCGGCCCGGTAGAAGGCGCTTCGGAGACCCACGAAGGCCGCCTGCCGCTGCTCGGACAGCGCCAGCAGGTAGAACCCATCCGCGGCGATGTCATGGGTGGCGGACGCGAAGGCAATAAGCCAAAACATGGCGAGGGTATAGCGGAAGAAAGAGGACCCAGGCACCGTGAGCGCAAGCAGGGCAAAGGCCGCGCCGACCACGCCCTGGAGCAGGTAGACCCAGGACCGCTTGGTGCCCAGCAGGTCCACCACCGGCGACCAGAGGGGCTTGATCACCCAGGGCAGGTAGAGCCAACTGGTGTAGAGGGCGATGGCCGTGTTGGGCACGCCGAGGTTCTTGTAGAAGACCACCGACAGCACCATGACGGTGACGTAGGGGAGGCCCTGGCCGAAGTACAGGGAGGGAATCCAAGCCCAGGAGGAGGCGGTCCACCTCGCGGTGCGGGGGGAAGGTTCCTCGGGCACGTCAGTCCCGGAGCGCCGCGCGCACGCTGCCCTGCACGGCCGCCAGACGCTCCCGCGCCTGGTCCGGGCCGAGGGCCTTGAGCACGGCGACGATGGCCGTCTTGACCTGGCCGCCGCAGGCCTCGAAGGCCACCTGCGCCCGTGGCTCATCGGCGCCCGTGGCCAGGACGATGAGCCGGACCGCGCGCCGGACCAGCTTCGCGTTGGTGGGCCGCACATCGACCATGAGGTTCCCGAAGACCTTGTGGAGCCTGACCATCACCGCCGAGGAGAAGGTGTTCAGGGCGATCTTCTGGGACGTGCCCGCCTTGAGCCGGGTGCTGCCGGAGATGACCTCCGGGCCCGTGTCGAGGGTGATCCCCACCTCAGCCCCGGAGGCCAGGGCGGAGCCCGGGTTGTTGGCAATGCCCACCGTGAACGCGCCCGCGACCCGGGCCGCCGCGAGGGCACCCAGGGTGTAGGGCGTGGCGCCGGAGGCCGCGATCAGGATTACGACATCGCTGGGGCCGGGCTGCAGCTCTGCGAGATCCCGAGCGCCCCGGTCCTGGTCATCTTCGGCGCCCTCCACGGCCGCATAGAGGGCGGAAGGCCCCCCGGCGAGCAGGGCCAGCGCCCGCTCTGACGGCCAGGAGAAGGTCGGGTTCAGCTCCACGCTGTCGAGCAGCCCCAGGCGCCCGGAGGTCCCGGCGCCCACGTAGATGAGCCGTCCCCCGGCCTGGAGCCGCGGGACTGCGCCCTCCACCGCCAGGGCAAGCTGGGCCGCGGCATTCTTCACGGCCACAGCCGCGGCGGCCTGGTCCGCGAGGAAGGCCCCGACCAGCTCGTGGGTCCCATATTCATCCAGCCGCTCGTGGCCTGGGTAGGGTTGTTCCGTTCGGGACGGCATCATGGCATCACCGGGTCTTCGTGACTTTGGAGAGGTGGGGCGGATGATCCGGATCAAAGCCCCGCGCCCGGGACAGAGCCTCGACCATGGGATAGAAGCTCTGGATCGCCGAGACGGTATCCAGCTCGGGGTGGGGTGCCGGAATAAGCGGCAGGTCGACGCCGGGCACCACGGGTGGCGCCGCCAGGAGCACCCGCGCCCCCTGGGCCCGGAGGTCGCTGGTAAGGGCAAGCAGACCCGCCTGGGCCGGGCCCCGCGGGGCGAAGACCAGGAGCGGGAAGCCCTCCTCTATGATCGCCATGGGGCCATGCCGGACTTCCGCGCCCGAGAAGGCCTCGGCCAGGATGCCGCAGGTCTCCTTCAGCTTGAGGGCCGCCTCGCTGGCGATGGCGAGGCCGGTGCCCCGGCCGAGGATGAACAACCGGTCCACCCCGACAAGGGCCTCGACTCCCAGGGACCAGTCCACGTGGGCGGCAGCCTCCAGGGCGGCGGGCAGGGCTTGGAGGCCCGCTGCGAAGGCCGGGTCCTGCTCCCAGGCCGAGACGATCCGTGCTCCGGCCACGAGCTGCGCAATGAAGGACTTGGTGGCGGCGACACTGCGCTCCTTGCCCGACAGGAGCGGGAAGACCCGGCTGGCCTCCCGGGCCAAGGGTGAGTTGGCATCGTTCACCAGGGCCACCGTGGTGGCGCCATTCCGGGTGAAGTAGGCCATGGGATCCACGAGGTCGGGGCTCTGGCCGGACTGCGAGAACGCCAGCACGAGCAGGCCTGGCTTGGCCAGGTTCGCGTGATAGAGCGTCACGAGGGACATGGGCAGAGAGGTCACCAGCCGCCCCAGGCGCGCCATGATGAGGTAGGCCGTGTGCTGAGCCGCATGGTCTGAGCTGCCCCGGGCCAGTGTGAGAATGCCCGTGGGGGGCGTCTCCCGGAGGAAGGCGCCGAAGGCCCCATAGCTGGTATCGCCCGGATCGAGCAGGCGCGCCACAGCGGAGGGCGCCTCCCGGGCCTCCACCAGCATGCGGCTCAAACCGAGCTCCTGGCAGAAGGCACCGTGCACCCAGGACGGGCAGCTTGCGCGGGGTCAGGCAGGTGGAGCGCGGCGGGGCGGTGCATGAAAAAAAACCTAACAGGCGATCAGGGGCCTTGGCGAGCGCCATTTCGGGCGATCGAAGTCAGGGAGCGAGCGGCCGCGTTGAGGCCCGGGTTCGATGCTTGTAGGCTTCGGGGTGCGGTCCGTGCGCTCCTGCCCCGACCGAGGGCCCCGGGAGGTTGCTTGTTCGCTGACTTCGGAAGCACGATCTGGATGGGTGTCCAAGCCCAGGATGCCGCAGACGTCCCCACCAGCCTGGTGCCGGGCGGCGTGGTGCTGTTCGCCCGCAACTTCGACCCCGATCCCGTGCGGGGACCCGGCCGCTGCCACGCCCTGATCTCCGCGCTTCAGGCCCGCTGGGGACAGCAGGTCCCGCTGGCCATGGCCATCGACCAGGAGGGCGGGCCCGTCTCGCGCCTGAAGACCTGGGTGGGTGAGACGCCCTCCTTCCGCCACATCTGGACCACCTCAGGGACGACGGGCGCGGAAACCTGGGGACGCCTGTGGGGCGAGGGCCTCGGCCTGCTTGGCTTCAACATCGACTTCGCCCCGCTGGTGGACCTGCACGACGGGATCCCCGGCACGGGCTTGGGGGACCGGCGCGCCTCCGGGGATCCCGGGGAAGCCACCGAAGCGGCAGAGGCCTTCCTGCGCGGCCTCGAAGGCCAGGGCGTGAAAGGCTGCCTGAAGCACTTTCCCGGCCTGGGCGGGACGCGGGTGGACAGCCACCACGCCCTGCCGGAGCTGACGGATGTCGAGGCCATCACTCGAGCGGTCTTACCCTTTCAAAAGCTGGCCCGCCCTGACCGCCTGGTGATGGTCGCCCATGTCCGCACGCCCTGGACCGGCGACCTGCCCGCCAGCCTCCACCGGGACCATGTGGCTGGCAATCCCTGGGGCGTCCAGGCCGCCTGGGTTACGGATGATCTGGAGATGGGCGGCGTCGCTGCCTGGCCCTGGCCGGAGCGGATCCGCCTGGCCCTCGAAGCGGGACACCTGGGTCTGCTGGTCTGCCAGTCCCAGGCCGCGCTGGATGGCACCGTGGCGGCCCTGCAGGCGCTCCCAGATGACCTGGTGCGCGGGGCCGTAGAGGCTGGCCAAGCCTACCGACGCACCCTGGGCGCGCACCGCCCCTCCGCCTTCGATCCATCAGCCTGGAGCGCCTGGGTGGCCCGAGTCAGGCAGGCTGCGGGCTGAGCCATTCTAGATCTCAAGCAAAGGCAAAATCAGCCACCGATTAATAAGAATGATGAAGGACATGACCAAAGAGGTCTCTGCCGGAATTCCCAGATGAGTGCAGGCGCCGAATCCGGAAGCGCGGTGCTGTGCCACTCTGTAACCCAACCGCCCCAAGGATATTGCCCGTGGGTTTTGCGCTCCTCGACTATGTGATCGTCGCCGTCTACCTCGTCGGGGTGACGGTCGCTGGCATTCTGATCTCCGGCCGCCAGCGCTCATCGCGGGACTACTTCCTGGGCGGCAAGGAGATGTCCTGGTGGTCGGTGGGCTTCTCCATCGTGGCCAGCGAGACCAGCACCCTGACTTTCATCAGCATCCCGGGCCTGGCCTTCACGGGAAATCTCTACTTCCTGCAGTTGGTGGTCGGCTACTTCATCGGCCGGCTCATTGTCAGCGTCGTGTTCATCCCGGCCTACTACCGTGGGGACTTGGAGACAGCCTACGACTTCCTCGGCAAGCGGTTCGGCCTCTCACTGCGCCGGCTGGCCTCCTCCGTGTTCATCCTCACGCGCGTCCTCGCCTCCGGCGTCCGCCTCTTCGCCACGGCGATCCCCGTCCACCTCATCACCGGCCTGGACTACCCCACGAGCATCCTGCTCATCGGCGGGTTCACCCTCGCCTACACATACCTGGGCGGCCTGAAGGCCGTGGTGGCCATGGATGTGGTGCAGCTGTTCATCTATCTGGGCGGCGCGGTTGCGGCCATGGTGATCATCCTGCAGCACCTCCCCCACGGCTGGACGGACGTGGTCGCCTTCGCCACTGCCAACGGGCAGAACAAGTTCGCCTTCCTCAACAGCCGCACCGGCACCACGCTGGCAGGCTTCCTGATGACCCCCTACACCCTGCTCGGGGGCCTCCTCGGGGGCACCTTCCTGACCATGGCCTCCCACGGCACCGATCAGCTGCTGGTGCAGCGGCTCCTGGGCTGCCGAACCCGCTGGGACAGCCAGCGCGCCCTCATGCTCGACGCCACCTTCATCCTGCTACAGTTCGGGTTCTTCCTCGTGCTGGGGCTTTGCCTCTACGCCTTCTATGGCGGCGTCACCGTCCAGCAGCTCGGTCTGAGCGCCTCGGACGAGGTCTTCCCCAAGTTTATCGTCGAGAACCTGCCCACCGGTGTCGCCGGACTGGTGGTGGCCGGGGTGCTCGCCTCCGCCATGGGCACCCTCTCCTCGTCGATCAGCTCCCTGGCCTCCGCGACCTACCTGGACCTCTTCAAGGCCACGCCCTGGGGCCGTGGACTCGATGAGCGAGGGGAGGTCCGCTGGTCCCGCATCTTCACCCTGCTCTGGGGCCTGCTACTCATCGGCGGCGCCATGCTTTTCACCAACACCAAGAACCCCGTGGTGGAGCTGGGCCTGAAGATTGCCTCGGTCACCTATGGCGGGCTGCTCGGCACCTTCTTCCTGGGCCTCTTCTTCAAGCGGACCCGACAGGCCGATGCCACGCTCGGCTTCATCGCCGGCCTCCTCGCCATGGTGGCGGTGCTGGCCTTCACCCGCATCGACTTCACCTGGCACACCTTCATCGGCAGCGCGGTGGCCATCCTCGTCGGCAATATCAGCAGACTCATACGTGAACAATGGTTCACGGCCCCCGATCCGGCATCACATGTTTAAACATTTGTTTCCGCCAAGAGCACTCCATGCCTTCACCCGGGTGTTAGAAAGGCGTTAACTGAGATTATATCTCAATTGCGACTACAGTTTTTTTCAATCCAAAGGCCTAGGCTGGCGTATACAGTTAGTTCAGCGATTTCCATTCCCAACTTATGAGGGGCCATAATTTACCACCTTCATGTCCTATTTAGGAGAAAGTCATGCAGAGAAGATATTGGAGCGCATTGGCGCTGACGCTTGTGGCCCTTCCGGCCATGGCCCAGCAGTCAGGATCTATCTCCGGGAAGCTGACGGGGAAGCAGGGTCAGGCCCTCGCCGGGGTTCGCATCGATGTGACCGGCAACGTGCTGCCCCAGCCCCGGCGGGTGACTACGAACGAGGTCGGTGACTATCGCCTGCCCTTCCTGCCTCCCGGCGAATACGTACTGACCTACACCCAGACTGACAAGCTTGCCCAGAAGCGGGCCGTCTCAGTGGTGCTTGGACAGAACACAACCATGAATGTGTCCCTGGCTGACTCGACCGTCGCCGGCGCCCAGGTGGAAGTGGTGGCCGACAAGGCCAGCCTGGTGGACGCCACCTCAGCCGAGCTCAAGACCTCCTTCAGCTCCGAGACGATGAACGCCCTCCCTGTGGGCCAGGACTATCGCGATCTGGTCAAGCTCATCCCCGGCGTCATGTACACCCAGGACGCGGTCCGCGGCCCCAGCGCCGGCGGCAGCGGTCAGGACAACGTGCACCAATTCGACGGTGTGAACGTCAACCTGCCGATGTATGGAACGATGTCCTCCCAGCCCTCGGGCCACGACATCGACCAGATCACCATCAGCAAGGGCGGCGCCGACGCGGTGGGGTTCAACCGCTCCGCGGGCTACACCATCAACTCCATCAGCAAGTCCGGCACGAACACCCTGACGGGGGAGCTCTCCTACCAGACCCTCCCGAACAACCTAGTGGCCAAGCGCAACTACACCTCGGCCGCCGTCTACGAGCAGTCGAAGACCTACTCGATCCTCAACGTGGGTGGGCCCATCCTGACGGACAAGCTCTTCTACTTCCTCTCCTTCTATCGCCCTACCGTCAGCCAGCAGAACAGCACCAACAACTACGGCACGACCCCCGACTACTCGGAAAACCGGAAGGAATACTTCGGCAAGCTGACGTACGCCCCGACCCAGAACCTCCTGATCCACGCCAGCCTGCGTGACTCGGATGACACGGTCAACCACTCCGGCTATGGCGGAACGGCCTTTGCTGCCACCACCGGCCAAGGCGGCAACACCAAGATGAAGATCGCGACCCTGGAGGCCGCCTGGAATGTGACCCCCAACAGCTTCATCAACTTCAAGACCACCAACTTCATCTTCAAGAGCGCTGATCATCCTGACTACCGCTCCGGTGCCGTGCCCTCCTTCACAGGCAGCCTGGATGTGGCGGCTCTGGACACTCAGGGGCAGTTCAAGGTTCCGGTCCCCGGCACAACCGCCCAGACCACCTACAATGCCTTCGTCGCACCACTCATCACCAAGTACGGCTACCTGAACAGCGCCGGCGTGGCCACGGGCGGCGGCACCGTGGGCGGCTACAACCAGATCAACAACCAGAACTTCTTCCGCCGGAACTACGAACTGGCCTATGACGCCACCTTCGGGGCCAGCGTGACTCACACCCTGCACGCCGGCGTCCAGTGGTCGAAGGAAATGGAAGACCTCTACCGCATCTCCAATGGTTGGGGTTCCATCTCCACCGTTGGCGCTTTCGCGACCAGCCCCTCGACCACGCCCAACACAGCCGCCCCCTATTACTACGTGGCGGCCGTGAACCAGCAGGGCATCTCGGGTGTGCCGATCATCCACTCCGAGTACGTGACCCTGAACTACGAACTCAACGACAAAATCAAGTTGGACAAGTTCACGTTCAACGTGGGTCTTGTCATCAGCAACGACAAGCTCTACGGATCGGGTCTCCGGGAGGATCCCAGCACCGTCTCCGGCTACGTGCAGGCCCGCGGCAACAAGTACCTGGAGCACGAGGTCAAGGCCTCCGACACACTCCAGCCCCGCCTGGGTATCACCTACAACTACGCCAAGGAAGATACGGTCTACGGCAACTACGCCCGCTTCGTTCCCTCCGTCTCCTCCCTGCCCCGCGCCTCCTCCTGGGACCGCAACCTGGCCGCCACCGTGAACGTCTATTTCGACGCCGCCGGCCGCCAGTTGGACCACCAGACGGATGCCTCCTCCACCGGGAAGCTCTGGCAGGCGAACATGAAGCCCCGCCACACCGACGAGTTCCTCATCGGCACCACCAAGGACCTGGGTGATGGACTGAGCGGACGCCTCTACGGTCGCTACCGCCACAGCGTGAACTTCTGGGAAGACACCAACAACGGTGCCCGGGTCATGTTCGCCACGCCTCCCGGCATCCCCAAGGACTACTACATCCCCAACCTGAACGTGATGTTGAACCAGCTCCAGGGGCAGGCCCTCAGCACGGCGAACCAGAACAGCTCGTTCGTGGTGGCTCAGCTGGACAGCGCCTTCACCAAGTATTACGAAGCCTGCATGGAACTTGAGTGGAAGAGCACCAACGCCTACCTGAACCTCTCCTACTCCTGGAGCCACTACTACGGCAACTTCGACCAGGACAATTCCTCGACCACCGTCGCCAACGACTCCAACGTCTTCGTCGGCTCCTCCAACATCGGGGATGACTGGGGCCGGCAGGTCTGGAACAACAAATATGGCAACCTCTCCGGCGATCGGCGGCACAAACTGAAGCTCTTCGGAACCTACAAGTTCTTCTGGCAGGGTCAGTTGGGCGCCTACTTTAACTACCAGTCCGGGCAGCCCTGGCAGTACCAGGACTATACTTTTGCGGGCTACGCCGCGGACAAGGCTGCTGAAAACCTGAACAGCACCAGCGACACGAACCGGTACGCTGAGTCTGCCGGGTCACACGTCACCGCACCTCACTACTTCCTGGACCTGAGCTACACCCAGATCTTCTGGAAGACCAAGCGCTTCAAGCTGGAGGGCATGGTAGACGTGTATAACGTCTTCAACAAGCAGACGGGCTACAACATCCAGAGCAGCATGCACACGGCCAACCCTGGCCTAGCCCAGACCTTCTACGCACCCCGCCGCACCCAGCTCGGCGTGCGGTTCCTCTTCTAGCCATAGCTGAGGGGCCCCGGCCTCTCCTGTCCCAGAAAAGGGCGGCGAAAGCCGCCCTTTTCTATGCTAGAGGCAGAATTGGAGGGCCAATCAGAGCCCTTCTCCGGAAGTGTCCTGGGCTGCCCCCCTCCTCTTCAGGAATTCCTTTCTTGATGGGCTTGTATTCAAAGGACATCAGGTCCAGCCTTAGTGCCTTAGGAGGTGCCTCATGCTGGCTTATGCCCCTGGGGATTTGAAAGGCCTGATCGACTCCACCCCCGGCGAGAGCGTTCTCGTCCATTTGGGAGAGCACCACGCGGGTCGGACCCTGCCCGATACCGGGGTGGACAGCCACCTCGCCTTCGAGTCCCCGCGGACGCAGCTGATGATCCGCACCCTCGTTAAGGGCTCCACCATCGCGGGCCACTTCCACACGGTGTGCGACGAGGTCGTGGTCATCACCGGCGGGCGTGGAGAGCTCCTGATCAACGGCGAGTGGAAGGCCGTCAAGGCCGGCGACGTGCACGTGTGCCCCCGGGGCATCGTCCACAGCACCCGGGCACCGGAAGAGGGCCTCCAGTTCCTCTCGATCTTCGCTCCGCACCTGCCGACCGGCACCGACATCAACTGGCTTTGAGCCCACT
Source organism: uncultured Holophagaceae bacterium (assembly GCA_903843705.1). Taxonomy (GTDB): domain Bacteria; phylum Acidobacteriota; class Holophagae; order Holophagales; family Holophagaceae; genus Geothrix. Next base: position 17,859 of record CAIMQW010000109.1, on the reverse strand, counting down.
CTCAAGAGGATCAACCATGACCGCACTGCTCCCCAATGTTGACCCGGATGGACTGCTGGAGTTCTCCGTCGTCTACACCGACCGCTCCCTAAACCACATGTCCAAGAAGTTTCAGCAGGTCATGCGGGAGATGTCCCGCATCCTCAAGCACGTCTACCACGCCGAGGCCGCTGTGATCGTGCCCGGCGGCGGCACCTACGGCATGGAGGCCGTGGCCCGCCAGTTCGCCACCGGCAAGAAGGCCCTGGTGATCCGCGATGGCTTCTTCAGCTTCCGCTGGTCCCAGATCTTCGACATGGGCGGCATCCCGTCCTCCCACGTCGTGCTCAAGGCCCGCCGCATCGGCACAGGCTCCCAGGCACCCTGGGTGCCCACCCCCATCGCCGAGGTGGTGGCCGCCATCGCCGCTGAGAAGCCCGAGGTGGTGATTGCCCCCCACGTGGAGACCGCCGCCGGCATCATCCTGCCCGACGACTACCTGAAGGCCGTGGCCGCAGCGACCCATGCGGTGGGCGGCCTGTTCGTGCTCGACTGCATCGCCTCCGGGTGCATGTGGGTGGACATGGAAGCCATCGGCGTGGACGTGATCGTGAGCGCCCCCCAGAAGGGCTGGAGCGGCACCCCCTGCGCCGCCATGGTGATGCTCTCCGAGCGGGCCAAGGCTGTGATGGGAACCACCACCAGCACCAGCTTTGCCTGTGACCTGAAGAAGTGGTCCGCGATCATGGACGCTTATCTGGGCGGCGGCCACGCCTACCACGCCACCATGCCCACGGACAGCCTGACCCGGGACTGCGCGGTCATGCAGGAGATGGAGGCCTACGGCTTCGAGAAGCTGCGGGCAGAGCAGGCGGACCTGGGCACCAAGGCCCGCGCCCTGCTGGAGAGCTGCGGCCTGCCCAGTGTGGCCGCTGAGGGCTTCAAGGCCCCAGGCGTGGTGGTCAGCTACACCACCGACCCCGATGTCCAGAACGGCAAGAAGTTCGTCGCCGCGGGCCTCCAGGTGGCCGCCGGCGTGCCCCTCCAGTGCGACGAACCGGCGGACTTCATGACCTTCCGCATCGGTCTCTTCGGCCTGGAAAAGCTGCACAACGTGGACCGCACCGTGGCGAGCCTGGCCACCGCCCTGACCGCAGTCGGCCTCCGCGAGGCGGTTTCAGCCCAGTAAAGTTGCACCTTTCACAGAGAATCGCCCGGCAAGTGCCGGGCGATTCTCTTGCTGCCAAGGCCTGGCAGTGCCTCAGTCCGCCGCCCGGTAGGCGTCGTCGAGGACCTGGCTCAGGTGCCGGACTGTCACGCCCAGGCCGTTGCTCCGGGAGCCGTAATCCAGGTGCATCATGCAGGCCGGACACTCCGTGACCAGCACCTGGGCGCCGGTCTTGGCCACGTTGCCCATCTTCCGGTCGAGGACGCCCTTGGCTTCCGTGTGGTGCCGGAAGGTGTAGCTGCCCGCCGCGCCGCAGCACCAGTCGGCTTCGGGCATCTCCTTGTAGGTCATGCCCGGGATCGCCTTGAGCAGCTTCCGGGGCTGCGCCGTGATCTTGGAGAAGCGGTTGGAGAGGTGGCAGGGGTCGTGGTAGGTGACCGTTCCGGCTAGGGCGCCCAGCGCTGCCCCCGTGTCCGCGGCCACCAGGAACTCGCTGAAGCTGCGCACCTTCTTCGCGAGGGCTTCGGCCTTCCCCGCGTAGTCGGGATCGTCCTTCAGCAGCTCCGCATACTCCTTCAGGAAGGAGCTGCAGCTCCCGCACTCGGACACGATGGCATCGAAGGCCAGGGCCTCGGCCATGCGGTCCACGTTCTTGCGGGCGATGTCCCGGGCGGCGTCGAGATCGCCGTAGGAGTGGGCGGGCCGGCCACAGCAGGTGTTGTTCAGCACCGTGATCTCACAGCCATTCCGCGCCAGGACGCGCAGGGTGGCGGCCACCACCTCGGGATACTGGAAGCTGAGGCCGCAGGAGACGAAGTAGCCCACCCGGTGGAGCACCTTGTCGGGCTTCGGGACCTGGGCGTGCTCCCCGCGCAGGAAGGGGAGCGCATCCATGGGCGGGAGGATCTGGAGGGCGCTCCTCAGCTGCTTGCCCATGGCGCCCCGGGTGACTTTCTGGGCCGTGGCGGCGAACCCGTGGCGCTTGGCCCAGAGCGCCATGCGGCCGGCGCTCTCCAGCTTGCCGCTGTCCGAGAGGATCTTCCGGAAGAGGAGCTTCCGCCAGGCTGGCTGGCCGTGGCGTTGGAGGTAGGCGTGGCGCATGGCCGTGACGATCACGTCGGTCTTGATGCCGGGGAAGCAGTGGGCCGTACAGCCCCGGCAGAGGAGGCAGTCCTCCAGGGCGTCGATCACCTCGGCGGAGAGTTCCATGTTCCCCAGGATGAGGCTGCGAGCGATGGACTGGCGGCCCCGGGCGAGGGAGTGTTCCTCCCCGCTGACTCGGAAGACCGGACAGCCCGCCTGGCAGAAGCCACAGCGGTTGCACTGGGCGATGGTGTCGAATAGGGGAAGCAGTTCAGGGGTCGCCATGGGTGCCTCGCGATCACATTCCGCCCAGGAAACGCCCCGGGCTGCAGAGGTCCTGGGGGTCGAACTCGGTCTTGATGCGCCGCATCGTGGCGAAGCTGGAACCGGGCTTGCCCCAGGCCTCCACCCGCGCCTTGAACGGAGGCGGCGCCTGGAGGATGACCAGACTCCCACCGACGCCCACGGCCTCTTCCCGCAGGGCTTCGGTGACAGCGGCCAGGCCCGCGAGGGCCCCCGCCTCGGTCTGGTTGGCCCCAGGCAGCATTGCCGCGCGCACGAGGCCGCTGCCCGCGTGGGCGGTGACGGTGGCCGTCAGGCCCTGGGCCGCAGCCCGGGTCCGGGCCGAAGCCAGCATGCTGGCGGTCCGGGCGATGGGCACAGCTACCTGGCAGACCACCCGCCGGGCATCGGCGCCGCCCTGGACGTTGGTGATGGCCGCCCAGGCCTGGTCAGAAGCTGCCTCCCGGAAGGTCTTGGAGGAGCCGCCCCGGCTGGCCACCATGGCCTCCAGGTCCCGCACCTGCCGGTCCACGGTGGACTGGCTGCCGGTGAAACCTGCCACCAAGGCGAAGGCTCCACTTATGTCCAGGCCCAGGACCGGCCGCAGCAGATCCGACGCGGCGGGATCCAGCAGCTCCAGAGCCTCGGGCAGCAGGAAGGAGGCCTGCACCTCATCCAGGACCGAGGAGGCCTCGGCAAAGCCCGAGAAGGCGCCCAGCACCGTGGCCCGGGTCGCCGGTATGGGCAGCAGCTTCACCGTGACCTCCGTGATGATGCCGAGGGTCCCGAAGCTGCGGATGAAGAGCTTGTTCATGTCATAGCCGGAGACGTTCTTGATGACCCGGCCACCGCAGTGGATCCGCGTACCGTCCGGCAGCACCACCCGCAGGCCGAGCACCCAGTCCCGGGCGGTGCCGTGGAGCAGGCGGCTGGGACCGCTCTGGTTGGCGGCCACGAGCCCCCCCAGGGTGACCCGGTCGGCGTCTGGCGGATCCAGGGGCAGCCGCTCCTGCCGCTCGGCCACGAGGGCCTGGAGGCGACCCAGGGGCATGCCGGCCTCTACTGTGATGCAGAGGTTGTCGGGATCGAATTCCACCACCCGGTCCAGGCGCTCGAGGCTGACGACGACATCCAGCTTCCGGGGCGGATTGCCCATGGCCATGGCCGTGCCGCCGCCCCAGGGCACCAGGGCGGCGCCAGCCTCAGAACAGGCGGCGACGACCTCGGCGACCTCGTGCTGGGTGCCCGGACGCACCACCAGCGCGGGGACCATGCCATCGACGGCGTAGGCAGCTCCGTCCACCGTGAGGTTGCCGGCGCCCACCTGGGCTTCGAGACGCTCCCGAAGGGCCGCGAGGTCACTGGACATGGGACACCTCCTGAACGGCGGGGAAGATCTTCCCGGGATTGGCCAGGTCCGCCGGGTCAAAGGCCCGCTTGACCTTCAGCTGGGCCTGGATGTCGTCGGGGCTGAGGATCAAGTGCATGGCATCCATCTTCTCGAGGCCGACGCCATGCTCCCCGCTGATGGTGCCGCCCAGTTGGACGCAGAGCTCCAGGATCTCCATGCCCGCCTTCATGACCCGGGCCTTCTGCTCGGCATCCCGCCAGTCGAAGAGGATCAGGGGATGCAGGTTGCCGTCCCCGGCGTGGAAGACGTTGGGGATCTTCAGGTCGTACTTCTCGCCCACCTCGGCGACCTTCTTCAGCACCAGCGGCAGGGTCGTGCGGGGCACCGTGCCATCGCACACAAGGTAGCTGGGCGTGATGCGCGCCACGGCCCCGAAGGCGCCGCGTCGGCCCGCCCACAGCAGCGCCCGCTCGGCCTCGTCCTTCGCGACCCGCACCTCCCGCGCGCCGTGCTCCTTGCAGAGGCGCACGATGGCCTCGGTCTGTTCTTCCAGATCATCCTTGAGGCCATCCACCTCGATGATCAGCACCGTGGCGCAGTCCAGCGGCAGCCCACAGGCGAGGGACTTCTCCACGGCATGGATCACCAGCTGGTCCATCATCTCGAGGGTTGCCGGCACCATGCCCGCGGCCACGATGGCTGACACCGTCTCGCTGCCCTTCTCAATGCTGTCGTAGATGGCCAGCATCGTCTTGACGCCCTCGGCCAGGCGAACGATGCGCACCACCACTTCGGTGCAAACGCCGAAGGTGCCTTCGCTGCCCACGAAGACGCCCGTGAGGTCGTAGCCCGGAGTGTCTGGCGCCATCCCGCCCAGCTCCACGATCTCACCGTCCGAGAGCACCACGGTCATGCCCGCCACGTGGTTGGTAGTGACGCCGTACTTGAAGCAGTGGGGCCCGCCTGAGTTCTCCGCCACGTTGCCACCCAGCGTCGCGGCCTTCTGGCTGGCGGGGTCCGGCAGATACTGGTAGCCCAGGGGCGCCAGGGCCTGGCCCAGCTCCAGATTGAACATGCCCGGCTGGACCCGGGCCCGCAGGCTGCCCTTGTCCACCTCCAGCAGGCGGTTCATGCGGATCATCTCCAGCACCACGCCGCCCTTGAAGGGGATGGTCCCGCCGCTGAGGTTCGTGCCACCGCCCCGGGGGACGGAAGGCACGCCGTGGGCATGGCAGATCTTCAGGACCCGGGACACCTCTTCCGTGGAGTGGACGAAGACCACCGCGTCGGGGCGGCGCTCCTCGAGGTAGGCGTCGTACTGGTACAGCTGAAGGTGCACGTCGGAATCGATGACGTTGGCTTCCCCAACGACCCGCCGGAGTTCCTGGACAAGGACCTTGTTTGACATGGTCTGCTCTCGGTTGTTGGTGGTGGATAGGGTGAGCCATCCTAGCAACAGGAACCAGGGAACCCTAGGATTCGCGCGGTCGAAAGCGGGACTTTGACCGAAATCACTACCTGAATATCCGAAATAATGACGTCACAGGAGATGAGGCTTCGAGCCCAGCGCGCGGAGGAGCCGTTGGCAGCAAGGAACGCTCCCTCCACCGAGGTGTCCCTGCCCCGCTCCGCGCTTCCGGTATCCTCAGGACATGATCGGACGCCTGCGCGGAGAGCTCCTCCAGAAACTGCCCCACCTCGCCCTCGTGGAGTGTGGCGGCGTGGGCTACGCGGCGGCCATCAGCCTCTCCACTTACGGCCTGCTCCCGGAGGTGGGAGCCCAGGTGATCCTGCACACGGAGCTGCTGGTGCGGGAGAACGACATCTCACTGCTCGGCTTCGCCCTCCCCCATGAGCGCGAGCTCTACCGACTGCTGGTGAAGGTGGATGGGGTCGGCCCCAAGATGGCCCTGGCCGCGCTGGGCTCCCTGTCCCTGGAGGATCTGGTGCAGGCCCTCCGGGGTCGGGATGTGCGGACCCTCACCCGCATCCCCGGCGTGGGCAAGAAGACCGCCGAAAAGATGTGCTTCGAGCTGTCCGAAAAGCTGGGCGGCCTCACGGGCCTGGATGGTCTCTCGGGCCTGTCCTCCGGGGATCCCTGGGATGAGAGCCTGCGCTCGGCCCTTACGAACCTGGGCTTCCGAGAGGATGCGGTACTGCCGGTCGTCGCCGGTCTCCGCGCCTCGAAACCCCCCCTGGCCGAGGCCCTCCGCCAGGCCCTGAAAGCCCTCCAGCGATGAGCTTCCGGATCCTGTCCACTGCTCCCAGGTGCTACCCTGGACTCCCTCACGAGGCACCCCATGGCACGACCCTGGTTAAAGCTGCTGGACCCCGGACTGACTGCGCTGAAGAGCGCCTCCACGTCCTCTTTCGATGACCGCCTCGGCCTCGCCCGGGCTCTCAACGGCCGTGCCCGCCACGAGGAGGCCCGGGAGATCCTGGACCAGTTGCTGGCGGAGGACCGCGCCCACGTGGACGCCTGGTTCGAGCGCCTGCTCTGCTTCAGCGACCACGACGGCGGCGAGGAGGGACCGGAGCTGCTGGGACAGCTGGAGTCGCTCCGCGACGAGCAGCCCGGCGAGGGGGGCCACCTCCGCAACCTGGGTTACCTTCGCCTGCTCCTGCAGGATCCCGACGGCGCCGAACACGCGCTGCATCAGGCCCTAGCCCTCAACGGCCAGGACCCCAAGTCCCTCGAGCTGGCCGGTCTGGTGCAGCTGCACCTCAACCAGCCAGCCGATGCCAAAGCCTGGCTGCTGAAGGCCCTCAGCCTCAGCCCCCGGGATCCCCGCACCCTGCGTCTCCTGGCCATTGCCATGGAGCAGCTGGGCGATCTGGCGGGCGCCGAGGTTCAGCTGGTCGCGGCCCTGAATGCCGAGGATGCTTACTACTGGGGCTGGCACGCCCTGGGTGAGCTGCTCCTCCACCGCGGCGAGCTGGCCGAGGGGCTCCGCTGCATCCAGCGGGCCCGCAGCCTGCACGTCACCGACCCAGCCAGTTACTTCATCCTGGCGGAGATCTTCAGCGAGCAGGGCCACCTGGAACTGGCGCAGGGGCAGCTGCACACCCTCATGCTGCTGGCGCCAGCCGCCCCGGTGCTGGGCGAGGCCCAGGCACTGCTGGGCGAGCTGAAGCGCGACATGGGCGACCGGGACGGCGCCCTGTCCTACTTCACGCTGGCCGCCGAGACCGATCCTGACGCCTCGAACCCCTGGGCCGCGCTGGGCGACATGGCCCGCGAGGAGAGCCGCTGGGACGATGCCCTGCGCTGCTACCGCGAAGCCCTGATGCGCGAGCCCGACGCAGCAGACATCCAGGTCCAGCTCGGGTATGTGCTGGTCGAGACGCATCAGAACCCCGCCGCCGAGCAGGCCTTCCTCCAGGCACTCGAAATGGATCCGGGTGAGTACAGCGCCTACCTGGGCCTATCCGAGGTCTACCGCTTCGCCAACCGCCGAGAGGATCAGCTAAGCATGGTGGAGCAGGCCATGGCCCTGGCTCCGGAAGATGCGGATGTCTGGAACGCCAAGGGTGTCGCCCTGGAGGGCAGCAAGCAGCTGGCGGAAGCCACCGAGGCCTATGACAAGGCCCTCACCATCGAGCCCCAGCACCGCAAGGCCGCCAACAACCTCGGCTTCGTGCTTCAGAAGCGCATGGAGCATGGCGAACCGGAGCTGCGCCCCCGGGCGGTGGAAGCCTGGAAGCAGCGGCTCTTCATCTGCCGCGATGAAGGACAGAGCCTCAAGATGGCCATGGAGCACCTGGCCCAGCTGGGCGTCGGAGAAGACGCCATCCGCGAGTGGCTCCGCCCCGAATTCATGGAAGCCGAAGCGTAATCATTCGGTCACGGCTTCGTCACCTGATTGTTTTCAAGCGTTTCCAAAGCACCTCTTTGTGGGTGTGGAAAAGCCTGCGGATATGCATGGTGCCAAGGTTCTAAACCTTGTCTAGATATGGATTTCCAGGTGTGAAATGGGCAAAATCGCCTTAATTTAAATCAAATGATATCTGTAATTAAATTGATGCTATTTGCAGGATCTGAAGAGGTGTCCAGAAATCGGGTTTTCCACATTTTCCGCTTTCTTTCGCCTGGACAAGGCGAAAGCGCTTTAACCACCGTTCCCCGGGGCGAAAACAGGCCCGTCAACCCTTTTTTGTTACACACAAGTATCAGACCAGTGCCTCCGCTTCCCGGAGGTGCACGCTGACCAACCGGGAGCAGCCAGCCTCTTCCATGGTGACGCCATAGAGGGTGTCCGCAGCGACCATGGTGGGCTTCTGGTGGGTGATGACGATGAACTGCGTGTCGGCCTTCATCTTCTGGACCATGGCGGCGAAGCGGCCGACATTGGCTTCATCCAGCGGCGCGTCCACCTCGTCCAGTACGCAGAAGGGGCTGGGCTTGAAGTGGAAGATGGCAAAGAGCAGCGAGATGGCCGTCAGCGCTTTCTCGCCGCCACTCAGCAGGGTGAGCGCCTTGGCCGACTTGCCTGGGGGCTGGGCGGTGATCTCGATGCCGCACTCCAGCAGGTTCTTCGGATCCTCCAGGCTGAGTTGGGCGCTGCCCCCGCCGAATGCCTCGCGGAAGACCTCCTGGAAGCGCAGGTTCACGTAGTCGAAGGCCTCCCGGAAGCGCTCTTCGCTGGTGAGGTTGATCTCCTGGATGGTAGCTTCCAGGTTGCCAATGGCCTTGGTGACGTCCGCCCGCTGCTCGTCCATGAACGCGAGCCGGGTCTCCGCCTCCTCCAGCTCCTGGATGGCCAGGGGATTCACGCCGCCCAGCTCCATGCGCCGGCCCTGTAGCTCATTCAGGCGGGTCTGGTGGACGAGTTCGCCTTCCTCCCAGGCCTCCCGCTCGGCCTCGCTCAGGCCCGCGAGGAAGGCCGGGACCTCCAGCCCCAACGCCAGCTCGACTTCCTTGGCCAGGGCCTCCTGACTGCCCTGCACCTGGGCCCCGTGGAGCAGCACCTCCTGGTGCTGGGCCCGGGCGTTCTCCAAGGCCTCCTGCAGCTCCCGGGCATTCCGTTCCTGGACGCGCAGGGTCTCCTGGGCCAGCTCTAGCCGAGGCTGGGCTTCCTGGGCCTGGGTCTGAACGACCTCCCGCTCCTGGAGCAGGGTCTGGGAATCCGTCTCGAGTTCTGTCAGGCGAACGGTGCAGACCTCCGCGCGCTCAGCCTGCTCGGTGGCTTCGGCCTCCAGCCGCAGGCGCTCGGCCTCCAGGTCAAAGCGACCCCGCTGGGTCAGCTGCAGGTGGCGCTCGTGGCCATCCCGTTCGGCCCAGGCGGCATCCCGGCTGCGGGCAACCTCCATGCGCTGGTCCCGGCAGCCGTCCAGGCGGTGGCGGGCCTCGCGCACGACGTCCTCCGCGGCCAGGATGGCCTCCTCCAGCGAGGCATCACCGGCCTCCTCGGGGTGTTCATCCAGCTCGCGCAGCAGGCCCTGGAGCCGCTTGATCTCGTTCTCGATCTGCTCCCACAGCGTGTCGGCGCGCTCGCTGGCGGCGCGGATCTCGGCCAGCTGGCCCTCGATGGAGGCCTGCTGGGCCTTCTGGCCTTCGACCTGCCGATGCAGGGTCCGCAGGTCCTCATCGATCTCGAGGGAGCGCTCGCGGGCAGCCCGGGCCTCGTCGCCCCCCAGCCCGCGCCGGGCCTCCAGCTCTTCCAGGCGGTCCAGCAGGGCCTCGCGGGTGCCTCGGGCCTCTTCCTGCTCGGCCCGCAGCTTCAGGGGCGAGGCGGCCGGGGCGGAGACACCCAGCTGCATGGGACCGAAGGGCAGCCGGATGAAGGCGGGCGAGACGAAGGCCAGGTCCGGGTGGGCCTGGGCCAGGGCGGGAAGGTCTTCGTCCGCACAGTGGAAGGCACGGTCCAGCAGGGCACCCAGGGGCCGCCCGGCGCCGGACCAGCGCACCCGATCGCGCAGGGGCTCGCAGCCCGGAGGTGCGGGAGGCGGCGGCAGGGTGGACTCCAGGGCCAGCAGCAGGTGCCCCGGGGCGGCCGAGGCCCGCAGCGCCAAGGCCGCATCAGCAGAGAGCGTCTGCAGCCAGACCCCCAGCAGCCGCTCCAGGTCGGGGCGCCGTTCTTCGTCTACCGTCACCTGCTCCACCAGTGCCTGGGGCCGGAAGCCCTGGTCCTTGAGCCAGGTGAGACCCTTCTGGAGTTCCGCGTCGCCGAAGCTCTTGGCCAGCAGGTCCGAGATCTGCCGCAGGCGCCGCTCGGCCGCGTCAAGCTCCGACTCGGCCCGGTGATGGTCCTGGGCGAGGGTCCGCTGAGCCTCTTCCAGCGCCTCGGCCCGACGGCGCTGGTCAAAGGCCGCTTCTTCCGCCTGCTCCATCTGGCCCAGGAGTCCCTCGAGGCTCCGTCCCACCAGGGTGGCCTCGGCCTCCAACCCCTCCAGGCGCGGGGCCCGGACGGACTCTTCGTGGTTCAGCGCATCCAGGCGCCCCTCGAGCTGGGCGATCTGGCTCTGGAAGGCCAGCCGCTGCTTCTGGCGAGCCAGGGCCTCCTTCTGGCTCTCCGCCTTCCGCTCCCGGAGGCTCTGCAGTTCCGCTTCCCGGTGGCGCAGCGCTCCCTGGGCCAGGGCCGCGCCCTCTTCCGCCAAGGTCAGCTCCGCTTCCCGCCCGGCGAGCCGCTCCGCCGCATCCTTGAGCAGGGCTTGGAGGGCCGTGAAGGAGTCCCCGGTCTCCGACAGCCGGTCCACGAGGGCCTGGATCCGCTCCTGCAGGCGACCCCGCTGAGCCAGCGCCTCGGTGCGCCGCTCCTCCTGGAAGCTGCGTTCCTGATCGGCCAGCTGGAGGCGCTGGTCCAGGCCGAGAATCGCGCTGGCGCGCCGGGCCTGGGCCTGCTGCTGCTCATCCACGGAGAGGCGCAGGGTCTCCACCTCGGAGGCCTTCTCGGAGACCTGCGCGGTCAGCTCGGCCACTCGGCGCTCGGTCTGGTCCAGCTGGTCGAGGATGCTCTGCTTGGCCGCCTCCAGCTCCACCGCCTTGCCCGCGAGGAGGATGCGCTGGGTGGCCTTGATCTCGGTATCCATCTCCTTGGCCCGGCGGGACCGGGAGGCCTGCCGGCGTAGGGCATCCATCTGCTTGTTCAGCTCGAAGAGGATGTCATCCAGGCGCTGCAGGTTGGCCCGGGTCTCGTCCAGGCGCTTCTCTGCTTCCACGCGGCGCAGCTTGTAGCGCGTGATGCCGGCGGCCTCCTCCAGCAGGAGGCGGCGGTCCTTGGGCTTGCTGCTGAGGATGAGGTCGATCTGGCCCTGCTGAATGAAGCTGTAGGCCCGGGTGCCCATGCCCGTGTCGAGCAGCAGGTCCTGGACATCCTTGAGGCGGGCCTCCCGGCCGTTGATGCGGTATTCACTGCCTGTGTCGCGGTAGAGCCGACGGGAGATGGTGACTTCCCGGGTCGCGCCGGGCAGGCCCGGATCCGGCATCTCCAGGACCAGCTTCACCTCGGCGAGGCCCATGGGCCGACGCTGGGCGGTCCCGCTGAAGATCACGTCCGCCATCTCGGAGCCACGGAGCATCGAGGGCCGCTGCTCGCCCAGCACCCAGGCCAGGCTGTCCGCGATGTTCGACTTCCCGCAGCCGTTCGGCCCCACCACCGCCGTCATGCCGCCCGGAAAGCTGAGCTTCTGGGCATCGGCGAAGGATTTGAAGCCGTGGAGTTCGAGGGAGATCAGGCGCACGGGAAGGGCGCTCCGGGGAGGGTGGCTGGGAACATCTGGCTCCATCATTCCATACCAGAGAGGACTTCTGTCTGCGGGAGCCCAAGGGCCCCTTGGGAATCGGCTGGAAGCCCGCTAGACTCGGGTGTTCCCAGGCCCGTCAGGAGATATCTGTGCAGCCGTACCCAGTCCTCCCCACTGATCCTGCGCCCCCTGTCCGGGCGGAGGCTCACGGGTGTCGGACCGAGGCTGGCAGCCCCACCACCCTGGACCGCCCGTGAAGCTCTCCCTGCTCGCCCCTCCCGACACCTCCCTGCTCTGGCTCGAGGCCCATCGCGTGCTGGCCGGCCCCTTCCGGGCGCCCATTCGGGGGCTACCTGACGAGGCCCAGCTGCTCCCGGCCCTGTCCGCCCTGCCGGCTGGCCCCACCAAGTGGGTGGTGGACGACCTCTGGACGCCCTCCCTACTGCTGCGGGACCTCACGGAGCTCCCCCGGGGGGCCGAAGTCCAGGAAGCCTTCCTCCGCTGGCGCTTCACCCAGGCCCTGGCTCTGGATTCACCCCATTTCGTTCAAGCCCTCGAGGTGGAACCAGGCACCTGGCTGGCCTCGGGCATCCGGGAGGACTTCCGGGAGAGCATCCTGCAGCTGGGTTTCCGCCTGGACCGCACCCTCCATGGCCTCACACCCCGCTGGCTCCACCTCTACAACCTGCTGGCCCCGTCCCTCACCCTGCCCGGCATGCTGCTGTCCTTGAGTCCCACCGACTCCGGGCGCTATGCGGGCACCCTGGTCGCCTGGGGCCGAACCCTCTGCCTGCTGCGCCAGTGGTCCGAGCCCCTGGATCCAGAGGGCTGGCTGGAGGAGCGCATCGCTCCCAGCGCGGCCTTCCTCCAGCGGGAATCCCGGACCCCGCAGCAGCTGCTGATCTGGGGTGCCGCCACCTGGCCTGAGAGCAACCTGCCCATCCGCTACCTCGATGAGCGGTTCGCACTCGGGGAGACGCGCTGATGGCCGTTCCCGTCCTCCCCCTCAACCTGGCGCCCCGACCCAGTCTCTGGCGCCAGCGGCACCAGACCATCGGGTGGGCAGCCGTCGGCCTCGGGAGCCTGCTCCTGATCGGGAGCATCGGCTTCACTTGGCGGGCCTACGCCCAGGCCAGCCGCGCCGGCCGGGATGCGGTCAGCCTCACCGAGGAGGCCAAGCGCGCTTCCCGGCAGGAGCAGCAGCTCCAGTCCTCGCTCCAGGACATGGATGCGGGCAAGGAGCAGTCGCGCTGGAAGCTCGCCGAGAAGATCCTCCAGGAGCGCAGCCTGCCCTGGTCCCGCCTCACGGCTGAGCTGGAGCAGTGCATGGTGCCCGACATGCGGCTCAAGGGGATTCAGCGCGCCCGCAGCAACAACCAGCAGGTGCTCATGAAGCTCAAGGGCGAGGCCCGGACCCGCGAAGCGGAAGCCGCCTTCGTCGAGGCCCTGCGGGCCACGCCGGTCTTCGCGCAGGTGGTGCTGGAGCGCGAATCTGAGCGCGCCGGCGGCGGCTGGGACTTCGAGCTCAGCCTGCCCGCCACGCCCATTCCTCCCCCCTTCCAGGTGAAGGTGATCAAGCAGGGCATCGCCGCCCAGCCTGCAGCCAAGGCCATCGCCCGCCCCGTGGCCGTCGCCGCCCCCCTTCGTCCCGCCTCGCAGCCGGTGGTCCCCCCCGTCATCAAGCCAACCCCTCCCGCTCCCCCCCCCCCCAGCGAGGACGAGGGCCCGCTCCGGCCCCGCCGCGTCCGCGTGCGCCCCGCTGATCCGAGGAACCCGCAATGACCAGTCCCTTGCGCGCGAGCCGCCTCCGCCTCGCCATGGGCGCCCTGGGCGCGGTGCTCGGCTTGGGCGTGGCCCTCTTTCTCCTGCCGGACGCCTCCCAGCAGCTGAATCAGCAGCTGAAGGCCCGGCGCGGTGCCGAGCTCGCCCGGAACCAACAGGTCCAGCAGCTCCAGGAGCTGCAGCGGCTGGCCGACCGGCTCCGGCGCGGCCGGGAGACCCTGGCCGACCTGGAAACCCGCCTGCCCCGCGGCTCGGCGGGAGAGCTCCAGTGGAGCCTCAGCAAGACCCTGCACCTCCTGGCGAAGAAGCACGGCCTGCGCCTGCAGAACGTGAAATACGGCCTGCCCAGCCGCGAGGGGGCCCGCGGCACAGATCTCGAGGCCGTGGAGGTCGAGTTCGTCGCCCTGGGCCTCTATGCGAACCACAAGGCCTTCATGCTTGAACTCGAGGGCTCTGGCCTGCCCTTCGCCGTCCGCGACGGGCGCCTGGAAGAAAGCCCCGAGGGGGCCCGGCTCAACATCGTGCTGCGGGCCTTCCGGAAAGCAGGCGCCCCTGAGCGCGAGGAGGGCGAAGCATGAACGCCACCTCCCCCCGCGGCACCGACCTCCAGGGCATGCTCCAGGAGCTCCGCTCCAACCGCAAGACCCAGCTGGCGCTCGCCAGCTTCGCCGTGGTCATCAGCTACTTCCTCTACACGGTCTTCGCCCCGGATGCCCCCAAGGGCCGCCGCCCTGGCGAGACCCGCGCCGCCACCAACCTCGACTCCCGGCAGCTCCAGGGGCTGCGTCGGCTGCCGGACCTCGCCGCCCTCGACAAGGCGGGGGAGCTGCCGCCGAAGCCCAAGATCCTGCGGGACCTCTTCGTGTTCGAGTCCCCGATCCCGCCCCCCACTAAGCCGCCACCGCCACCGCCCCCCCCCCCGCCGCCGCCGACCGCCGCCGAGCTTGAGGCCCAGCGCTTGGCCCAGGTCAAGGCCGCCGAGTTCGCGGGACGGCCCCAGGATCTCCGCTACCTGGGCTTCTTCAAGGGCAGCCCCTCGGGGTCCGTGGGCGCCTTCATGAAGGGTGAGGAGCCCGTCACCCTGACCCAGGGCACCCTCCTCAAGGAACGCTGGAAGCTGGTCTCAATCCTCGACACGAAGGCCGAATTCCAGAACACGAAGTATCCGGACCTCCGCGTGGTCCTGGAGGTCCGCGAGGCCTCCGGCGGCGCTGCCGTGACGAACCAATTCTGATTCGAAGGACGCCCCCCATGCCGACTCCCTCCTTCGCCCTGCTCCGCAAACCCCTGCTGGTGGCCACCCTCCTGCTGCTGACCCTCGGCTGCAGCCTGCACCGGGCCAACAAGGCGTTTGATGAGGGCCGCTACGACGAGGCGGTGGCCGAGTACCGGTCCGCCCTCCGGAGCGACCCCACCAACACCAAGGCCCGGATCGGCATCAAGCGCGCTTCCCAGCGGGCCGCCGAGGCCCACCTGACCCTGGCCCGCCAGGCCGAGATGAAGGGCTACACCGACACGCTGCTCACGGAAGTGCGGAAGGCCCTGGTGCTGGATCCCGACAACCAGATCGCCCAGGACTGGCTCATCAAGCTGGAGCAGAAGCTCGCCCGGGAAAAGGCCGAGGCGGACTCCGCCGAGGACCTGGACCTGATGAAGGTCAAGGCGGACGCCACCAACGTCGTCCAGCTGAACCCCCGCTCCATCGACGGCATCGACCTGAACTTCAGCAGGCGCACCAGCCTCAAGGAGATCTTCGGCACCCTGAGCAAGGCCTCCGGCGTGAACATCATCACCCACACCTCCTTCCAGGACGCGACGATCTCCATCGACCTGCGCGGCCTGCCCTTCCAGCGGGTGCTGGACACGCTGATGCTCCAGAACGACCTGTTCTTCAAGGTGATCGACAAGAACACCATCATGATCTTCAAGGCCACGCCCCAGAACCGGGAACAGTACGAAAATCAGATCATCAAGACCTACTACCTCTCCCACGCGGATCCCAACGAGCTGCGCTCCACCTTGACTACCATCAATCCCCAGCTGCGCGTCTTCACGGACAAGCGGATCAACGCGCTCATCGTCAAGGCCAAGCCCCTCGAACTCGCCATCGTGGATCAGGTGATCCGCACCCTGGACAAGGCCAAGGCCGAGGTCATGGTCTACCTCGAGCTGATGGAAGTCACAGAGAACAGCCTCGAGCACGCGGGTCTGCTGCCGGTGGTCAATGCCTCCGACACCTCCGGCACCTACCGCCTGGGCGCCACCACCGTGAACAACACCTCGGGCATGAACACGAACTCCGGCTTCACCAAGATCCACACGGCGGACATCCGCGTGCTGTTCCCGAACCTCGCCCTGGACTTCCTCAAGAGCAACGGCGATGCCCGGCTGGTGGCCAGTCCCAACGTGCGGGTGCTCTCCGGCGAGTCCGGCGAAGTGAACATCGGCGAGAAGATCTCCACCACACAGAGCCAGCTCTCCATGCCCTCCACGGGCACCACCACCTCGTCCGCCCTGTCCTCCTCCCTGCTGGGCGGCGTGGGCCAGACCTCCTTCTCCTATGAGGACGTCGGCGTGAAGATCAAGGTCAAGCCCCGCGTCCACAACAACGGCGAGATCACTCTGGAGCTCGACAGTGAAGTGACGACCCTCAAGTCCGGGTCCACCCCGGGCCGCCCCGACCTCGGCAAGCGCCAGATCAAGACTATGGCCCGCCTGCGGGACGGCGAGACCGCCATCTTCGGTGGCCTGCTCAAGGACGAGGAACAGAAGGGCCTGCAGGGCATCTGGGGCCTTACGGACATCCCCATCATCGGCCGCCTGCTGGGTAACACCAACAACAGCAAGGCCAAGACCGACGTGATCCTCACCATCCGGGCGGTGCTGGTGCGCAAGCCGGTCCTGACGGAACAGGACATGGCCCCCTTCAATCCCGAGGATGCGGCCTCCAAGTCGGGGCCCTTCTCACCGGAGCCGGTGAAGAAGGCGCCCCCCAAGCCCGTCGCGCCCGTGGTCCCCGCGACCAAGCCCGCCGTGCCGACCGCCCCCGCCGTCAAGCCCGCCGTGCCCCCGGCAGCTCCCGGAGCCGAGGCCACTCCCGCGGTGCCGGCCACCCCCAACCCGACGACGCCCCAGGACCCGCCCGCTCAGCCCGTCTTCCCCCCCTCGGACGCCATCCAGGAGAAGAAACCTGGGGCCCCGAGTGACGCCCCACCCGCCCCTTCGGACCTGGTGATCTTCATGTCGCCCGTGGCCTCGGAGATCAAGGCTGGCCAGAAGGCACGCATCACCCTCACGGTCAGTGGTGGACAGGGCCTCACCTCCGGCATCCTCGAGCTCCGCCTGCCCCCGGGTCTGCGGCTACAGGGCGTCACCCCCGGCGAGTTCCTCTCGGGCGATGGTGGCGGGCTTGAGCAGTTTCCCGGCAAGGACGGCCTCCTCAAGCTGGTCTTCCGGCGCAGCGCCTCGGGCACCGACTCCGGGCCCTTCGCCACGCTGGAACTCGAGGGCCTGACGGCGGGCAACGCGCCCGTGCTGATCCAGAGCGGGCAGTTCCTCATCGGCACCGGACCCATCTCCGGGCGCTGGTCCAACGCGCTTGTGACGGTGCAGTGAAGCGTCAGGGCGGCTTCACCCTGCTGGAGCTGGTGGTCACCGCCACCGTACTTATGATTTTGGCGTCCGTGGTCGTGCCTCTGGCCCGCAACGGGTTCAAGCGCCAGCAGGAGTTGGAGCTCCGCCGGGCCCTGCGGGAGATCCGCCTGGCCATCGACGACTACAAGAAGCAGGCGGAGATGCAGAAGATCAAGGCCCCTCCCGCCGATGCCAACTTCTACCCGGAAAGCCTGGAGATCTTGGTGGAGGGCGTGCCCCTCACGGGTTCCCTGAGCCGCAAGATGCGCTTTCTTCGCCGCATTCCCGTGGATCCATTCAGCGGCAAGCCGGAATGGGGCATGCGCAACACCAACGATGACGTCACCAGCACCAGCTGGGGCGGGGGCCATGTCTACGATGTCTACACACAGCACCAGGGCACCGGCATGAACGGCATCCCCTACCGGGAGTGGTGAGAAACGCTGTTGCCTCTCCGCGGGTCTCACGCTAGTCTTGGAGTTCGGCACATCCGGAACCTTCGGGGCCCGGCACGATCTTTCACGCGGATATGGCGGAATTGGTAGACGCGCTAGTTTCAGGTACTAGTGTTCACAAGACGTGGGGGTTCGAGTCCCTCTATCCGCACCATTTTTGCCGGCTTTGCCAACAAAAATGGTGAGTAGAAAAGATCAATAGCCCTTGATATAGGCACCTGGCCTCTTCCAGGTTCGACCCTTCCTTGGTACGGGACTGAGGATTTTCGCCGCAGGCGAACTCTGGCAACGCACAGCGTTGGCAGCGGGTGACGGGAGAACCCCCGAAAAGGAGCCATCATGGCCCTCGACGTTCAACAGAAGAAAATCATCATCGACGACTTCAAGCAGCACGAGTCGGACACGGGTTCGCCCGAGGTGCAGGTGGCCATCCTCACCAAGCG
>CAIMQW010000108.1 GCA_903843705.1 uncultured Holophagaceae bacterium | reverse complement strand
TCCAGAGGCTGCTGGTCACCACGCTGCTGGTGGGGGCGTTGCCCACGCCCTCGGCGCCGCCCTGCGTGCGGTAGCCTTTCCAGCAGCCCACCAGGGCGATGATCATCCCGAACACGAAGGCCTTGTAGAGGGCGATGCGCAGATCCCGAAAGGCCAGCAGCTTGTAGAACTCGTTGCCGAAGACATAGGCGCTCTGGCCTTCCACGCCCACGAGGATGAGGTAGCCGCCCCAGTAGCCCACATAGATGGAGACCGCCGTGAGGATGGGCAGCATGACCACCGAGGCCAGCAGGCGTGGCACGAACAGGTAGTGGATGGGATCCGTGGCCAGGCACTCCAGCGCATCGATCTGCTCGGTGACCTGCATGGTGCCGAGCTCCGCGGCCATGGCACTGCCCACGCGGCCCGAGAGCATGAGCCCGGTGATGACCGGCGCCAGTTCCCGCATCACGGCCAGACCCTCCACCTGGGAGGCCAGACCTTCCGCCTGGAACTGCTTGAAGCCGAAGGCCAGCTGCACCGCGAACACCATGCTCACGGCGAGGCTGGTGAGAATCACCACGGGCAGCGAATTCACGCCCACCGCCTGGAACTGGCGGAACAGGTTCTGCACATCGAAGGGCCGCTTGAAGATGGCCGCAAAGGTCCGCCCGGCGAGTACCGCGAAATCACCGGCCGTGTCCAGGGCCCTCAGCACACCTGCGCCGGCCTTGTCGAAGAAAGTCAGGACCATGGGGCTCCGAAGGTAAAGGACTAGCTTACTCCAGACCCCTTCCGCTGGCGGAGCCTGAGCTTCGTGGCGCCACCCTCGCGGATGGTCTGGGGGGTTCGGCTGAGCGTGAGGGCGTCGGCGGGCACGTCCTTGGTGACGGTGCTGCCAGCGCCGATGAGCACGCCGTCCCCGATGACGACCGGGGCTACCAGTTGGGTGTCGGATCCGACGAAGACGTTCCGGCCGATGGTGGTGCGGTGCTTGTTCACCCCGTCGTAGTTGCAGGTGATGACCCCGGCGCCGATGTTGGTGCCCTCGCCGATCTCGGTGTCACCCAGGTAGGCCAGGTGGTTGGCCTTGGCGCCACGGTGGAGGCGGGCTTTCTTGGTTTCCACAAAGTTGCCCACATGGACGCCCTCGGCCAGGTCTGTGCCCTCGCGGAGGCGGGAGAAGGGGCCGATCTTGGCCTCGGCGCCCACCACCGCGTGCTCGATGACGCAGTAGGGTCGCACCAGCACGCCGGCGGCCAGGGTGGTGTCGCTGATCACAGTGCCCTGGCCGATACAGCAGCCTTCGCCGATGGTGACCGCGCCCTCAAGCCGGACGCCGGGTTCCAGCAGAACATCCTGGCTGAGGAACACCCGTGGACCGACCAGTGTGCTGTCCGGATGGAGGTAGGTGACGCCTTCGGCCATCCAGTGCCGCTGGATCCGTCGCTGGGCGGCGGCCTGCAGCTCGGACTGGTCCAGGCGGGAGTTCATGCCCGCCAGCTCCTCCGGGGCGCAGACCTCCACGGCCACGGGCAGCTGCTGGGCCACGGCGGCGACCGCATCGGTGAGGTAGTACTCCTTCTGGGCGTTGTCGTTCCGCAGCCCCTGGAGGGCCGTCCGGAGGGCGGGCCAGGGCAGGGCGTAGGCGCCACCGTTCACGCGCCGCACCGCCAGCTGCTCGGGGGTTGCATCCTTGGCCTCCACGATGCCCGCAAGGCGGCCGTCCGGCTGCTGGAGCACGCGGCCGTAGGAGCCGGGATTGGGCAGGTCCATGGCCAGCATCAGGGCCTCGGCAGCACAGAGCCGGGCCACGGTGGCCGGCGTGGTGAGCGGCACATCGCCGCACAGGATGGCCACCCGGGTGGCTCCCAGGCGGTCGAGTTCGGGGATGCAGACCTGCAGCGCGTGGCCGGTGCCCAGGGGCTCGCCCTGGTCCACGGCACTGACTGGGCAGGGCAGCAGGCCAGCCTGCTGCCAGCACTCAACAGCGGCGAGCACGGCCTCCTTGCCGTGGTGCACCACGAGCACAGCAGCGCTCAGGCCCGGGGGCAGGGCCCGCAGGACCCACAGCAGGGAAGGGTCGCCCAGGATCGGGTGGAGCACCTTGGGCAGCCGCGACTTCATCCGCGTCCCCAGTCCCGCCGCCAGAATCACTGCCACTGTGGACATGCTGCCTCCCCCACCAGCCTACATCAGGCCGGGGTCGCCTTCCGGATCCACCGGCGAGGACGGGGTATGCCCCTGGTGGCGGACGCGCCCGGCGAGGCGGACCGCCAGGGCCGTGGCTTCCTGGAAGTTGCGGCCGTCCGCGATCCACTTGCCGGCCTTGTCGAAGGCCGTGCCGTGGTCAGGACTGGTGCGGATGAACGGCAGCCCCAGGGTCAGGTTCACGGCGCGCTCGGGCTCCAGCAGCTTGACGGGGATGAGGCCCTGGTCATGGTAGAGGGCCACCACCAGGTCGAACTCGCCCCTGGCCGCTCGCTGGAACACGCTATCGGACGGCAGCGGCCCGAAGAACAGGGGCGCAGGTCGGAGCGGCGTCGGGGGCAGCCCGGTGGCGAGCACCTCCAGGCCGCGCTGCCCTGCAGACAGGTGGCGCGGGGCCTGTTCGTGCGGGAACACCGCCCAGCCCGCCGGTGGGGCACCGAAGTGGAAGGGGGAGTTGGCGTCGGGGAGGGGGTCGTCTGGTGCGGAGAGGAAGGGCATAAAGGCTGCCTCGGCCTGGATGATGGCCTCATCCAGCAGCAGCTCCTCGTCGCCGAAGGCGCCCTGCTCACCGGCGTGGGGGTTCAGGGCACAGAGCGCCACCCGCAGGTCCAGCTTGCCCGTCAGGTGGATGAACTGATCGGCGGAGAAGGCCAGGGTCTCCGCCACGGCATCTTTGTCGAGGGTCTCCACCACGGAGCGCAGGCTCTGGTGGACCGTGTGCAACACCACATTGAGGCTGGGGCTGACGAAGGCCATGCGGGTCATGGGGGCACCCGAGAGCTCCTGCAGGTACTCCGTGTGGCCCGGCAGGTGGTAGCCCGCGAGGTGGGCGGCGGCCTTGGCCATGGGCAGCGTGACCAGGGCATCGCTGAAGCCGCTCAGGGCCATCAGGGCTGCCACGCGGATGGCCTCCACCGTCGCCCGGCCCGAGGCGGCGGAGCCCACGCCCAGCTGGAGCTGGTCGGCCGTGATCTGGGGCGTGGGATCCAGCCAGAGCGCCTCGGCCAGTACCAGGCCCGCCCCCCGGGAGAGCACCTGCAGGCCGTGGACCTCGCCGAGGAAGCCTGCCGGGGCCTCCCGCATGGGGGCGATCCAGCGCCAGTCCACCTGACGTTCCGGCAGGTTCGCCAGCAGGTCGGCGCCCGCCCGGGCCCCCACGACGGTCACATCTGTCCAGGGCTGGATGGTGGCCAAGCCCCCCAGCAGCAGCTCGGGACCGATGCCGCAGGGATCTCCCAGGCTGATGGCGATGCAAGGACGATGACTCATAAAGACCCCAGCGAGGTGTGCCAGGGCTCAATCGTAGACCGGAATCTCCACCTCGCTGGGCACCGGCTCATCTTTCTTGGTGGAGCGGCTCCGCCGGATGCGCGGTTCCTCTTCCTGCTTGTAGATGTATTTGATGTTGTGCTTGGGGACCAGGACGTTGGGTTCCTTGATGCGGTTGATCTTCAGGCAGTGCTTGTCATACCACTCGATGATGCCGCGGACCTTCTCGTCATCCTGGAGGACGATCACCATGGGGGTCTTGGACTGCATCTGCTTCAGGTAGTAGAAGCTCTCGGCGTTGGTCTGCTCCGGTGGGGCAATCTTGCGCCGGGCGCTGCCAACGCCCTGGGGGGCGGTGGGCACCGAGGGGTTCACGGCGGGATTGGGTTCACCAGCGGCCGTGAGGGGTGAAGGCACAGCGGTCATCGTCTCGGCGCCCCCACTCTTGGCGGGCAGGCCGAGCTTGTCCTTCAGTTCACTGAGATTCGGTCGAATGAGCTTTCGGTTCATGTTTGATCCTGGCCCAGAGGGCGGTTCAGGGATGTCAAAGGCATCAGCCAGAGGCTGCCCCAAGTCAGATTTTTGCAGCCGAATCTAAGGGATCGACCGCTCGAGCTGGAAGGGGATACACCAGATTGGCAGGAGCCCCGTGGACCCCGCAAGGTGTGCTATGAGTTTTTGGTAGAGGAAGGCTGCCGGAAGTCTACGTCTTCATGGCCCCGGATGCCAAGGGCTCTTCTTGGGAAGTTGAGGGAATCAAGATCTCTATGAGGGTGCCCCGCCCGGGTTCGCTGTCCACTTCGATGCGCCAGCCCATGGCCTGGATGAACCGGTAGACCAGGCTCATCCCCAGGCCCGTCCCTTCGCGGAAGCTGCCGGCGAAGGGGACGAAGAGCTGCTTCAGCTGCTCGGGCGTCATGCCGCAGCCGTTGTCGGCCACCGAGAGGCGGATCCCCTCCTCGTGCAGGGTGCAGGCCAGGCGCACCATGGGGCTGGGCCTTCCCTCCACGGCCTTGCGAGCGTTGACGAGGAGGTTCAGGAGCAGTCGGTGGAGCCCGGTGGCATCCGAGCGGCAGCTCACCTGGGCGACCTCGTCCATCAGCAGCGGCAGCCCCTTGGTGCGGGGGTCCATCTCCCAGCTCGCCCGGGCCTCCTCCAGGACCTTGGGCAGGAACAACACGGACCCGCCCACAACCTCGGGCCGGGCGAAATCGAGGAAATCCGAGAGGATGGCTCCCACCCGCTGAGTCTCGCGGTCCAGGATGCCCAGGACCCGCTTCTCCACCTCCTGGGGCGAGTCTTCGCGCTGCAGCAGCTGGACACAGCCGCTGATGGAGGCCAGGGGGTTGCGGAGCTCATGGGCCAGACCCGCCGCCAGCTGGCCGATGGACGCCAGCCGCTCGCTGATGCGGGTGCGCTCCTCCAGGGCCTTCAGGTCGGTCAGATCCTGGAACAGCAGCAGCTGACCGGTCTCCTCTCGGTTCAGGCCACGGAGGCCGGCCAGGTGCCCACCCAAAATCTGCCGACCCCCCTCCGGTCGGGGCAGGACCACCTCGAAGCGGTGTTCGCGTCCTCGGTAGAGCGGCAGCGGGCTGCTCAGGGGCAGCAGCTCCTGGATGGCGACCCCGGGGACGATGTGCTTCCCCAGAATGGCTTCCGCCGCGGGGTTGGCTGAGGTGACCCGGCCTTCCAGATCGAGGGTGATGAGCCCCGAACTCAGAGACTCCACCACCCGTTCGTGGAGGGCGGAGAGCTCTCCCACCACGGCTTCGCTGACGCTGAGATCGGTCCGGAGCCGATCGAGGTTCCTCCGGATGAGCAGCGCCACCAGCGCGGTGGCGAAGACCTGCAGCGACGCAATGCCCAGGATGAAGGACGCCCGCCCGGAATCCTGGGGGCCAAACTCGCTGGATAGCCCGAAGGTGGGCAGGATGCCATGCGCGAAGCCCAGGACCACCAGCACGTGGGTGATGGCCGAGAGCACACCCACGCCCACGATCTCCAGGGTGCCCAGGTAGAAGGCCGAGGCCAGCACAGGGAAGATGTAGAGGGAGGAGAAGCGCTCCTGGGTGACCCCCTGGAACGCGATGACCAGCGTGACCAGGGCCAGGTCCAGCAGCAAGTTCCAGCGAATCCAGCCGAGCCCTGGCGTGGGGAAGAGCTGGTTCCTGGAACGCAGCCCCTGGGCCGACTCCCAGGCCGCCTCAACGAAGAAGAGCAGGAGCATCCCGAGGTAGACCAGCTCTCCAGGGCCGTCCGCCCGCACGTCCGCAGGGAGGGCCGCATGGAGTGCCAGCAGGCCGAAGCTGGCGAAGAACCGGAAGGAGAGGGGCAGAAACGAGGACCCAGCCTCGGCTGAGCTCATGCTGTCCCAGGTGCGCTGGAGCATGCCAACCATGGTGCCCGAATCTGCCATTCTAGGGCCATGGCCGACTCAGCCTTTCCCGCCACCCCATCCCTCCGTGCCGCTGGCATGCGGCAGACGCCTCAGCGAGAGGGCATCCTCCGGGTCTTGAAGGACTCGGACCGGCCGCTCACTGTGGAGGAGATCTGGGAGCGCATGCCGGAGCGGCGCTCGGGCCTGCCCACGGTCTATCGGAACCTGGAGCGGTTCGTGCACGAGGGTTGGGCCGAGAGCATCCTGGGCTCCGACCAGGTCATGCGCTTTGTCCGGTGCGACTCCCGGCACCACCACCACCACCTCCAGTGCGAGCGCTGCGGCCGCACGGCCGAGGTGGACGCCTGCGGCCTGGAGGCCTCCCTGCGCAACCTGGAGGAGCTCTCGGGCTTCACCATCACCCGGCATCAGCTGCTACTCTTCGGTCTCTGCCGCGCCTGCCGGACCGGAGCCTGAGGCGGGTAGGGTCCCAAATTCTCCGTTGACCGAAGGGCGCGCCATTGCTAGTCTTGATCTCTCATGCGGGTGTAACTCAGTGGTAGAGTGCAACCTTGCCAAGGTTGAAGTCGAGGGTTCAAATCCCTTCACCCGCTCCACCGCCCGGGCCGCGCAAGCGGCCCGGATCGTTTGAAAGCCCTACAGCAGCAACGCAAGGCACCGTCGCCAAGTGGTAAGGCCCGGGACTGCAAATCCCGTATCCATCGGTTCGAATCCGATCGGTGCCTCCAGTGATCGCAACACCCGGCACCACTCCTCGGAGTGGTGCTCTTTTGTCTGACGCAAAGCCCGAATCCGGCCCAAGGCTCCCGCCCCGTTCAGGGGACCTGTTTTCACTCAGACAGGCAGCCGACCAAGAGCAGGCGCCCCGGGGTTCGCCTCCTGGGTCTGGGGTTGGTAGGCTGAGTGGAAGGAGCTGGGTGATGGAGCGACGCTGGAAGCTGGCCGTGCGGGTTGCAGGCGTGATTCTTCTGCTGGCCTTCCTCCTCCAACCTGCCCGTGAGCTGTGGGGAATCCTTTTCGGGGGGAAGTAGGCCCCCAGCCGGGGCCTTTTCAGGCCGCCCGGCGGGCGCCAGCCAGGCCCAGGATGAGGCCCAGGGCCAGGGACCAGATTGCCGCCAGGCCCACCTGGAGTTCCGCGGGGAGGCTGAAGGTCAGGGTGTGCGCGGGACTCCAGAACCAGAGCAGCGTCCGCAGGGCCGGGGCCATGCCGTCGAAGCCCCGGCGGCCCAGGATGAGGTTGTCCTCCAGTCGGTGGAACAGCATCATCTGGGGCCCGAAGAACACGTTGGTGAGGGTGGAGAGCGCCAGAGCCCAGCCCCATCCTGAACCCAGGGTGGCGGGCAGGAGGTGATGGTCCAGGAGCGCCCGGGTAAAGCCCTTCATACCCGTGAAGCCCGCCTTGATGACCAGTCCCAGCAGCGCCCAGGCCAGGACCTTGGCGGCCAGCTGCAGGGGGGTGCAGGGCAGGGTGGGCCGCCGGGCCTTGAGGCTGGCGGCCACCAGCTCGCCCAGGGTGCCCAGAACGGCAAACTGGCAGGCGGCAGACAGGAGCGGGTGAGCCTGCACCCAGAGGCGGTAGGGAACCATCCGGTCAGGCTACTTCAGGCTGCTCAGGCACCGGGTCACAGCGGCCGACGGTCGATCCAGCCGCCGCCCAGGACCTCGCCCTCCCGGTAGAAGACCACGGCCTGACCCGGGGCGATGGCCCGCTGAGGTTCAGAGAACGTGACCTGAACGCGCCCATCTGCCAGGGGAAGCACCAGGGCTTCCGCTTCGGGGGCTCGGCTGCGAATGCGGGCCTCGCAAGCGAGGGGGCCGGAAGGCGGACCCTGAACCCAGCTCAGCTCCCGGGCCACCAGGTCCCGGCGGTAGAGGTCTTGCTCGGCCCCCACCCAGACCGTGTTGGTGGCAGGGTCGGT
>CAIMQW010000107.1 GCA_903843705.1 uncultured Holophagaceae bacterium | reverse complement strand
TCCCAAGCAGCTGTTCACCTTTGACCAGGTGCTGCTCATCGACAACGACGGGGACCTGAAGGTGGGTCAGCCCACCGTCGCCGGCGCCACGGTCGAGGCCGAGGTCATCACCCATGACCGCGCCAAGAAGGTCATCATCTTTAAGAAGAAGAAGACCACCACCTACCAGCGCACTCAGGGCCATCGCCAGAACTTCACCGAAGTCCGCATCAAGGCGATCAAGGCCTAGTTTTTTTGCCTCGCGAAAAAACTAGATACGAAAAGCATCCTGTTGACCAACTAGACATTCAAGCTGAAGAGGTATTCCCATGGCACATAAAAAAGGCGTTGGTTCAAGCCGCAACGGTCGCGATTCCCACTCCCAGCGTCTCGGTGTGAAGGAGTTCGGTGGCGAGCTCGTCCCCGGCGGCTCCATCCTCGTCCGTCAGCGCGGCACCAAGTTCAAGGCTGGCATCAACGTCGGCATGGGCAAGGACCACACCCTGTTCGCCCTCACCCTGGGCAAGGTCCGCTTCCAGGACAAGGGCCGCTCCGGCCGCTTCATCCACATCGATCCTGTCGAAGAGTGACCGGCCTCCGGGGGTCTCGCGCCACGCGCCTGCCCTCTGAAACCCCGCGCACAGGCCGGGCCTAGCCCGGCCTGTGTTTATTCCTGCGCTCCATCGCCTGAAGGCCCCCCATGTTCCTTGACCACATCCAGCTCCGCATCGCCGCCGGCCATGGCGGCCCCGGTGCCATGAGCTTTCGGCGGGAGAAGTTCGCCGCCGAGGGCGGGCCGGATGGGGGCGATGGGGGAAAGGGTGGCTCCATCTTCTTGCGGGCGAACAGGGCCCTGAATACCCTCAACCCCTACCGCCACAAGCGGGAGTTCGCCGCTGGTAACGGCCGCCAGGGCGAGGGCGGCATGCGCCAGGGCAAGGACGGCCCCGACGTGCTGCTCGAGGTGCCCCTGGGCACCGTGGTGAAGGATGCCGACTCCGGAGAGGTCCTGGCCGAGCTGCTCGAGGACGGCCTGAGCGTCTGCCTGGCCCGGGGCGGCCGCGGCGGCCTCGGCAACACCAACTTCAAGAGCTCCACCAACCGCACCCCCCGCCATCACCAGCCCGGCGAGGACGGTGAGGAGCGCACCCTCGACCTCGAGCTGAAGCTCATCGCGGACGTGGGCCTGGTGGGCTATCCCAATGCCGGCAAGAGCACACTGGTGAGCCGCCTCAGCGCTGCACGCCCCAAGATCGCCGACTATCCCTTCACCACCCTGGAGCCCCAGCTCGGCGTGGTCAGCCTGGACCGCTTCGGCGGTGACATCCTCGACAGCTGGGTGATCGCCGACATCCCGGGCCTCATCGAAGGCGCCGCGAGCGGGGCCGGCCTGGGCATCCAGTTCCTGCGCCACGTCGAGCGCACCCGCATGTTGCTGCACCTGGTGGACCTCTCGGACCCGGTCACCGAACCCGCCGAGGCGGTTCGGGTCATCGAGGGCGAGGTCAGCGGCTTCAGCCCCGTACTGGCTGCCAAGCCCCGCTGGCTGGTCGGCACCAAGCTTGACGCCCTGCAGGACGACAGCCGCCGGGAGGTCTTCGAGGCCCTCTGTGCCGAGCGCGGCCAGCAGCCCATCTACATCTCCGGGGTCACCGGTGAAGGCCTCCGCGAGCTCACCTTCGCCGTGGACGCGGCCCTGAAGGGCGGGCTCGGCTACACGATCGATCCGAACCCGGACACCTGGGCCTCGACGGGACAGGGCCGGTAGTGCGCGTCGGACTGCTCGGCGGAGCCTTCAATCCGCCGCATGACGGTCACCTCAAGCTCGCCCGCCTTGCCCTCGACCACCTGGAACTGGATGAGCTGCGCTTCGTACCCACGGCCCTCAGCCCCCACAAGCCGGATCCGGGCGGCCCGGCCCCCGAAGCCCGCCTGCGGCTGCTGGCCCAGGCCCTGGAGGGCTTCGACCCGCGCTGCCGGGTGGAGACCCTGGAGCTCGAGCGCGGCGGCCCCAGCTACACCGTGGACACCCTGGAAGCTCTGGGCGCCCGGGAACCGGGAAACGCGTGGATCCTCCTCATGGGCAGCGACCAGCTGCCGGGCCTGCCCGAGTGGCGTCGCGTGGCACGGGTTTTCCAGCTGGCCTCTGCGGCCGTGGCGCTGCGTCCCGGAGCCCCCTTCGAAGTACCCGGGCTGCCGGGCCTCTCGGTCAAGGACCGCTGGAGCGGGGCGGTAGGCGAGTTCGTGGCCCTGCCCGCCACGGCCCTGGACCTGGCCTCCACGGATCTCCGCCGCCGGCTCCAAGCCGCGCCCCAGGACGACCCCGGTGGTCTGCCCCCACAAGTTCTACGCGCCATTCACACTGAAAACCTGTATCGTTAGCCTGCTCTGGAGACCGCATGACCCTTGATTCCCGGCTCGCCACCGTCGTAGAGGCCGCCCGGTCCAAGAAAGCTTCCCGGATCCGCCTCGTGGACGTTGGGGCCATCGCCAGCTTTACGGACACCTTCGCCTTCATGAGCGGCGGCAGCGACCGCCAGAACCGCGCCATCGCCGAGGCCGTCGAGGACGCCCTCAAGGAGACCGGGGAGCGCCCCATCTCCCGCGAAGGCGAAGCGAATGGCAACTGGGTTCTCCTCGACTACGGCAACCTGGTCGTCCACGTCATGGACGAGGAGACCCGCCGCCACTACAACCTGGAAGGGCTGTGGGGCGCAGGCCGAGAGCTGGAACTGCCCGCTGAGACCCACCCCTAGGAGACGATGGCCATGCCGCATGCCCCAATCAACCCCTACGAGTCCATGCAGGCCAGCCTCCGCGTAGCCTCTGAGCTCTACGGTCTGGACGACGCCCTCTTCAAGGTGTTCATGGCGCCCACCCGCTCCATGATCGTGAGCCTGCCAGTCCTCATGGACAACGGCCAGTGGGAGGTCTTCACCGGCTACCGCGTCCAGCACAACCTCACCCGGGGACCCGCCAAGGGCGGTATCCGCTACGACATAAACGTCACCCTGGACGAAGTGAAGGCCATGGCCGCCTGGATGACCTGGAAGACCGCCGTGGTGGACGTGCCCTTCGGTGGCGGCAAGGGGGGCATTGTCTGCGACCCCAACCGCCTGAGCATGGGCGAGAAGGAGCGGCTCACCCGCCGCTACATCGCAGAGATTATGGACATCATCGGCCCCGACCGGGACGTGCCAGCCCAGGACATGGGCACGGACGCGCAGACCATGGCCTGGGTGCTCGACACCTACAACATGCACGTCCGCCGCACCGAGAACGCGGTCGTGACGGGCAAGCCCCTCAGCCTGGGCGGCAGCCTGGGCCGCAATGAGGCCACCGGCCGCGGCGTCCTCATCACCGCCCGCGAGGCTATGCAGCGCCTGGGCAAGCCCCTGGCCGGAGCCACCGTCGCTGTGCAGGGCTTCGGGAACGTGGGCAGTCAAGCCACCCGCCTCCTGCACGAGGCCGGGGCCCGCATCGTCGCCGTCAGCGACTCCAGGGGCGCCATCAAGAACGACCGCGGCCTCGACATCCACGCCCTGCTAAAGCACGTGTCCGAGGCCAAGACCGTCACCGGCTTCAAGGGTGCCGAGGCCATGGATCCCGCCGCGCTGCTCACCCATCAGGTGGACATTCTGGTGCCCGCCGCCACGGAGAACCAGATCACCGAAGACAACGCGCCCAAGATCCGCGCCAAAATCATCGTCGAGGGCGCCAATGGCCCCACCGCGCCCGAGGCCGATCCCATCCTGCAGGAGAACGGCATCCTGGTGGTACCCGACATCCTCGCCAACGCCGGTGGCGTCACGGTGAGCTACTTCGAGTGGGTGCAGAACCGCCAGGGCTTCTACTGGCGCGAGCGAGAGGTCAATGAGCGGCTGGTGGACTACATGACCCACGCCTTCCAGGCCACTTTCGCCACCACCGACAAGTACAAGACCAACCCCCGTATCGGCGCCTACATCCTGGCCCTCGACCGGGTGGCCCAGGCCATGAAGTACCGCGGCTTCTACGCCTAAGGCTAAGCCTGCAGCACTGAAAGAGCCCTGCCTCAGCGGGGCTCTTTCAGTTTCCCGAGCAGCCGCAGCAGCCCATCCAGGATGGTCAGCGGATGCGGCGGACAGCCGGGGATATAGAGGTCCACGGGCAGCACACTGGCGACACCGCCGAGCTGCTCCTCCCGGTGGCAGTATGGGCCGCCCTGGATGGCGCAGGCACCCACGGCAATGACGATCTTGGGTCCGGGCACCGCGTCGTAAGTCTTCCGCAGGGCCAGCTCCATGTTGCGGGTGACCGGCCCCGTGACGAGCAGGCCGTCGGCGTGCCGCGGCGAGGCCACGTATTGGATCCCAAAGCGCCCCAGATCCCAGGCAACCGTCCCCAGCACGTTCACATCGACCTCGCAGCCGTTGCAGCCGCCCGCGCTCACCACCCGCAGCTTCAGGGACCGCCCCAGCACCCGCTTGAGCTCCTCACCCAGGACCTCGGCCCGGGCGTAGCTATCGGTCCCGGTCCTAACCAGGGCCTCGCGACTACTCGTGGCCAGGCGGTGGTCCCCGGTGAATGCGATGGCGCCTTCGGGGCAGGCCTCCACACAGTCGGGGCAGAAGACACAGCGGCCCAGGTCCAGGCTGGGTCCGTCGGCGCCGAAGCCGATGGCCTCCACCGGGCATGCCTCCGCGCAGAGCCGACAGGCCTCCGGACACTTCGCCGCCGCGATCCTGGGCAGGCCCTGGAAGCGGGCCGGGAGGGCTGGCAGCTCCTTGGGATAGGGGAGGGTGCGGTGGCCCTGGCGCCAGCGGGAAAGCAGGATGTGCATCATGGCTTCCTCACAGGTCGTGGCCGCAGTAGGAGAGGTTGAAGCTCTTGTTGCAGAGCGGGAAATCTGAGATCTGCTCGCCCCGCAGGGCCAGCGCCAACCCGAACCAGTTGTGGAAGGAGGGGTCCACGATCTTGTAGCGGGCGAAGCGCCCCTCGGCATCCGTGATGGCCAGGTGCAGCACTTCGCCGCGCCAGCCTTCAGTGAGGGAGACACAGAGACTGTCTGCCGCCAGCCCCGGCAGGGGTCTCGGCCGGGGATCGCAAGGCGTGCGGCCCAGGTCCGTCAGGGCCGCGGCCAGGTAGCGGTGGCATTCCGAGAGTTCCCGCCAGCGGACCCAGGCTCGGCTGTGGACGTTGCCGCTCTCGGCCAGCACCGGCACCACCGCATGGTCCCGGTAGGGGCCGAAGGGATGGTCATGGCGCACGTCCAGGGAGATCCCACAGGCCCGGGCCGGAACCCCCACCAGCCCGATCTCCCGGGCCTGGGCCGGCGTCAGGTGTCCCGCCACCTCGAAGCGGATCATGGCGGAGGCCGCGCCCCACAGCAGCTCCAGCGCATCCTGGGTCTCGAGCCAGGCCTGCTCCAGACGCTGCAGAAGGCGTTCCGCCAGGGTGTGATCCAGGTCGTGCTGGAGACCGCCGGGCCGCAGCCAGTTCCGGCCCAGGCGACTGCCGCAGACCTCGGCGCTCAGGTTCAGCCAGTCGCCCCGGAGTCGGCCGCAGAAGGAGGCCGTGGGCAGGAAGCCCACATCTCCCGAGAGCGCGCCTAGGTCCCCCACGTGGTTCGCGGCGCGCTCCAGCTCTAGCGCCAGGCCGCGCACCCGCTCGGCCCGCGCGGATACCTGCACCCCCGCCAAGCCTTCGAGGTTCCGGCAGTAGGCCCAGACATGGGCGATGCTGGTATCCCCGGCGGCGGTCTCCGCCTGCTTGAGGCTGAGGGGATGGGGGCCACCCTCCAGGGCCTGCTCCACGCCGCGATGCTGGTAGCCCAGAGCGATCTCCAGGTGGAAGACCGTTTCACCGTGGCACTGGAAGCGGAAGTGCCCAGGTTCGATGACGCCCGCATGCACCGGGCCCACGGCGACCTCATGCACCTCGTCGCCCTCCACTCGGTAGAAGTCCATCACCCCGGGCAGGGGCAGCGGCTGGGGCTCCCCGCCCGTCCAGGGCCGGTGGTAGCGCACGGGCTTGAGCCAGGGATGCCCCTCGGGGACGATGCCGTACTGCTCCGCCAGCTCCCGCTCGAAGAGGTGGGCCTGGGGGCAGACCGGCGTCAGGGCCGGATACCGGGGCTGGTCGAGCTGGGTGCGGACCACACGCAGGGTCTTGCCCGCATCGTCCGCCAGCACAGCGAAGAGCCGGAGCTGGGTATCGGCGCAGAGACAGGCGAGGCGATCGCCCTCTTGCACCGCCTCGAGGATGGCCTCCCGGAAGTCGGCGACGGACAGCGGGGCAAGCTCGGTCAGGGCCACGGGCTGGCCGTTCTTCACGAGGTTCAAGGCGCGGCGGCTCATGGGCGCACCTCCGTCGGAGCCGGGTCCCGTGGCGCCTCGGCCACCATGCCTGACCGCGCCGGAGGCCCTCCCTCGATCGTCAGGGAGGCGGCTTCGAGCATGGCCCGCAGGGGCGCGGGCAGGTGGAGGCCCAGGCCCAGCGCCAGCACCATTGCGACCACCAAGGGCGCCGTGGTAGCGAAGGTGTCCTTGTAGGGGGTCCGCACCCGCTGGGGACTGGGGACCCCGAAAACCACCTGCATCACCGTGTCGCTCATCGTCAGGAAGATGCCGCCCAGCAGGAGCAGGAACAGTGTGCCGAGGATGGGGTGCCCCAGGGTGAGGGCTGCGGAGGCGATGTTGAACTCGCTGATGAACGGCGCGAAGGGCGGCAGCCCGGTGATGGCCAGGAACCCCAGGAAGAAGAGTCCCGCCGACACCGGCGTGCGCCGGATGGCCCCCGTCACCTGTGGGAGCTGCTTGCTGGCATAGCTTCGGTGGATGTTGCCCGCGGACAGGAAGAGCACGCTTTTCACCAACGCGTTCGCCGCCAGGTGGAACAGCGCAAAGCGGGCGGCCAGGCCCCCGATCCCGATGCCGAAGACGAGGATGCCCATGTGCTCGACGCTGGAGTAGGCCAGCAGGCGCTTGAAGTCCACCTGCCCCACCATGAAGACCAGGGCCCAGGCCATGGAGAGGATCCCGAAGCCGAGGAAGAGCTCCCGGGCGAAGGCGCCCTCTCCCGCTGCCGACACCACCCCGTAGATGCGGAGCAGGGCCAGGAACGCGCAGCTCGTGACCCCCCCCGCCAGCAGGGCCCCCACGATGCCCGGCGTCTCGCCGTAGGCGTCGGGCTTCCAGCTGTGCAGCGGGGCCAGGCCCATCTTGGTGCCGTAGCCCACCAGGGTCAGGACGAAGCCCGCACGGAGCCAGGGCCGCGAGAGCCGCTCACCCTCCGCCATGAGGCGGGTGTAGTGGAGGGGCTCCTCAAGGCTACCCATGTGGGCCGCGTAGGCCACGAAGAGCGTGCCCAGCAGCGCCAGGGCGATTCCCACGGAACCGAGCACGAGGTACTTCCAGGTGGCCTCGACGGAATGGCGGTTGTGGTTGAAGTAGATCAGGGGGGCCGTCGTGAGCGTCATGGTCTCCAGGGCCACCCAGGCCACGCCGGGGTGGCGGGCCAGGCAGAGCAGCGAGGCCAGGCCAAGAAAGGCGAGGAGGCAGACGGTGAAGACCCGGTGGTCGCGGTCGGGCCGCAGGGCCAGATAGGACGGCGCGTAGAGCGCGCAGATGGTGAACAGTACGCTGATCACCAGCAGCACCCAGCCACCCAGGGCGTCCAGCCCGAGCCAGGCGCCCTGGGGCAGGTCGCGCCAGCCGCGCAGCACCACCAGCAGCAGTCCGAGGTGCAGCAG
This sequence comes from uncultured Holophagaceae bacterium, assembly GCA_903843705.1. Taxonomy (GTDB): domain Bacteria; phylum Acidobacteriota; class Holophagae; order Holophagales; family Holophagaceae; genus Geothrix. Next base: position 30,497 of record CAIMQW010000107.1, on the reverse strand, counting down.
GGCCGTCACCGGCAGCACACGCACCCGAATCGCGGGCACCTTGATGAACACGGCGAGCGCGGCCGCCAGCAGAGGGATAAGGATTAGCAGCACGGCCATCACTCAGTCCTTCAGTTCAGCAAGGAACCCCGTGTCCGTGGAGTCGAAGGCCATGTGGATGTGGTTGATCACGATCCCCATCACGAACACACCCACGAAGAGGTCCAGCAGGATCCCCGTCTCCACCAGCACCGGCATCTCCTCCACCAGCAGCAGGCCGAAGAGGTAGATGCCGTTCTCCAGAACCAGGTATCCCACTACCTGGGTCAACGCCGTCCGCCGCGAGACCAGCAGCAGGAAGCCCGTGAACAGCGTGGCCAGGGCGGCGGGCACCAGGAAGGTGGGCGTTGTCCCGGCCTTGAGCGGCAGGGCGTGGGCCAGCACCAGGCTCAGGCCCGTCCCGGCGGCGCAGAGCATGAGGGACACGGTGTAGCCCACGTAGGGATCCACCTCGCGGCGGATCTTCACCTGGCGCAGGGCGCGCCGGAACAGGTAGGGGATGAACCCGCCCTTCAGCGCGATGGCCACCAGGGCCAGCAGCAGGATGTGCAGGTGCTTTCCGAGGCCCATGGCCAGGGGGATCAGGCCCATGAGGATGCCCTGGAACACCGCCAGCTGGATGGCCTTGTTGACGCGGCTCGTGGCCACCAGGGTGAAGTTGGTGAGCATGGTGAGGGCAATGAGAAAATCCGGGGACATCTGATCCTCCTAGACCAGCAGCAGCAGGAAGGCGAAGGCCGAGGCCAGCACCCCCGCCACCAGGAACTGGGGCACCTTGTTCATGCGGAACCGGGCCGTGGTGCTCTCCACCACGCCCACCACCACCGCGAGCAGACCGAGCCCGCCGAGGAAGGCCAGCCCATTCAGCCACCCCTTGCTCAGGACCGGCAGCAGGGGGTCTACCAGCAGGGCCCCGAGCACCACCAGCTTTAGGCTGGCCCCGTAGAGGATCAGCGCCAAGGGGCGACCCGAGTGGTCGAGCACCATGACCTCGTGGATCATGGTCAGCTCCAGGTGCGTGTTGGGGTCATCCACCGGGATGCGGGAGTTCTCCGCGAGGAAGACGATGCCCCACCCCGCCAGGATCAGCATCAGTGGCCCCGAGAGGTGCCCGGCGGTCCACATGCCGTGGGACTGGAGCATGGGAGTGAGAGACAGGCTACCCGTGGCCCGGGCCAGGGCCGCGAAGCCGAAGAAGAGGGCCGGCTCGGCCAGGGCGCTAAAGGAGACTTCCCGCGCGGCCCCCATGCCCTCGAAGGCGGAGCCCGTGTCCAGGGCCGACAGCACCGTGAGGAAGCGCCCGAGGCCAAGCAGGTAGGCGAAGAGGATCACGTCGCCCTCGAAGGCGAGCAGCGGCGCAGTGTGCCCCAGAGGCACCAGCAGCGAGGCCACCAGCAGCGCCGCCACGGTCCCCACGGGGCCCGCGAGGAAGACCCAGGTGGTGGTCCGGCTGAAGACTGCCTGCTTCTGGGCCAGCTTGGCCAGGTCGTAGTAGAGCTGCAGCACCGGCGGCCCGGACCGGCCGGCCATCCAGGCCTTGATCTTGGTGATGATGCCGGGAATGAGCGGGGGCAGCAGGAGCACCACAAAGGCGCGCAGGAGGAGGTTCAGCAGCGTGGGCAGAAGGGCTTGGGACATCTCAGACCACCATCCAGATCAGCAGGAAGAGGAGCGTGAGCAGCACGTAGAGCAGGTAGATGGGCAGCTGTCCCGTCTGGAAGAAGTGCAGGAGTGCGAGGCCCCGAGCCCCCAGACGGAAGGCGGGCTCCAGAGCCCGGTCCAGCACGGGATCGGGCACATGGCTCTCGAAGCGGGTGGGCTCCGGGAAGGGGCCCTGCACCTGGGGCCCGTGGACCTTCGGAAACAGGACCCAGCTGGCGCCGGTCACAAGGCCCTCCGCGAAAGAGGACGCGGTGTACTGGGCCCTGGGCAGCGCTTCTGCGTAGCCGCAGTCCCAGGTCGGCAGCTTCGGCGGGACAGGCTCGGAGCGGCGCCCCGCCCGCACCCAGCGGGTCAGGCCAAGGGCCAGCAGCGCCAGGGTCAGGGCCAGCACCGTCACCAGCGGCAGGTGCGCGAGCTTGGAGCTGGCCGGCAGGCCCTCGCCCAGCCCAGCGATGGCCCGGTCCAGGGCCGGGGCGATCGCCATGGGGAACACGCCGATCAGGCCACAGGCCCCCGCCAGTACCGCCATGGGCAGCAGCATGGTGCGGGGCGCTTCGTGGGCAGCAGCGGCGGCGGGGGTGCGGGGCGTCCCCAGGAAGACGGTCCCATAGGCCTTGGCGAAGCAGGCCAGGGCCAGGGCACCGATGAGCGCCAGCGCCGCCAGAACCCCCACAGACCAGGGCCAGCGGGCCCCGGCCATGGCGCGGAAGGAGCCCAGGTAGATGAACCACTCGCTCACGAAGCCGTTGAGGGGCGGCAGGCCGCAGATGGCCCAGGAACCAGCCAGGAAGGCCCCAGAGGTCCAGGGCATGGTCTTGGCGAGGCCCCCCAGATGCTCCAGGTTCCGCGTGCCTGTGGCGTGCACCACGGACCCGCCCGCCAGGAAGAGCAGTCCCTTGAAGAGGCTGTGGTTCAGCACGTGCAGCAGGGCTCCCGCAAAGCCCAGCGCCTCCAGGGCGGGCTGGCCCGTGCTCTTGCCCACCAGCCCGAGCCCCAGGCCCAGCAGGATGATGCCGATGTTCTCGATGGAGTGATAGGCCAGCAGGCGCTTCAGATCATGCTGCCCCAGCGCGAAGGCCACCCCCAGGATGCCGGACACCCCGCCCAGCCCCAGAAACAGCGCCCCCCACCAGAGGGGCGGATCCGGGGTCCAGGTGATCAGCCGCACCATGCCCAGGATCCCCATCTTGATCAGCACGCCGGACATCAACGAAGACACGTGGCTCGGGGCCGCCGCGTGGGCCGGGGGCAGCCAGATGTGGAGCGGCATCACGCCGGCCTTCAGGCCGAACCCGACCATGAACAGCAGGAAGGTCTGCGTGCCCAGCCTCGAGGCGGCGAAGCCCCGGGGCAGCGCGCCTAGGTCCCAAGTGCCGACCACCCCCGCCAGGAGGGCGAAGGCGCCGAAGAGGCAGAGCGTCCCCGTGTGCGTGGACACCAGGTAGATCCAGGCGGCCCGGCGGGTCTCCGCCAGGCGATCCTCAGTGAGCACCAGGAGAAAAGCCCCGATGGCCATGGCCTCCCAGGCCAGCAGGAAGAGCCAGGTATGGGCTGCGGCGACCAGCAGGACCAGGGCGGCGGTCAGACCCCCAAACACCAGGCGCACCCAGCGGGGGTGGCCGTGGGCCTCCTCCCAGTAACGGACGCCATACCACGCGCCGCAGGCGGCCAGCAGCAACACGGGGATCAGGAACCAGGCGGCGACGGCATCGAGGATCAGCAGGCTGGGCGAGCCCAGGGCCAGCGCCGGCAGGCGAAGGCTTGGCACGGGGCCGCCCGCCAGCACCCCCACCGCAGCCCCGAGGCCGAGCAGCGCGGAGGCCGTCATCAGGCCCGCGGACACCTCCGCCCCCCGGCGGCGCAGGAAGAGCCCCGGAATTCCGGAGCAGGCCGCCAGCAGCAGGGAGAGCAGGTAGAGCCTCATACCGGCAGCCTCGCCCGCAGCAGCAGCCAGAGGAAGACAGCTAGGAGGGTGACCAGCACGTAGAGGATGTAGACCGAGAGGTAGCCCGTCTGGAGCCGGTGGAACCGGAACAGCCGGGCGGCAACCCGCTCCAGCCAGGGCGCCAGGAGGCCCTCGCCCACCACATCCTGCACGCGGGAGTGGAAGGAGTGGGCCCGCGGAAAGAGGGCCCGGATCGAGCGGACCCGCTGGGTCACGCCCGGCAGGAACACGGACCATCCGTCCGCGAAGGAACTGCCCGTGTACTGCATCCGGGCCGTCGGCGCCGCATAGCCGCAGTCCCAGGTGGGCGGGGCCTCGGTGGCTCGGGCCCCCGGGCGCAGCCAGGCCAGGGCAAGCCCGCCGAAGGCGAGCAGGAGTCCTTCCAGCAGCAGGAGCATCCGGAAGTCCCGGCCCACAAGGCTGGCCAGGGGCAGCCCCCGGGAGAGCGCCTGCCCCGGCGCGACCACGCTGACGACCCGATCCAGGACCGGCAGCAGGGGGAGGCTGAGGAGGCCGATGCCCAGGGTCAGCGCAGCCAGGATACCCATGGGGACGAGCATGAGCCGCGAGGGGTCATGGGCGTGGGCCCCGGCCTCGGAGCGCGGCATTCCCAGGAAGATCACGCCGTAGAACCGGGCGAAGGCCACGGCCGCGAGGCCCCCAGTGAAGACCAGGGCCAGCAGCGCCAGGCCCGAGGACCAGGCGTCGCCACCCCGCAGGGAGGCGAAGAGCCCCCGATAGAGGAACCACTCGCTGAGGAAGCCATTGAACGGCGGCAGGGCGGTGACGGCCAGCACCCCCGGCAGCAGGACCAGCGCCGTGCGGGGCATGCGCGCCGCGAGGCCTCCCAGGACTTCCATGTCCCGGGTGCCCGTGGCGTGCAGCAGGGCGCCCGAGCCGAAGAAGAGCAGGCTCTTGAAGATCGCGTGGTTCCAGACGTGGAAGATCGCGCCGCCGAAGCCCAGGGCCGTGAGCCAGGGATCCCCGAGGGCGCGGCCGGTCCAGCCCAGGCCCACCCCCATGGTGATGATCCCCAGGTTCTCGATGCTGGAGTAGGCCAGCAGCCGCTTGTAGTCCCGCTGGGCCAGGGCGTTCCAGACGCCGTAGACCGCGCTCAGGGCCCCGAGCGTGACCAGGCCTCCCCCCATCCAGACGGGCACGCCGGGCAGCAGACTGGAGATCCGGAGCAGGCCGTAGATGCCTGTCTTCAACATCACCGCGGACAGGATGGCCGACACATGGCTGGGGGCGCTGGCGTGGGCCGCAGGCAGCCAGAAGTGGAGGGGCAGCAGCCCCGCTTTGAAGGCGAAGCCGAGACTCGCCAGGGCCAGGATCCAGACATCCAAGGAGCCCAAGGCGCCCGGCGGCAGCGGCGACCACGCGAAACTCCCCAGCCGCTGGGCCAGCAGGATCACCGAGGCCGTAATGGCCAGGGTGCCCGTGTGCGTGCAGACGAGGTAGACCCAACTGGCCCGGCGCACCTCGGGCCGGTGGTGTTCGGTGTTCACCAGGAAGAAGGCCGAGACGGCCATGATCTCCCAGGCCACCAGGAAGAGCAGGCCGTTCCGCGTCACGAACAGCAGCGTCATCGCCGTGACCAGGACGCCGAAGAAGAACCGCAGGGAACGGCCGAAGCCCTTGCTGAGGGTGATGGGCCAGTACTCCGCACCGTAGACGATGCCCAGCCCCGCGACGAGATGCAGAGGCAGCAGGAAGGCCGCGGAGAGGGCATCCAGTTCCAGGCGCGCCGGCCCCTGCCAGAAGCGGAAATCCACATGCGAAGGCACCCCACCCAGCAGGGCGTGGGAAGCCGCAAGGAACGCGATGAGGGAGCCCACGGCGCCCAGCAGGGTGCTGAACCGGCCCTCATTCAAAGGGGGAACCAGGGGTAGGAAGGCCGCAGCCATCCAACACCCCGCCGCCGCGAGTATGAGGGTGATGTCTTGCATCTTGATAGGAGTGTAGCCCCTGCAGATGGTCCCGGGTCAGAACACCCGCAGCAGCGCCACGTAGCCGTTCACGCTTTTCACGCCCGCGATGTCGCTCTGCAGGCCTACGCCGAGGTCCACCCGCACGGCGGTGAACCACCAAAAGCCCGGCAGGTCCCCCGTGATGCCCAGGCCGCTCACGCCATAGGTCTTCCGGTCGTCCAAACTGCGGGACCGGGCGTATTCCAGATCCAGGGACAGCCGCAGGCTCGGCCCCGTGGGGAAGGCCAAGCCCGTCTTGGCGTAGGTGACCTGGTCTGCGGCAATGGCGTTGGCGCGGATGCCCGAGACCCGGACACTGCCCCCCATGCCGCCCACATCCAGGGCTTTGAAGCGGTCGAAGGCATGGCCCCCGGCCCAGCCGGCCTCGCCGTGGACCCAGATGCCCGGGGCGGCCTCCCGATCCAGGCTGAGGCTGCCGCCCCAGCGCCGGAAGTCGCCGTTCTCGGGCACCTGCTGCGGGTTCGCCGGGGTTCCGTAGCTGCCCTCGGGCCGCTTTCCCCAGCCGTGGTAGGCCCGCACTTGGCAGCCCCGGAACAGCCAGGAGCCCTGGAGCGTCCCCACCTGGGTGAGCCCCGAGGGCGGCAGGGCATAGCCCGGCGTGCGGTATTTGGTGTCGCCTTGGCTGTAGTCGTCGACCTCGAAGTCCCCCCGCCCCTCGAGCCGGAAGCCGAGGCCCAGGTCACGGCCCAGCTCCAGGCCCAGCTGACCGAAGCGGCGACCCACGCCGTCGTGGTCGGACAGGCCGCCCTTCAGCACGGGCCGCTCTGTGGTCTTCAGTAGCAGGGCCGTGGCGTTGGCGCCGAAGTCGAAACTCCCCAGCGCTCGCGGAATGGCGATGCTGGCCGTGTTGAACACCACCGCTGTGAGGGCGTTCAGCTGGACGCCCTTGCCGAATGCGTTGTAGTCGAAGTAGAGGAGGCCCCCCAGGGGCATCACGGGCGGAGTCAGGCCCGGGTCCACCAGCACCACGCCTGCCAGGGCCCGGCCGCTGCTGCGGGGCTTGTCCTCGACTTTGCGGGTGCCGTCCTCCTGGCGCGTGAAGTAGCGCGCCCCCTCGGGGGTCACCTTGAGCATGGTGGCCGTCGAGGTCCGGGCCGCCCCTCGCTCGGCATCGAAGCGCTCGCCGTTGATCTCGAAGTCGCGATACGTGAAGCGGCGCTGGACCTGGATGACGCCCCCGGCGCTCACCCAGCGCTCGAAGGACTGCACCGTACTAGGCCGCCGCACCCCAGGAGCCACCTCGCTGTAGGTGAGAATCTCGCGCTCGCTCTTGACGGTGCCCGGCATGTCGGAGCGCTCCCGGCGCTCGAACAGGAGCTTGCCCGTGGCCTCTTCCACCTCCAGCTCGCCGGTGTAGGCCAGCGCATCGGGGCTCACGGGCTCGAAGCGCAGGAGCCTCCGGCCTGGTCCCGCCGGACCGCCATCGCGGTAGCGGTAGCCCTCGGTCAGGGCCAGCGCCACGGGCAGGGACACGGACCTGCGGCTCTCGATGAGGGGCAGCTGCACCTCGCCCTCGAGCTTTGCCCTCACTCCGTTCAGGCGGACCTCCTTCTGCAGCAGTTCGGGCCACTCCCCGACCTGCTCGAAGTAGCGGAAGCTGAAGCCGAGATCCCCGCCGCGCCCGCTCTGGCCCTGGATGTGCAAGTCCAGGTCCGCCCGGGCCTGGAGGGTGCGCACCCCGGCCCGCCCCCGGAGCTGGGCCGCCCGAACCCGGGCCAGCAGGGCGCCCACATCGTAGGCCTCGGCGCCGGTCACGGACACTTCCGTGCGCGGTCCTTGCAGGGCCGCCGCCGCCCAGGCACCTGCAGCGTAGGTCCAACGGCGGGCCTCACCCCCCCGGTTCCGCACGGTCAGGTCACCAAGGCCCCCTTCCACCTCCGCGAAACCAGACGGGAGCTGCCGAGCCAGCTGCGCCGCGGGTCCACCCGGGGGCACCACCAGCCTCCCCCCGTCGCCCACGAGGGCCGAGGCCAGGGGGCCCGGGTCCGTCGGCAGCCACAGGGTCCAGGGCCGCCCGGGAAAGGTCCCCTGGGCCAGAGCGAGCTGGGCCCGCCAGGCCCCGGGGTCTAGGCTCAAGTCCGAGGTCAGCAGGGCCCCGCCATCCAGGGCCCCCCAGGCGGTCTCCTCCAGGAGGGGGGACGCGCCTTGGTCGTAGGCCAGGTAGAGGCGCTGACCTGGGGACTGGGCCTTGAGGACCTGGGCGGCCGAGAGCAGCAGCGGCAGGCGGGACCCGCCAAGGGGCAGACGCAGCCGCACCGCCGGAGCCTCCTTCAAGCCAGCGACCAAGGGGCTCCAGCGCTGGCGGGCGGCCTCGACCTGGGCCGCGTCCCGGTTGTCGCGCGGCAGCAGGGCCGCCGGATCGGCTCCGGTCAGGTCCAGGTCCACGGGCAGAGCCGCCCCCACGCGCAGCAGCGCCGTGGGTGTTTCCTGGCCCACCAGGGCCAGGGAGAGCGCAGGGATCAGGACCAGGGCACGCAGCAAGGGGCCTCCGACTTCTCCGAGCCTAGCGCAGGGAGCGGGTCGGCTGGGTTATCAGGTATTCTCAAAGGTCTATGAGATTCACGGTCCGTCTCACCCATGCGAACGGCGACGTGCTGGTGCGCGAATACGAAGCGGACAGCGCGGAGGCCCTCCAGGCCCGCGTCCTAGCCGAGGGCGGCTTCCCGCTGGAGGTCAAGCGCACGGACACGGCCTTCCGGAGCCGCAACCAGCTGAAGACGGAGTCCCTGGTGCTCTTCAACCAGGAGCTGCTGGCCCTGCTGAAGGCGGGCATCCCCCTGCTGCAGTCCCTTGAGCTGCTCGTGGGGCACGGCAAGGATCCCCAGCTGCGCCGCAGCCTGGCGCAGGTGGTGGAACTGGTCCGCGAGGGCATGTCGTTCTCCGATGCCCTGGAACAGGCCGGCACCTTCCCGCCGATCTACCGCAGCAACGTGGTGGCCGGAGAGCGCAGCGGCACCCTGCCGGAGGTGCTGGCCCGGTGGCTGGCCTTCCAGAAGTTCTCCCAGACCAGCCGCCGCCGGATCATCGAAGCCCTCTTCTACCCGGCCTTCTTGATGTTGGTGATGGGGCTGGCCCTGGGCGTGATCTTCAACGTCGTGCTGCCCCGCTTCGCAGAGTTCTACGCCGGCGGCGACATCGAGATGCCCTTCTTCACCCGGATGCTCCTGGGCGCCGGAAAGGTAGTCAGCTCCACTCTCTGGCTGCAGGGCATCGCCGCGGTCGGACTGATCGTGCTGGCCCGCTGGATGGCCTCCTCCGAAGCCGGTCGCAAGCTGGCGGAGCGCATGCTACTAATGCTGCCCAAGGTCGGCACCCTCTACCGCATGTACCACTCCAGCGTCTTCGCCCGCACCCTGGGCGTGCTGCTCTCCGGTGGTCTGCCCGCCGTGCAGGCCCTGGAAGTGGTCCAGCGCACCAGCCCCAGCGAGCGCATGAAAGCCAGCCTGATCACCATCACCAATCAGGTGCGCGCGGGCAGCAGCCTCCACCTGGCCCTGGAGCAGGCCAAGGTCCTGGATCCCCTGGCCGTCGAGATGGTGCGGGTGGGCGAGCAGAGCAGCGCCCTGCCCGAGATGCTCAACCATGTGGCCGACTTCTTCGATCAGGAAGTGGAGAAGGCCACCACCGCCGTCACTAGCCTCATCGGGCCGGTCATGATCCTCTTCATGGGCGTGGTCGTCCTGGCCCTCTTGCTGGCGATCTACGTGCCGCTGTTCAACGCCAGCAGCGTGGTGCACTGAGCCCCTACCGGTATTTCCGCTTCAACCACTTCTGCGGATCCTGGGGCTGGGCCTGGTTGCGGATCTCGAAGCCGAGACGGGGACCCTCCACGGTGTCGCCCACGGCGCCCACGGCCTCCCCGGCCTTGAGCACCTGGCCCTTGGTGACGCCCAGCCCCAGCAAGTGGGTGTAGAGCGTGAACCAGCCACCGCCGTGGTCGAGGATCACCATGGAGCCGTAGCTCTGGTAGTAGTCGGCGAAGGCCACCTTCCCATCCGCCACGGCGCTAACGGGCGCCCCAGCGGTGGCCGTGATCAGCAGACCGCTCTGCTGGGTCTTTGTGCGAAAGCGGGGATGCAGGTGCTCGCCAAAGCCCTGGGCCAGGCTGCCCTCCACGGGCTGGGGCAGTTCCCCGCGCAGGCTGGCAAATGCCACGGCCGCCTCGTAGGCATCCCCTCGGGCCTTGCCCAGCAGCCCCGCCAGCAGCCGCTCCAGCTGCACGGCCTCCTCGGCAAGCTCCGCCTGGGCCTGCTTCTGGGAACTCTCATCCTTCTGGAGACCATCCAGAAACGTGTTGAGCCGCTCTTCCTGGATGCGCAGGCCTGCCTGGAGCTGGGCGGCCTCTCGCTCCTCGGAGGCCAGCCGCGCCAGGACCACCTTCAGCGCCTTCTCCTTCGTGGCCAAGTCATCCTGCAGCTGGTGGATGAGGTCGAGGCGCTTGCGCTCCTGCAGGCGCGCCCAGGCGAGCATGCGCCCCCGCACCAGCCAGGCATCCAGATCTCGGAAAGTGAAGTAGAAGCCCACGTCGCCGAGGGGGCCGAGGGCCTGCATCCAGCGCACCTGCCGGCGCAGGTCCCCCTGGAGCCGCAGCACCTCCCCATGGATTCTCGCCTGCTCGCGGCCGATGCCCTGGACCTCGCTCTGAGCCTGGTCCCGGCGCAGGCGGGCGCCTTCCACCTGGGCCTTCGCCCGGTCCCGCTGCAGGGAGATGCCCTGGATCTCCACCAGCACACCCTTGCGGCGCTTCTTCAGAGAGGCCAGCTGCTGATCCACCTGCCCCAGCCTGCCCTGAATAGCCGCCAGCTTCTGGCGCAGCTCGGCGGAGTCCTGGGCGCCCTGGGCCAGGAGGACCAGCGGCAGCAGCAGGCCCAGGCCGCCGCGCATGGCCTACTTCCGGCCCCCCGCCGGTAGCAGCATGGCCAGCGCGCCCAGCGCGAGCGGCCCCCCTATGGACAGCGGCAGCGCCAGCGGCGAGAAGGGGTCCGAGGGCAGCTGCGCCATGGGCAGCAGCCGGACAATGACCTCGAGCACCTTCACCTGGCCCGCGCTCCAGCCGAGGTCCTGGCCGAAGTCTAGAAAGAAGCTGAGGCGAGGTCCCATCTCCCGGAGCAGCAGCGTCACCAGCAGGGCCATGCCCGCGCTGGACTTCAGCAGCCGGGAGAGCACCACGACCCAGAGCAGCATCTGCAGCCCCAGCAGGAGGCCGTGCAGATCCGCCCGCAGCAGCTCGGGGGGCCAGGCCTCCCCGATGAGCCGCCAGCTCAGGGCCCAAACCGGAATCAGTGCCACCTGGGACAGGAACAGGCCATGGGCAAACCCCAGGCCCGTGCCCGCAAAGAATCCCTTGAGCCGCTCGCCCCGGGCCGAGGCCGCGGTCCACTGAGTCACGGGACCGAAGGCGCCCAGCAGGATCACCAGGGACACCATCCAGTACATTATCCCCTGCAGGTTGCCCACGGCATAGGAGCGTAGGGAGTCCGCGCCCAGGGGCACCGCCGTGCCAAAGATCAGGATCTGCGAGCCGCCATCCCCCTGCTGCCCCCGGATGCCCATGACCACCAGCCCTGTGAAGAACAGGCAGACCAGCGCCCAGCCGATGCGCAGCTTTGAACTTCCAAACCGATCCATGAAGACTCCAGACATGCTCCGTCGATGATAGCCAGCCCGAGAGTCAGGTCGCAGGCTTCAGGCCCCGTCGGAGTCAGTGCGCCGCCAACCGCCGGGCCAGGATGGCCTTCACCTCGGCCAGGCGCTCGGGCAGCACCGCCACGAACACCGTGTCATCGCCAGCCAGGGTGCCCATCTGGCCCTCCACCGGATCCGCATCCAGGCTGAACCCCAGAGCCTGGGCAAAGCCCGGCGAGGTGCGCAGGACCAGCAGGTTGGGCGGGGCCTCGCGGAGGGTGACCTCGGGCAGGGCCTTGGGGTTGCCCTCCTCCCGGCGGTACCGCCCCTGGACCTTCTGCACCCCCAGCCGCTTCAGGCGCCGGGACAGGGTGGACTGGGTGAGTTCGCAGCCGAGGGCGGCCAGGCGCGCCAGCAGATCCCCCTGGTCCGAGATGGGGGAGCCAGCCAGCAGCTGGAGGATGAGGGCGTCCGGGTTCATGCATGAATTATGCATAAATTTGCATAATTCAACAACAAGAAACATCGAATTAGCATCTATGTCACAGAAAATCTTGCTTGTATCCTGAAACAGAAAGCGCATAATATGCGTTCTGCCACATGATAATGCACGCCTCTGCACAGGATGTCCGCATGGCCGCCACCGCCCCTATCCCCGCCCTGCTCCCCACCTACGCCCCCTATCCCTTTCCCCTGGTGAAGGGCGAGGCCGACCGGGTCTTCGATGACGCCGGCGGCGCCTGGTGGGACTTCTACGGCGGGCACTGCGTCTGCGCCACGGGCCACAGCCACCCGGCGGTGGTGAAGGCCGTGGCAGACCAGGCGGCCAGCCTGCTCTTCTACTCGGCCGCCGCCGCCCTGCCCGTGCGCGACGAGGCCGCCGAGCGCATTACCGCCTTCTCCGGCATGGACTCAGTGTTCTTCTGCAACAGCGGCGCCGAGGCCAATGAGAACGCCCTGAAGCTGGCCCTCCTGCTCACGGGCCGCAAGCACCTAGGCGCCTTCGACGGCGGCTGGCACGGCCGCACCCTCTTGGCCCTCTCCGTCACGGACGACCCCAAGATCACCCAGCCCTATGCGGACCAGCTGGTGCCGACCCTGCGCATCCCCTTCGGCGACCTCACCGCCCTGGCCGCTGCCGACTTCTCCGATGTGGCCGGCGTCATCGTCGAGCCCATCCAGAGCATGGCCGGCATCAAGACCGCCTCCCGAGAGTGGTTCCAGGCCCTGCGTGCCAAGTGCGACGCCAGCGGCACTCTGCTCATCTTCGACGAGATCCAGACCGGCATGGGCCGCCTCGGCGTCCCCTTCGCCGCCCAGTTCTACGGCGTGCGGCCCGACTTCATGACCAGCGCCAAGGGCCTGGCCTCCGGCGTGCCCATGGGGGCGCTGCTAATGACCACCGCTGTGGCTGCCAAGCTCAAGGGCGGCGACCTGGGCAGCACCTTCGGGGGCGGCCCCCTGGCCTGCGCGGCCCTCATCGCCACCGTGGCAGCTATCACCGGCGAGGGCATGATGACCAACGCCGCCGCCGCCGCGGCCCGCCTCCGCCAGGAACTGGCGGGCTCGGTGGTCAGCGAGGTCCTCGGCGAAGGCCTGCTGCTGGGTCTCCGCAGCGCCCACGCCGCCGCCCTCAAGAAGCACCTGTTGGCCCAGCACATACTGGTGGGAGGGTCCAGCGACCCCACGGTGTTGCGCCTGATGCCACCCCTCAACCTCAGCGACGAGGCCCTCAGCGCCCTCATTGCCGCCATCCATTCTTTCGCCCCGGAGCAGCCATGAAGCACTTCACCCGCATCTCTGACCTGGGCCCCGAGGGGGTCAAGCAGATCCTGGCCGTGGCCGCCGAGTGGAAGAAGAACCGCCCTGGCGCCATCTTCGCCAACCGCATCCTCGGCATGATCTTCTTCAACCCTAGCCTCCGCACCCGCGCCAGCTTCGAGGCGGCCATGCTGCGCCACGGCGGCCACGCCATCGTGCTTGAGGTGGGCGCCGGCACCTGGAAGCTGGAAGATCGTGATGGCGCCATCATGAACGCCGACCGCGCCGAGCATGTCCGCGAGGGCGTGCCCGTGCTGGGCCGCTACGCCGACCTGCTGGCGGTGCGCACCTTCAGTGGGGGCGAGGGCGACGCCACCGATGAGATCGATCCCGTCATCAGCGCCTTCCGGCGCTTCTCCACCGTGCCCGTGCTGAGCATGGAGAGCGCCCGGGAGCACCCCCACCAGGGCCTGGCCGACATGCTCACCATCCAGGAGGCCCACGGATCGACCAAGGTGCCCGTGACCCTCACCTGGGCGCCCCACATGAAGCCCCTGCCCAAGGCCGTGCCCAACTCCTTCCTACTCACCGCCGCGGCCTGCGGTGCCGAGATCCGCGTGGCCCACCCCAAGGGCTATGAGCTGTCCGCCGAAGTCCGGGCCGAGGCCGAGCGCTACGCCGCTGCCACCGGCGGGAAGATCACCTACACCCACGACCAGGACGCCGCTCTGGAGGGCAGCGCCGCCGTCTACGCCAAGGCCTGGGGGCCCTCCACCAGCTCCGGCCTGGAAGCCGCGCCCATGACGGACCTGTCCGCCTGGATGCCCACCGCCGCCCACATGCAGAAGGCGTCGAAGGAAGCCATCTTCACCCACTGCCTGCCGGTGCGCCGCAACCTCGAGGTGCACGACAGCGTCCTCGATGGACCCTGGAGCCGCGTCGTCGATGAGGCCGAGAACCGCTTCCACGTCCAGCGCGCCACCATTGCCAGCCTGCTGAACCAGTCCTGAGCCCAAGCCCGTCTTTCGCCCGCGAGAATCCCATGCCGCTGTCCCCGAATCCCTACGCCGCCCTCAAGGAAGCCTCCCAGTTTGTCCGCCTCTGGCGCGGGAAGACCTTCCTGATCAAGGTCGGCGGCGAAGTCATCGCCGAGCCCAAGATGCGCAAGGCCCTGTGTGAACAGATCGCCCTGCTCTGGAGCTTCTCCATCCGTGTGGTGCTGGTGCACGGCGGCGGACCCGAACTCGACGCCGTGTGCCGGGCCATGGCCATCCCCATCCAGAAGGTGGCGGGACGCCGGGTGACCACGCCGGAAGTTCTGAACGCCGCCAAGATGGTCTTCGCCGGCCAGGTGCACATGGACCTCCTCGCGGAGCTCCTGGCCAACGGGGTGCCCGCCGTGGGCCTCTCGGGGGTGGATGCGGGCCTGGTCAAAGCCCACCGGCGACCGCCGGTATCCGTGGTGCCCGACGGCGCCACGGAGCCCGTGCTCGTGGACTTCGGCCTAGTGGGCGACATCGATTCCGTGGATCCCAGCGTCCTCACCCATCTGCTGGAAGGCGGCTTCGTGCCAGTGGTGGCGCCCCTCTCGGGCGGCACCGACGGCGCCATCTACAACACCAACGCCGACACCATCGCCGCCAGCCTGGCCTCGGCCCTGGCTGCGGAAAAGATCTTCTTCCTGCTCTCGGTGCCGGGCCTTCTGAAGGATGTGAACAAGAGCTCGTCCCTGATCCCCCACGCCACGCTGGACGAGCTGGCGGTCCTGGAACAGGAGGGCGCCATCAGCGGGGGCATGCGGCCCAAGCTCACCGCCGTGCGGAACGCGCTCCAGAATGGCGTCTCCAGCGCCCACCTCGTCAGCGGCCTGGCCCCGGACGCCCTGCTGGCCGAGGTCTTCACCAATGAGGGCAGCGGCACCATGATCATCCCCACCCCGGTCGCGGCGGTGGCCGGATGAACGCCGCCGAGCTGATCACCCTCCTGGTCGGCACGCCCAGCGTGTCCGGTGGCGAAGGCGCCATCGCGGACCTGCTCCAGGATCTGCTCACCGCCCGCGGCTTCCAGGTGCACCGGCAGGACCACAACCTGTGGTTCAGCTTCGGGGCCACCGGCGGCAAGCGGCTGCTCATGAACTCCCACCTGGACACGGTGCCGCCCTGCGCCGGCTGGGAGGGTGATCCCTTCACACCGATCTGGAACGGGACCCGCCTCCATGGCCTCGGCGCCAACGACGCCAAGGCCTCGGTTGCCGCCATTCTGCTCGCCGCCTTCGAGCTGTCCGAGCAATCCCTGGAGGGCGAAGTGACCGTGGCCCTCACGGCCGAGGAAGAGACCGGCGGCAACGGCATCGCCACCATCCTGGGCGAGTTGGGTTCCTTCGATGGCGCCGTGGTGGGCGAGCCTACGGGCCTGCGTGTCTGCGCCGCCCAGCGGGGCCTTCTGGTACTGAAGTGCACGGCCCGGGGCCAGAGCGGCCACGTGGCAAACGCCCAGATGCTGGGCGCCGAGAACGCTATCCACAAGGCGGCCCGGGACATCACCCGCGTGGCCGCCATGGAGTTCCCGCCGCACCAGCTGCTGGGCTCCCAGAAGGCCCAGGTCACCCAGATCCAGGGTGGCCTCTGGCGGAACCAGGTGCCCGACGCCTGCGAGTTCTTCATCGACCTGCGCACGGGTCCGGACCAGGACCACGATGACCTGGCGGCGGACTTCCAGGGGCGCCTGGAGAGCCAGGTCGCCATCCACTCCAAGCGCTACCTGCCCAAGTCCACGGATCCCCGGGAAGCCATCGTCCGCGCCGCGCTCCAGGCTGCAGGCAAGGCCGGTCCCGTGGGCTCCGGCACTACCTCGGACTGGGCCTTCCTGGGCGACATCCCCACGGTCAAGGTGGGCCCCGGCGACACCTTCCGCAGCCACCGCCCCAACGAGCACATCACCCTGGCTGAGATCGAGGCCGGTGCAGCCTTCTACGCGCAGCTGGCCACGCTCTTCTTCCCCCTGCAGGTGCCCCATGCGTGAACCCGGTCGGCTCTGGGCCAAGGATGTGCCCCTGGATGAGGCAATCCACCGGTTCACCGTGGGCGAGGATCCTGACACGGACCTGGCCCTGGTGGCGTGGGACGCCCTGGGCAGCGCGGCCCACGCCCGGATGCTGGCCGCCACGGGCCTGATCCCGGCGGCGGACGCCGAGACCCTCGTGGGCGGCCTGCGAGACATTGCCCAGGCCGCCCGCCAGGGGGCCTTCCCCATCCCCGCGGCCATGGAGGACTGCCACACCGCCATCGAGGCGAACCTCACCCAGCGCTTCGGCGCAGCCGGGGCCCGCATCCACCTGGGCCGCTCGCGCAACGACCAGATCATCCTCGCCCTGCGCCTCTACCAGCGGGACGCCCTGGTGCGCCTGGGCCTGCGGGTCGCGGATCTGGCCGAGGCCTTCCTGGCCTTCGCCAAAGTGCACCGCGATACGCCCCTGCCGGGCTACACGCACCTGCGGCGCGCCATGCCGAGCAGCTTCGGCCTCTGGGCCACGGCCTTCGCCGAGGGCCTGCTGGAAGAACTGGAAGCCCTGCAGGGTGTCTATGGCCGCCTGGACCGCTGCCCCCTGGGCTCGGCGGCGGGCTTCGGCGTGCCTCTGCCCATCGATCGGGCCCTCACGGCGCGGCTGTTGGGCTTTTCGAAGGTCCAGCGCAGCCCCATCGACGTGCAGAACAGCCGGGGCCGCCACGAGGTCGCCCTGCTCGAGTGGGCCGCCTCGGTCGGTGGCGTCCTGGAGAAGTTCCTGTGGGACGTGTCGCTCTACAGCACCGAAGAGTTCGGCTTCCTCAAACTGCCCGACGCCTACACCACGGGCTCGAGCATCATGCCCCAGAAGAAGAACCCGGACGTGGTGGAGCTGGCCCGGGGCCGCTGCCGCGAGCTGCGGGGCGCCGCGGGCCTGCTCGAGCAGCTCGCCGCCGGCCTGCCCTCCAGCTACCACCGGGACCTGCAGCTGCTGAAGCGGCCCCTGGTCATCGCCCTGCGCAGCGCCGACGACCTCTTCGCCGTGCTCAAGCCCCTCCTGCCGGCGCTCCAAGTGCAGGCCGACGCCACCGCTGCGGCCTCCTCGGATGAGCTCTACGCCGCCCACCAGGCCTATGTCCTGGTGCAGGGGGGCCTGCCCTTCCGCGACGCCTACCGCCAGGTGGCCCAGCAGCTCCAGGACGGCACCTTCGCCCCGGACCGCAGCGCCCTCACCGCCACCCACCTGGGCGGCGCCGGCAACCTAGCCCTGGACGACCTCGCCACCGAGCTCGCCGCAGCCCGCGCCTGGATCCAGGCCAAGGCTGACACCCACGCCCAGGCCGAGGAGACCCTGTGGGCGGAGTAGTGCTGGCTTCTGCTGTTGGTTCACCGCAGAGAACTCGGAGAACGCAGAGGGAGTTCTGCTTCGCTCTTCGCTCTCTGCGTTCTCTGCTGTTGGCGTTTTTCTTCTGCCCTATGCCCAAAATGAAAGGTCCCCTATGAGCAAGCTCGCTGTCCTCGCCTTTTCGGGCGGTCTCGATACGTCCTTCTGCGTCTTCTACCTTAAGGAGCAGGGCTACGAGGTGGCCACGGTCACAGTCAACACCGGTGGGTTCTCGCCGGAGGAGCTGGCCCGCATCGAGGCGGCCTCGCCGAAGCTCGGCGCCCTCAGCCACACCACCGTGGATGCCCGGGCCGGCCTCTTCGACGGCTACCTGCGCTACCTAGTCTACGGCAATGTTCTACGCGGCCAGATGTATCCCCTGTCCGTCTCCGCTGAGCGCGTCTGCCAGGCCCGGGCGGTTGCCGAATTGGCCAAGAGCATGGGCGCCACCGCCATTGCCCACGGCTCCACGGGCGCCGGCAACGACCAGGTGCGCTTCGATGTGGCCTTCCGCGCCCTCGCCCCGGACCTGGAAATCCTGACCCCCATCCGCGACCTGGGCCTGTCCCGGGCCGAGGAGATGGACTACTGCGCCCAGCGTGGTCTGGTGTTCCCCGAGAAGACCAAGGACTACTCCATCAACGAAGGCATGTGGGGCACCAGCGTGGGTGGCCGGGAGACCCTGGACCCCTGGAGCAGCCTGCCCGAAGCGGCCTTCCCGGGCGGCGTCATCGGGACCCCAGCGCCTTCGACCCTGGTCATAAGCTTCGATCAGGGTGTCCCGGTGGCCCTGGACGGCGAAGGCCTGGACCCCGTCACCCTCATCGCCCGCCTCAACGATCTGGGTCGCCCCTACGGCATCGGCCGGGGCGTGCACCTCGGCGATACCATCCTGGGCATCAAGGGCCGCGTGGGCTACGAGGCCCCCGCCGCGCACCTGCTGATAGGCGCCCACCGGGAGCTGGAGAAGCTGGTCCTGTCCGGCAAGCAGCTCTTCTGGAAAGAGTCCCTGGGCAACCTCTACGGCGGCCTCCTGCACGAGGGCCACTTCTTCGATCCCCTGGCCCGCGACCTCGAAGCCTTCCTGGACTCCAGCCAGGACCGCGTCACCGGCGAGGTGCGCGTCACCCTGCACCCCCGGGCCTTCGTGGTAGAGGGCGTCCAGTCGCCCTACTCCCTCATGGATCCCCGCATCGCCACCTACGGCGAAACCAACCGCCTGTGGACCGGCACCGAAGCCGCCGGCTTCGCCAAGATCTTCGGCGTCCAGCAGACCCTCACGCTCAAGGCAAAGAACAACTGATCCACCACGAAGACACGAAGACACGAAAAAAGCACTTCTTGGCAGTTCTTCGTGTCTTCGTGGTGAAGCTTTTCCAGAGGACCCCATGCGCATTCACGTTGACAAGCTCGCTTCGGTCACCCGCAACCTGCGGCTGGGGCGGACGCTTACCCTGGCGCCAGAGATTCTGTTGGAAGAAGGCTCGGTCATCGCCTGCCGGGTGCGGGGCGAGAAGACCACCTACAACCAGCTGGAGGATCCCCACGGCCGCATGAGCACGCTGCACGACGGGGACATCCTGGTGGGGGCCCTGGGCCACCGCAACGCCCTCCAGGGCTACGAGGGCATCCTACCCACGGCCCTCAAGACCGGCGACACCGTGAACCTGCTAAACATGGGCGGGGTCATCGGCACCTGCCTCTCCTATAACCGGGACCTGGGCAAGCCCTTCGACATGGAAGTGCTGGGCCAGGTGCAGGTCTTCCCCGAGTTCCAGAGCCGCGCGGGCCAGGCGGCCCACATCCGCATGGGCGCCCTCCAGGGCACCAGCCTCTCGCCCCGCTGTCCCGTGGTATATGTGGCGGGCACCTGCATGAACGCCGGCAAGACCGCCGCCGCCTGCGCTGCCATCCGGCAGCTGAGCCGCGCGGGCTACCGTGTGGGGGCCTGCAAGCTTACGGGGGTGTCCCTCATGCGCGATGCCCTGGCCATGCGCGACTACGGCGCCGAGGTGGCCCTGGACTTCACCGATGCGGGCGTGGTCTGCACCGATGCCGGCTCCGCTGCCGGGGTTGCGCGCATCATCTTCTCCGAGCTGGCGGCCCACGGCGTGGACGTCATCGTGGCCGAGACCGGTGACGGCATCATGGGCGAGTACGGCGTCCAGGCCATCCTGGAGGATGCGGGCCTGCGGGCCCTAGGCGGCGCCTTCGTCCTCTGTGCCAACGATCCCGTAGGCGTCGCCGGTGGTGTTCACCAGCTGCAGTCCGCCTTCGGCATCCGGGCCGACCTGGTGGCCGGGCCCGCCACCGACAACCGGGTGGGCGAGCGCTTCGTGGCTACCCTGGGCCTCCCCGCCCGCAACGCCCGCGCCGACGCCGACGCCCTCGGCAACTTCGTCCTCGGCCTAGTCGAAGCCAAGCTGTCTTCCTCTAAGGGTGGTTCCTGATGACCCAAGTCGATGTCCTGATCCTCGGTGCTTCGGGCTACGGCGGTGGCGAGCTGCTGCGCTGGCTCTCCAACCACCCGGCGGTGGCTTCTCTGCGCGGCACGGCCCGCAGCCATGCGGGCAAGCCCTTCCATGCCCAGCACCCGAACCTGCGGGGACTGGTGGAGGGAGTCTTCGAAGGCACACCGGACTGGGAGGCCCTCGCGGCCAGCCCCGCTCCGGTCATCTTCTCGGCCCTGCCCCACGGGGAGCTGGGCAAGCTCTGGCCCGAGCTCGAAGCCGCCGCCCAGACCCACCCGGGCCTGCTGGAGCGCCTCATCGTCATCGACCTCTCGGCGGACTTCCGCCTGGATCCCGCCTGGGTCTACGGCCTGGTGGACTGGCAGCCCGAGCGCATCGCCGGTGCCAAGCGCATCGCCAACCCCGGCTGCTTCGCCACGGCCCTGCAGTTGGCCCTGCTGCCCCTGGCCGAGTGGCAGCCCGCCTTCGTGGCGGTCACCGCCGCCACGGGCTCCAGCGGCTCCGGCGCCGCGCCCTCAGACACCACCCACCACCCCAGCCGCGCCCATGACTTCCGCGCCTACAAGGTCCTGGGCCACCAGCATGAGGCTGAGGTGCTGCGCACCCTGGCCACCGCCGGCTGGCAGGCGCCCCTCAGCTTCGTGCCTCAGAGCGCGCCCATGGTGCGGGGGATTTTTGCCACGATTCAATTCCCACTGCCTGCGGGAATTGAAGTTGGGGCCTTGCGGGCCCACTTCGAAAAGTTCTATGAGGGGCGGTTCTTTGTGCGCATTGTGGACGTCACGCCTCGGGTGGCAGCCACGGTGGGCAGCGCTTTTGCGGACTTGGCCGTGGCGGCCAAAGGCGGCCACGGGGTGGTGCTGGTGGCCCTGGACAACCTGGGCAAGGGCATGGCCACCCAGGCCGTGCAGAACCTCAACCTGTCTCTAGGCCTGCCGGAATGCACTGGCCTACGCAGCGCCGGGGGATGGCCGGCCTAGCGCCATCAGTTACCTTTAGATCCTTTATAAGCAACATTTCCCTTATGTGGCATGATGGTCTCCCCCGAACCTGGAGACCCCATGAATCCGTCCCTGCTGACCCGTGAAGCCCTGGCCCAGTTCGCCGTCGAAAACAGATCGACCTTCGAGGCCGAGCTGAAGACCCTGGTGGAGATTCCCTCCGTCAGCGCCGATCCCGCCCACCAGGGCGATGTACGGCGCGTGGCCGAAGCGGCCCGAGCCCTCTTCGAGCGGCACGGCGGCAAGGCCGAGCTGCTGGAAACCAGCGGGAACCCCTTCATCCACGGCTGGTTCGGGGAGGATCCCAGCCTGCCCACCATCACCGTCTACAACCACATGGACGTGCAGCCCGCCAACGAGCCCGAGTGGACCGCGGAGCCCTTCACCTTTGTGGTGGATGGCGACACCTACCGCGGGCGCGGCAGCACCGACGACAAGGGCCCGGCTATCACCGCCTTCTTCGGCGCCCTGGCGGCCCGCCGGGCGGGCGTGCCCCTGAACATCCACTTCCTCTGGGAGACCGAGGAGGAGATCGGCTCCCCGAGCTTCGCGGGCGGCCTGGGCCTGCACCAGGCGCGCCTGAAGACCGACGCCATCGTGGTGAGCGACACGGTCTGGATCACCCGGGGCAAGCCCAGCACCCCTGCGGGCCTGCGGGGCCTCAAGGGCTTCCGCCTCACCCTGGAAACCGCGGACCATGACCTGCACAGCGGCGTGGTAGGCGGCGCGGCCCGCAACCCCCTGGCAGAGCTCATCAAGGTGGTGGCCGCCATGATGGACGGCGAGACCGGCAAGGTGAAGATCCCGGGCTTCTATGACGAGGTGGTCAAGCCCAGCAAGCAGGAGCTCGAAGAGTGGGCCAACGCGGGCTTCAGCGTGGAGACCTTCAAGAAGGACCACATGATCACCGGCATGCGCACCGAGGATCCCCTCAAGGTCATGAAGCGCGTCTGGGGCCGGCCCACCATGGAAGTCCACGGCGTCGTGGGCGGCTACACGGGCCCTGGCATCAAGAGCGCAGTGCCGCCCCGGGCCGAGGTGAAGCTGAGCTGCCGCCTGGTGCCGGCCATGGATGAGCAGAAGACCATTCAGCGCATCCGCGCCTTTGTGGCCAAGTACTTCCCCGACGTCCAGTTCCACGAGGAGCACGGTCTGGCACCCTTCAGCGGCCACGTCACAGGCCCCTACGCCGAGGCCATCAAGGACGCCTACCGCTTCGCCTTCGATGCCCCCTGCTCCTTCACCCGCGAGGGCGGCAGCATCGGCGCCGTGAAGACCATGGAGGACCTCCTAGGCTGCGAAGTCTTCTTCCTGGGCCTCAGCCTCCCCAGCCACGGCTACCACGCCCCCAACGAGAACTATGACTGGGAGCAGGCCAGCGGCGGCATGGCCGCCTTCGCCCACTACTTCGAGACGGTGAGTTCGATGAAAAATTAGGACCCGTTATTCGCGAAAATCGTCGGCCTCAGGCCGGCGATTTTCGTTAGAAGGTGCCTTGGACCAGGCCTCCATCCACCAGCAAACTCTGGCCGGTGAGGTAGGACGCGGGCTGGCTGCAGAGGAAGGCGATGACGGCGCCGACCTCCTCCGGGCGGCCGATGCGACCCACGGGAATGGCCGCCGCCTGCTGGGCGAAGTGCGCCTCGGGCGTGATCCCTGCGGCCGCGGCCTTCACTTCGGCCAAGTGGAGCTGGCGGTCGGTCATGACATGGCCAGGCAGGAGCGCGTTCACGGTGATGCCATCCCGGGCCGTCTCCAGGGCCAGGGTGCGGGTCAGGCCCGAGAGCCCTGCCCGCAGGGTGGAGCTGATGGTAAGCAGAGGATATGGCTGCTTCGCGACGAGGCTCGTGATGTGGACGATGCGACCCCACTTCATCGCCCGCATGCCCGGCAGAGCCAAGCGGGTCATCCGCACCACGTTCAAGAGGGTGGAATCCACCCCCGCGCACCAGTCGGCATCGGTGAGGTTGGCGAACTCCGCGGCCTTGGGCCCACCGGTGTTGGTGATGAGGATCGCCACCGGGCCCAGCACCGTTTCTGTGGCCTGGTGCCAGCGAACGAGATCCGCCGCCGAGGTCACATCCACGGCTGACGCTAACACGGGAACGCCGAGCGTCTCCAGCTCCGCCTTGGTGGCGGCCAGTGCCTCGGCACCCCGCCCGCAGATTGAGACGGCACAGCCCTCCGCCGCCAGTGCCTGGGCTGCCGCCCGCCCCAAGCCCTTGCTCCCGGCAGCCACCATAGCCACTTTTCCCGCGATGCCCAGCTGCATGGCGACCCCCTGGGATCCAGCATAGGCTAGCCCTAGGTGGGTCCGGCAGACCAGGCTGCCTTTTTCGATGACAAGGGCCTGGGCCGCTCCGACCATGGGACATGGCGCGCGCATCCGATCGGACCCCCCTCTTCCTATTGGCCACAGTGGCCCTCGCCTTTGTCGTGCTGGGCTGGTCGCCGAAAGCCGACCGCTTCACCTGGTTCATGGAGAACCTGCCAGTGCTCGTCGGGGTCCCGGCGCTCCTCGCCACCCACCGGCGCTTCCCCCTCTCAAACCTGCTCTACGTCCTCCTCGCCCTCCACTGCCTGGTGCTCATGGTGGGCGGTTACTGGACCTATGCCGAGGTGCCCGCCGGGTATTGGGTGAAGGGCTGGCTGCACCTGGCCCGCAATCCCTACGACCGCCTGGGGCACCTCTTCCAGGGCTTTGTGCCGGTGCTCCTCTTCCGGGAGGTGCTGCTTCGCAAGGGGGTCCTGAAACCGGGCGCCTGGTCGGGCTTCGTGCTGATCCTGATGGCACTCGGCCTCAGCGCCGCCTACGAGCTGCTGGAGTGGCAGACCGCCATCTGGACCGGCAGCTCCGCGGATGCCTTCCTCGGCTCTCAGGGCGACCCCTGGGACACCCAGTGGGACATGGCCTGCGCCCTCATCGGGGCCAGCGCAGCCCTGGCCACGATGACCCGCGTCCAGGACCGACAGCTCCAGAGGCTGAACTCCGCCGGGGCTGGCCTCATGGCACCGAGTGGCGACTGATACCATCCAGCCATGACCGTCATCCCTGCCCGGCCACCCGCATGCTGAACCCCGCCGCCCTGCAGCTTGCGGCGGAACTGGGCGGCACCCTGCTTCGCTCCGAGGGCGGCAGGCTGCTGCTGGTGGAGCGCAACCGGGCCCACGGCCTACCCCAGGTGGCTGTGCTGGGCCGCGACGCCGCGGACCTCCGCGCGCCCCTGGAAGCCGCGGCGCGGACCCAGGCCAGGGGCCTCGGGCTGAACCTGCTGGCCCTGCTGCCCCTGCCAGGCTGCGACCTCGCGGCTGCGCTGGCCTCCAACCAGAGACGCCTCGGCGCCCTGGTGGCCGCCCTGGACGCGGGCCTGCCCTGGCTCTCGGACCAGCCGATGCTCGTGCGCAGGCTCCCGGGCCGGGTCTTTCGGACGACCCCCGTGCCCCTCCTCAAGGCGCCCATGGGTCCCCTGGAAAAGGCTGAACTGAAGCTGCTGCTGGCGGACTGGGGCTCGGACCGGCGCAAGCGGGTCTTCCGCCGCCCGGAGTGGCAGGAGGTGCCGACCCGGGACGGCTGCGGCTTCGAGGCGGACCTCTGGCCGGGCGTCCCCGTGCCGGAGGGTGCGGAGCTACGGGTGGCCCCGCTGGAGCTGCCCTGCGCCACTCCGCTCACCGAGGTGCTGCGGAGCGCCCTCCGGGCCGCCACCGGGGCGGCCGTGCCGTTCCTGCCCCTGCCCGGAGACCCTTCACCCCTGCACGCCCTGCGGCGGCTCACGCCCGACATCGCCGCGTTCCAGGGGTCGGCGCACGCGTGGGAGCTGGCCCTGACCGGCCTGGCGGCCCTACCCGGACCGCCCCACTTCTGCGCCCGCTGCTGACCCAGTGAAGCTAGGCTAGATGCCATGTGCCCCGCCCCCGTCCCCCTGAGCGCCCGCCTTGGCCCGGCGGCTTGAATTGGATCTCCACAGGGATCCCCGCACGGTGCTGACCCTCGACGCCGGGGGCACCAGCTTTGTGTTCGGCGCCCTGCGCGGTGGTCAGGCCGTCCTCCCGCCCGTCACCCGGCCTTCGCACGGCCACGATCTGACCGCCTGCCTGCGCGGGATCGAAGAAGGCTTCCGGGAGGCCTGGGAGCGCTGCGGTGGCGCCGCGGCCATCAGCTTCGCCTTCCCCGGCCCCGCCGACTACCCCAACGGAGTCATCGGCGACCTGGTGAACCTCCCCGCCTTCCGGGGCGGCGTGCCCTTGGGCCCGCTGCTGGAGGATCGCTTTGGCGTGCCCGTCCTGATCAACAACGACGGGGATCTATTCGCCTACGGGGAGGCCCTGGATGGCCTGCTGCCCGAGGTTAATGCCGCACTGGCCGTGGCCGGCAGCCCCAAGCGCTTCCGCAACCTCATCGGCGTCACCTTCGGCACGGGCTTCGGCGGTGGCCTGGTGGTGGATGGCCGGCTCTTCCTCGGAGACAACGCCGCGGGTATGGAGGTGCGCGCCCTGCGGCACCGCCTAGAGGCCGACTGCGACTCCGAAGAGGGGATCTCCATCCGCGGGGTGCGTCGGGCCTATGCCGAGGCGGCGGGCCTGGACCCGGCCGCAGTCCCCAGCCCTCGCGAGCTCGCGGAGATCGGCCTGGGTCTGAAGCCCGGCCCGCGTGCTGAAGCCTGTGCGGCCTTCGCCTCCCTGGGACGGGTGGCCGGCAACGCGCTGGCCGAGGCCGTGACCCTGCTGGACGGCCTGGTGGTGATCGGGGGGGGCCTGAGCGGCGCCGCGCCCCTCTTCCTCTCGGCCCTGGTGGCGGAAATGAATGCACCCTTCACGAACCGGGAGGGCCGGCTCCGCCCGCGCAGCGAGCCGCAGGCCTTCAACCTGGAGGACCCCGCCGCTAAGGCGGCCTTCCTCAAGGGGGACGTCCACCAGTTGCCGGTGCCAGGCACGGACCGCAGCGTATCCTACGACACCCTCAAGCGCACTGGCGTGGGGATCTCGCGGCTGGGCACCAGCCAGGCCACGGCCCTGGGGGCCTACGCCTACGCCCTGGACTGGCTCGACAACCGCTGAGACTACATGTTCAGGGCGCGGCCGTAGACGGCCCGGGCCGCCTCGGGGAAGACCTCGTTCAGGGTTGGATGCGGATACATGGTCTGGATCAGCTCATCCACGGTGAACTCGCCACCCATCAGCGCCACGCTGGAGGCCACCAGCTCCGTGGCCTTGGGGCCGAGGATGTGGATGCCCAGGATCTCGCCGTATTTCTTGTCGGCGACGATCTTGATGAAGCCGTGGGGCTCGCCCACGATGTTGGCCTTGGCCATGGGTGCGAAGGGGAAGGTGCCCACCTGAACGTCGTGGCCCTTGGCCCGGGCGGCCTTCTCGCTGAGACCCACGGTGCCCACCTCGGGATCGCAGTAGGTGCAGGCCGGGAAGCGGTCGTAGCGCACCGGGTGGGGATGCACGTCCTTGCCCAGGCTCTGGGCAGCGTGCTCGGCGGCGACGATGCCCTCGTCGCTGGCCACGTGGGCCAGCCAGGGGGTGCGAACGATGTCGCCAATGGCGTAGAGCCCGGGCTCGCCGGTCTGCATGAACCGGTCGATGACCACGCAGCCCCGGTCCACCTGGGCCTTGGTGGCCTCCAGGCCGACGCCTTCCAGCCGGGGCGCGCGGCCCACCGCCACCAGCAGGTGGCTGCCCAGCACCTCGCCGGCGCTTTCGCCTTCCAGGTGGCAGAGGATGCCGTCCTCCCGGCGCTCGATGGAGGTGATCTTGGTCTTGGTGCGCACGTCGATCTTGTAGGACTTGCGCAGGATCTTGGACAGCTCCAGGCCGATGTCCTCGTCCTCCAGGGGCAGGATCGTGTCCATGAACTCCACCAGGGTCACCTTGGAGCCCAGTCGGCTGAACACAGAAGCGAACTCCACGCCGATGGCGCCTGCCCCGAGGATGACCAGGTGGGCCGGCAGCTCGGCCAGATCCAGAATGTGGTCGCTGTTGAGCACGCGCAGGCCATCCGTCTCGAGGCCGGGGATGTCCTTGGGGCCCGAGCCTGTGGCCACTATGATGCGCTTGGCCTCGTGGACCTCGCCCTCGACCTCCACCCGGCCGGAGCCTAGCAGGCGGCCAAAGCCCTTCAGCACGGCGACCTTGTTCTTCTTCATCAGGAACTCGATGCCCTTGGCATTCTTGAAGACGATGCGGCCCTTGCGCTTGACGATGGTCGCCAGGTTCGGATGCAGGGCCTTGGCCTCGACGCCGTCAATGCCATAGTCCCCGGCCACCTGCATCTGTTCGAAGCGGTGGGCGGTCTCCAGCCAGGTCTTGGCGGGAATGCAGCCCCGGTGGAGACAGGTGCCACCCAGCAGGGGGTCCTTCTCCACCACGGCCGTGGTCAGGCCCAACTGGGCGGCGCGGATGGCCGCGATGTAGCCGCCGGGGCCGGAACCAATGACGATGAGATCGAAGGAAGCCATGGAACGCTCCAAAGAACAGGGCTTCCATGATCCCACAGCACCGACTCGGGGAGGACCACGGAGCCTTGCCGTGCCAAACTGCGTGATTCTTTGCGAGGCTTCCGTGACTGTCAAGCGACCCTGGTACCGCTCCAGCACCTTCTGGATCTTTGTGGGGCTTGTTCTGGGCGTGGTGCTCGGGGGCTTCCTCCCCCAGGACCATTACCCCGGGGCCTACAACCTCTTCCGGTTCCTCTCCAAGGCCTTCATCAGCCTCATCAAGGGCCTGATTGTCCCCCTGCTGCTGTCCACCATCATCGTGGGCATCGCCCAGACCGGCGACATCCGGGCCGTGGGGCGCATGGGCGGCAAGGCGCTGCTCTACTTCGAGGTGGTGACCACCCTGGCCTTGTTCATCGGCCTCGCCGTGGCCAACTGGCTGAAGCCAGGAGCCAACCTGCCCATGGACATGACCGCCCACTCGGCGGTGGTGGTCGCCAAGGCCAAGACCGGCTGGGAGATCGCCCTCCATCTGTTCCCCTCGAACCTGATCCAGCACGCGGCTGAGGGCGACATCCTCCCGGTGGTCATCTTCGCCACCCTCTTCGGCATCGCCCTCACCAAGGTGGGTGAGCGGGGCAAGCCCGTGCTGGCCTTCTTCGATGGCGTGGCCCAGACCATGTTCAAGTACACGGACTTCGTCATGCTCCTCACGCCCCTGGGGGTCTTCGGCGCCATGGCCTACAACGTGAGCCACATGGCCGCGGGCCAGGCCATCAACGGGGTGCTCCTCAAGGGCTGGCCGGCGGTGTTCCACCTGCTGAAGCAGTACAGCCTCCTGGTGGGGAGCCTCTACCTAGCCCTGTCCTTGCTGTTTGTCCTGGTCTTTGTCCCTGTGGCCTGGCTGGCGGGCATCCGCATCCTGGATTTCATCAAGGCCATCAAGGACCCGGCCCTGACCGCCTTCAGCACCGCCAGCAGCGAGGCCGCCCTGCCCAAGCTGCTGGAGGAAGTCGTCCGCTTCGGGGTACCCCGGCAGGTGGCTAGCTTCGTCATCCCCACGGGCTACAGCTTCAACCTGGACGGCTCCACCCTCTACCTGGTGCTGGCCAGCCTCACCATTGCGCAGGCCGCGGGCATCCACATGAGCCTAGGCCAGCAGCTGCTCATGGTGTTCACCTTCATGCTCACCAGCAAGGGGGTGGCGGGCGTGCCCCGGGCCACCCTGGTGATCATCGCCGGCACCTGCGGCAGCTTCGGCCTACCCGGCGAGGCCGGCATCGCCATGCTGCTGGCTGTGGACGAGATCATGGACATGGCCCGCACCACCGTGAACGTCATTGGGAACGGTCTGGCCAGCGTGGTGGTCGCCAAGTGGGAGGGCGTGTTTGGCACCGATCCCGAGCCCCTCCCGGATCAAGAGACCTGAGGGGCGCCGAAAATCAATTCCGCAGGGGCTACGTCCGAAACGGAGGGGGACGCCTTAAAGGAGCCTCCATGCGCCGCCTCATGTCCATCCTCTGCCTGCCAGCCCTCTGCCTATCCCTTGCCGCCCAGGCCGTGACCCCGGCCGAAACCGAAGCCCTGGTCAAGGAGGCCATCGCCTTCGCCAAGGCCAATGGCAAGGATGCCGCCTTCAAGGAGATCACCAAGGTCGGCGGCCGCTTCCACAAGCACGGTGGGGAGCTCTACGTATTCGTCTACGACTTGGACGGCAAAGTGCTTGCCCACGGCCAGGGTGCCGCCAAGGTCGGCGTGAACCAGATCAATGCCAAGGATCCCGAGGGCCGCGAGTTCATCAAGGAGCGCGTCAACCTGGCCAAGGGCAAGGGCAAGGGGTGGCACGACTACATCTACATGAACCCCAAGGACAACAAGAAGGAACCCAAGACCAGCTACATCGAGGTCTGGGAGCACCTGATCTTCGGGGCCGGCATCTACAAGAAATAGCCGCCGGACCCTCCGGTCCGCCTTGTCCCACTTGGGTTTCGCCGCTAAGGTTGGGGTTCCCCCCGAGATGCAGCCCCTGCATCCGCCTGCGGAGCTGTCCATGAAGATCATCGTGACCGATGAGGTGACCGACGAGGGTCTAGCCCTCCTGCAGGCGGACCCCCGCATCACGCTAGACGTCCGCCTCGGGCTCTCCCGGGAGGAGCTCCATGCCTGCGTGGGCGCCTACGATGCCATCATCACCCGTAGCGGCACCACCGTGGACAAGGCCCTGCTGGACGCCGCCACCAACCTGAAGATCGTCGCCCGGGCCGGGGTGGGCATCGACAACGTGGACGTGGACTACGCCAGCTCCAAGGGCGTGATCGTCGTGAACGCCCCCTTCGGCAATACCAATAGCGCTGCGGAACACACCCTTGCCCTGCTGCTATCCGCCTGCCGCCACATCCCGGACGCCAACGCCAGCCTCAAGTCCGGCGACTGGAAGCGGGCGAAGTTCACGGGCGTGGAACTCAAGGGCAAGACGGCCGGCGTCATCGGCCTGGGCAAGGTGGGTGGCCGGGTGGCCACGCGCCTCAAGGCCTTCGAGTGCGAGGTGCTGGGCTGCGACCCCTACATCAGCGCCAAGCGGGGCCAGGACCTAGGCGTGCGCCTGACAGACCTGGACGAGCTCTGCCGCACCTGCGACATCCTGACGGTCCACACCCCCCTCAACGAGGAGACCCGGGGCCTCCTGGGGCTGGACCAGTTCGCCCTGATGAAGCCCGGCGTCATCCTGCTCAACGTGGCCCGGGGCGGCATCGTCGACGAGCCCACCCTGCTGGAGGGTCTTGCCTCCGGCAAGGTGGCCCTGGCGGCGGTGGACGTCTGGTCCGAGGAACCCCCGAGCTCCAACGTGCTGCGCGAGCTCATCGCCCAGAAGCGCCTGGTGGTGACGCCCCATCTGGGCGCCAACACCCAGGAGGCCCAGGTGAACGTGGCCGTGGACGTGTCCCGCGAGATCCTGAACTACCTGGACCGCGCCCCCCTGGAGAACGCCGTGAACCTGCCGCGCTTCGATCCGGCCTTCATGGAGCAGATGCGCCCCTACTTCAAGCTCATGGCCGTCCTCGCCGAGTTCGGCCTCCAGCTGCTGAAGGGCAACCTGGACCGGGTGACCTTCGGCTTCAGTGGCGCCATCGCCCACCACGACTGCTCGCCCCTCACTGTGAGCGGCCTCGCGGCC
>CAIMQW010000106.1 GCA_903843705.1 uncultured Holophagaceae bacterium | reverse complement strand
GGGCGCAGCTTGCCCCGGGCGAACTTCACCAGCTTGGGGATGTCCGGCGCCTGACCAGCTTCCACTTCCTGGCTGAAGACCTCGGCGACCTCTTCCTTGGTCATGTGGATGGCGGGCATGACCATGTGCGACGGGGTCTGGTGGGCCAGCTGGATGATCCACTCGCCCAGGTCCGTCTCATCCACCTGGATGCCGGCCTGCTCGAAGGCCTTGTTCAGGTGGATCTCCTCCGAGGCCATGGATTTGGACTTCACCACCGCCTGGACGTTCTGGGCCTTGGCCAGGTCCAGGATGTAGCGCTTCACCTCAGCGGGGTCCGAGGTGCGGAAGACCTTGGCGCCGCGGCGCTCGGCGTTGGCCTTGAACTGCTCGGCCAGCTCCTCGAAGCGGGAAGCGGCGTTGCCCTTGACCTCGGCGATGCGGTCCCGCACGGCCTCGAAATCGATGCCTTCATAGGCCTTGGCGCGGCTGATACGGTAGGCCTCGGAAAAGCGGCCCAGGGCCCCGGTCAGGTTGGGGTTGTGCAGCGCGGTCTCGATGGATTCCTTGAACTGGGTGCTCATGCGGTCACCTTCTCGAATTCGTCCACCACCACCACGATCAACCGCTCGGGGCCATGGACCCCAATGGTCAGGACCCGCTCGATGTCTGCAGTGCGGCTCGGACCGGTGATGAAGGCGATGTAGTTGATCTGCTCAGGCTGGAGGCGCTCGAGGACGCTGTTGAAGTCTGCGAGGATGCGCTCGGTACCCAGCACCGCGAGGTGGATGGGGGGCAGGGTGGAGACCAGCCGCTTCTCCACCGCCGTCGCATCCTGGACCAGGGTGCCCGTTCCGGCGATGGCCCAGTCCAGCTGGCTGATGCCCACCTTGGCGCTGGCGGCGGCTTCCCGGGTGACCTCGAAGCTGACCCCCGGCACTTGGCTGGCAACGTGCGCCGACCCGATGCCCTCCAGGAAGCTTCCTTCGACCCAGACCGCGCCCGAGTCGGGGGCCTCGGAGACGCCCACCTCGCGGAGGAAGCCCTCGATGAAGGCCAGGGCTTCGTGCCGGCTGGCGAACCGGTGGACCTCCGCGCTCACGGCCGCAGCGCGGGTCTGGAAGGCTTCAAAGAGGGTGGTCATGGGCTCTCCCTTAACGGGTCGCGGATTCCAGCAGGTAGAGGAAGCTCCGGTAGACCTGGCCCGTAGAGCGGGTCAGGCCGACCTCACAGGTGCGGCTGCTGGCAAAGTAGCCATCGAAGCTCTGGGACTGCACTTCCCGGGCCTCGTGCTTTGTGGCCGAGGCCGTCAGCTCGGGATGGGTGAAGCCGCGGTCACCCGCGAAGCCGCAGCAGCCGGCGTCCCGGGGCACCACCACCTTGTCGGCGCAGGCCTTGGCCACGCCTTCCAGCGCGGGCAGCAGGTTCATCTTGGTGACGGAGCAGACCGGGTGCAGGACCACTGAGGGGAGCTTGCGCTTCACCTCGAGCTTGGGCAGCAGGACTTCATAGGCGAAGGCCGTGCTGTCGATGATCTTCAGCTTGTCGAACTTGGCCTGGTTTTCGGCCGTCAGGTAGGCCCGGCTGCTCAGGACCCCGTAGGTGCAGGGGCTGGTATCCATGACCACGGGCAGCCGGCCGTTCTGGCTCCACTCCCAGAACTTCTCGATGGCGTGGTTGATGGTGAAGCGGTGGGCCTCGTCGAAACCCTTGGAGCTGAAGGGGACGCCGCAGCAGGTGCCCTCCACGTCGAAGGGGATGTGCACCGGGTGACCGGCGCGCTCGGCGACCAGGACCAGGGCTTCCACCAGGCTCAGATCCTCGGGCTCCCCGGGCAGGTGGCCCATCATGCGGGAGATGCAGGCGGGGAAGTAGATGGCCGCTGCGCCCTCAAGGTTGGTGATGGGCAGCGGGGCCTTGGCGGCCTTGGGCATCTCCGGGCTCCAGAGGTGCGAGGAGCCGAAGGACTTCATGACCCGGGTCAGGAAGGGCATGGCCCGGTCGCCGAAGAGGGACTGAACCGTGTGGCCCGCCCGCAGGGCCACCCGCATGACCGGCTCCACCGTGGCGAAATTGCGGGCCACGGAGAGGGCGATTTTCTGGGCGCGGCGGCTGTGGCTGGCCCGGCGGAAGCGCTTGGTGAGCTGACCCGTGTCGATGCTGACAGGGCAGGCGGTGGCGCAGAGGCCGTCCGCCGCACAGGTCTCCAGGGCCATGTAGGGAAAGGCCTCCTGGAGCGAGGCCAGCAGGGTCGGGTTCTCCTTGTTGCCTTCCAGGCGGGCGATCTCGCGGCGCACCACGATGCGCTGCCGGGGCGTGAGGGTGAGCTCGCGGCTGGGGCACTTGGGCTCGCAGTAGCCGCACTCGATGCACTTGTCGACTTCCTCCTCCACGCCGGGCATGGGCTTGAGGTCGGCCAGGTGGCACTTGGGATCGGCGTTGAGGATGACGCCCGGATTCAGCAGGCGCTGGGGGTCGACCAGGTTCTTGAGCTGCTCCATGACGGCCTTGGCCTCGGGGCCCCACTCGGCCTCCACGAAAGGCGCCATGTTGCGGCCCGTGCCGTGCTCGGCCTTGAGGGCGCCGTCATACTTCTTCACCACCAGCTCCACCACGTCATCGATGAACCGCGCATAGCGGTCCACCTCGGCCTGGTTGTTGAAGGACTGGGTGATCACGAAGTGGAGGTTGCCATCCTTGGCGTGGCCAAAGAGGATAGCTTCGTCGTACCCGTGCTTGGCGAAGAGCTTCGTGAGGTCCACGGAGGCGTCCGCCAGGCTGGCGATGGGGAAGGCCACGTCCTCGATGAGCACGGTGGTGCCGCGCTTGCGGACCGCGCCCACGGAGGGGAAGGTGCCCGAGCGGATCTTCCACATGAGGGCCTGCTCGGCGGGATCGTGGGTAAAGCGGGCGGGCTCCAGCAGGTCCAGGCTCGCGGCCGAGGAAACGGCCAGCCGCTCCAGCTCGGCGCGGACAGACTCGTCGGGGCCGTGGAACTCGACCAGCAGGGCTGCTGCGGCGGCGGGCAGGGTCTTGATGCTGGCGGGGCTGCCGGCCTGGTTCTCCACCGAGCGCAGGGAGGCGCGGTCCAGCAGTTCCAGGGCCGCAGCGCCGGCGTCGCGCAGGGGGATGATGGCCGCACAGGCCGCATGCAGGTCGGGGAACATCAGGAAGCCGGTGACCTTCACGGGCAGGTCGGGCACGGAGTTGAGCACCGCCTCGGCGATGAAGGCCAGGGTGCCTTCGGAACCCACCAGCACGTTCCGGAAGATGTCCACAGGCCGGTCGAAGTCGATGAAGGCGTTGAGGGAGTAGCCGGTGGTATTCTTGGTCAGGTACTTGGACCGGATGCGCTGGGCGAGGACAGGGTTGCCCAGCAGGTCGGCCTTGAGCTTGAGCAGGCCCTCGGCCAGGGCCGGTTCGGCGGCGCGGAAGCGCTCATCCGCATCGGGCGCGCCGGTGTCGATGACCGTGCCGGAGGGCAGCACGAAAGTGAGTGACTCCAGGGTGTGGTAAGCGTTCTGGGCGACGCCACAGCACATGCCGCTGCTGTTATTGGAGAGGATACCGCCCACGGTGCAGGTATTGATGGACGCGGGATCGGGGCCCATCTTGGCGCGGTAGCCCTTGAGGGCGTGATTCACGTGGGCGCCGATGACGCCGGGCTGCACCTTAACCTTGGCGCCGCCCTCGAGGACCTTGATGCCCCGCCAGTTGCGGGCCACTTCCACCAGGATGCCGTCCGAGATGGACTGCCCCGAGAGGCTGGTGCCCGCGGCGCGGAAGGTTATGGGGACCTGGCGCTCGTGACTCAGCCGGAACAGGGCCTGCACGTCCTCGATGCTGCCGGCAAAGGCCACCGCCTTGGGGATCAGCCGATAGAAGCCGGCATCCGACGCGAAGGCGATCAGGTCCACAGGCCGGTCCAGGACGCGGTCCTGACCCACGATGGCGGCGAGGGAATCCCGCAGAGAGGTGGCTGTTTGGGTGGTCATGGGAGGCATCCTGGCCCCGGGGTGGGGCAGAGAAAAAGGTCCCGCCGACAAGGGTGACGTCGGCGGGACCCGGGTCGTGCTTCGGAATTCCGCCTGCTTACTTCTTGGCCGGGGCGGGGGCGGGCAGGGCAGCCGGAGCCGCGGGAGCGGCCGGGGCGGTCACGACAGGAGCAGGCGCAACGGCCACGGGAGCCGGGGGCGGCACAGAGGGCATCCAGCTCGCGGGGAGGACCCGCGCGTAGAGGAAGATGACCACGCCCACCATGGCGGCCAGCGCGAGGCTGTGGAAGAACACGTAGCGGAGGATGGTGCCTTCCTCGCCCTGCTGGTTGGTGGCCACGGAGGCGACCACAAGGCTCTGGGCATCGATCATCTTGCCCATGACGCCGCCAGTGGTATTGGCTGCGGCGGTGAGGATGGGGTTGAGACCCAGTTGCTCGGCGGTGATCTTCTGCAGGCCACCGAAGAGCACGTTCGAGGACGTGTCACTGCCCGTGAGGGCCACACCCAACCAGCCCAGCATGGCGCTGAAGAAGGGGAAGAGCATGCCCGTGCTGGCGAAGGCCAGACCCATGGTGGCGTCCAAGCCCGCGGCCTTAGACACGAAGCCCAGGGCCAGCATGGCAGCGATAGTGAGCAGGGAGATCTTCACGCGACCAACCGTGCGAGCCCAGATCTTGACGAGCTCCATGGGGCCGAAGCCAGCCACGAGGCCGCTAAGGATGCCAGCCAGCATGAGGCTGGTGCCCGTGAGGGAGAGCCAGTTGAAGGTCCAGACAGCGGCTTCAGGAGAGGCTTTGGCGACCACGGGGGGAGCCTTGATGACCATCTTGTGGAGGCCGGGCATCTCGAAGGTCTTGACGGAGATACCGTTCAGGAAGTTGGGCTGACCCTTGGGGCCGCCATTGAGGAAGGTCTTGACCTGAGGGGTGCCCCAGGCAAACACAAAGATGGACAGGAACACCCAGGGGAGCCAGGCCTTCATGACCTTGCTGCCGCTCTGCTCGACCACGGCGCCAGCGTCTTCCTCACGCTCGTGCTCGTAACGCCAGATGGTCTTAGGCTGCCAGACCTTCAGGAACATGACCGTGGCGAACATGGAGAAGATGGCGCCGATGATGTCCACCAGCCAGGGGCCGTGGTAGTTGCTGACGGCGAACTGGGCGACGGCGAAGCTGCCACCAGCCACGAGGCAGGCGGGCCAGACTTCCATCATGGCCTTGCGACCAGCCATGGTCCAAATGATCCAGAAGGGCACGATCAGGGAGAAGATCGGCAGGATGCGGCCAGCGGCGGCGCTGAGCAGGTCCAGGGGCAGGCCGGTGACGCCAGCAAGGGCGATGAGCGGGCTGCCCAGGGCGCCGTAGGCGACGGGGGCCGTGTTGCCGATGAGGGCCAGGCCGGCGGCCTGGAGGGGGCGGAAGCCCAGCCCGATGAGCATCGCGGCAGAGATCGCCACGGGCGTGCCGAAGCCGGCGGCGCCCTCGATGAAGGCGCCGAAGCTGAAGGCGATCAGCAGGGCCTGGATGCGGCGATCCGCTGCGAGACCTGCGATGGAGTGCTTGACCACCTCGAAGTCACCCGACTTCACGGTGATGTCATAGATGAAGATGGCGTTCAGGACGATCCACCCAATGGGCAGGAGACCGTAGAGGGCACCGTGGACGGCGGCCATGCCAGCCATGCCAGCGGGCATCTTGTAGACCAGGATGGCCACGGCCAGACAGGTCACCAGGCCCAGGATGGCTGAGTAGTGGGCCTTCACGTGCTTGGCCAGGAGGCCCAGCAGCACGAAGACTGGCAACGCGGCCACCAGGGCCGAGAGGAAGATATTCCCCATGACTGGGGAATAGACTTGGGTCCAAGGGGTCATGAAGCCTCCGAAAAAAGGGGGGGGGGAAGGGAAATGAAATGAGTTGGAATGAGTAAAAGACCTGCGCGAAGATTACAATAGGTCTAGTGGTCAGACCACCGTCCCGCCAGTGCTAACGATCACAGTTCCCTTTTCCCGGCCTTCCCACCGCCAGAGAGTGAGCCATGGACCTAACCCCGATCCGCACGAAGCGCCTCTATGAGGAGATCGTGGAGCAGATCCAGCAGCTCATCTCCGACGGCAAGCTCAAGCCCGGGGACAAGCTGCTGGCCGAGAGGGAGTTGGCGGACCGCTTCCAGGTGAGCCGAGCCTCCGTCAGGGAGGCCATCCGGACGCTGGAGATGCTGGGTGTCATCGATATTCGACCTGGGGAAGGTACCTTCATCCGCGAGACCGAGGCCGATGACATCATCCGCCCGCTGGCCATGTTCCTGGCCGTGGAGCGCAGTTCCGTCATCGACATGTTCGAGATGCGCCGGATCTTTGAGACGGCCACTGCCAGCCTGGCCGCCCAGCGTGCCACGGAGCAGGAGATGGAGGAGATCGAGGCCCTCCTGGAGAGCATGAAGGAGCGCCTCAACCTCCAGGATCCCGAGAAGGGCGAGGAGTTCGACGCGGCCTTCCACTTCGCTGTGGCCGAGGCCACGCACAACAACCTCCTAGCCAGGCTCTTCAAGACCGTCTCTGGTGACTTCGCCAAGGCCAACTCTGCCGCCCGCCGTCGGCTCTACCTCGACAACAAGCTGAATCCCCAGCGGATCATCGACCAGCACTCCGCCATCCTGAAGGCCATCCGCGCGCGCTCGCCCCAGCTGGCCAGTGAGGCCATGCTCATCCACCTCCAGTTCGCCGAGGGGGAGCTCCGGAAATGGATCGTATAGGCTCGCCAGAATCGCCTGCGGCGATCCCAGGCGGCTAATTGGTGGAGAGCGCAACTCTTGTGCCTGAGCTGCTTCACTTCAAGGGATGACCCCTGAGCAAGGTGTAGAGCTCCATGGCAAGCATGGTGAAGAGTGGCGCGGTGATGATTCCCAAGCCGAGGTAGAAGAACCAGGGTGCGTAGGGCTTGCGTCGTTGGGGTGGCTGGTTGTCGGTGGTGCCCCGGTCGCACCGGGCCTGCAGGTACAAGGGCCAGGTCAACAAGAGGGCCAAGGGTACAAAGACGGCCCAGAAGCCGGTGTCCCAGCGCCATGCGAAACCGGGCAGCTTTCCGGCAGGTCCCGGCACTCCCAAGGCCACGGCCAGGAAGAAGACCACGACATAGATGTTGACCCAGCGAGGGTCAGCTTCGGCCAGGGTGTCAGCTTCGGCTACGCCGTCCTGCACCTCGCAGAGGCCAAGCTGCTTGAACAGGAACCCGTAGAGTTCGAAGGCCAGTTTCTCCTCCAGCACGCGCGAAAAGATGCGGTGCTTTGCGCCGTCCGGAGCGATGGCATCTAGCTGGTAGGCAGGGTAGCCAGATCGGGTCTCCCAGCTGGCGGCTCGGTAAAAGCTCAAGTCCAGGCGCTGGACATGGGCCGCTTCCAGTTCAAGGGAGCGGCGAGAAAACCAGGGCCAGGGGCCGCGAGCCAAGTGCAGGTGCTTCGGGGTGATGCGCAATCGGGTTCGGCCCAGCCTAGAGACCAGCAGGATGAAAAGGAGCAGCGACAGGCCCGCCACCCAAAGGGCAAAGTTTGGTACCGGGTAGCTCAGCTTGCGGTAGAGCACCCAGCTGGTGGCGCCAAGCAGGAGAACCAGGATGCTGCCATGCATCACCTTCCCGCCAAAGTATTTGGCATGGGCCCAGGGCAGATCGATCTCGGTAGCGTCGCTGCCGAGGACCGCCTGGGCACCCTCAGGTGCCTTGCCGTGATGGTCCCGCCAGCTCTGTGTGAAGTTCATCCGTCCGCAGTTGGAACAGACTCCTTCGGAGGCATTCATCACGCCCTTGCACGCCAAGCATCTGATTTGAGCGGACGCCAAACAGCACCTCAGATAGAGCCCTTAGAGGGGCAGGAATGCTTTTTTAGCTGCATTTGATTGGCCCATCTTCGCAGATAAAAAGGTCAGGCCTGCATACAGAAAAAGGGCGGCTGTGAATGCCGATGCCGACAAATAACAAGCGCCACACAATGTGGCGCGAGTCTTCATTGGTGGCCCCGGTGGGGTTCGAACCCACGACCAAGCGGTTATGAGCCGCCAGCTCTGACCGCTGAGCTACAGGGCCAGAATCAGTGTAGCAAGGGCCGACGTCCGGCCCGGGTCACAGGCCGCGGAGGATGCGCCCGCCGATGGCAAAGTCCACCAGCTGCAGGAGCCGGTCGGCCAGGGTAGGGAGGTCTCGCGCCTCCAGCAGGAACTGTCGCTCGGTGGGCTCGAAGTCCAGGGCCATGGCCAGTGTATTCATGCGGCCCGCATCCTGCAGAGGGAGGTCGAGGAGCTCCTGCATCTGGGCCTCGATGCCCTCGGACCGAGCGTAGAGCTGGAGGGTATCCATCAGGCGGCGGCGGTGGGGACCGGGCCAGAGGACCTCTGAATGGAAGGGCAGCACCTCGAGGTGGGCCTGACGGAAGGGCTTTCCTGGGGTTTCCTCAAGAATTCGGACCGCTTCCTTGCCTTGCAGCAGCAGGTTCCAGCGTCCCCCGGTGAGCGGTTCGGCCCGCACCACTTCCGCCAGACACCCCACCTCGAAGATGGGTGCAGTCTCTCCCAGGGAGCCGGGTTCGGGCTGCTCCCGCATCAAGGCGATCACCAGATGCTGATGAGAGTTGAGTACCTCGATTGTCAGTTCCTGGTACCGCGGCTCAAACACCTGCAGCGGCAGGAAGGTCTGAGGAAACAGCACGACCTGGGGCAGGGGAAAGAGAGGGAGAATGGCTGGTAGCATGAACACCTTGCTCGTAACTGCATCGGAGTAACCGCTGTGAAGGATGAGAACCAGGGCACAGAACCTCTCACGGTCGGAAGTGCCGTGCTGGATGCGGCCCGTGCCGCCCTCGCGGAACTGCGGGAATCCTGGGATCCGCACCAGGTTGAGGCCTGGACCCACATGGTCTTGGGCCGGTCTGGGCGGGTGATCCTGACAGGCATGGGTAAGTCCGGTCTGGTGGCCCAGAAGATCGCCGCCACGCTGGCCTCCACCGGCTGTCCCAGCTTCTTCCTTCATCCCGCCGAGGCTCTCCACGGAGATCTGGGTATGGTCACGGCCCAGGATTCGGTGCTGGCCCTTTCGAACAGTGGGGAGAGCGAAGAGGTGGTCCGCCTGCTGCCCAGCCTCCTCCGCCTCGGCATTCCCTTGGCCGCCGTCACCGCCCGGCCCGAGAGCAGCCTGGGTCAGGCCGCGGACTGGACCTTTGCCTACCGGCTACCCGAGGGGGAGGGCTGTCCTCTGGAGTTGGCCCCCATGGCCAGTACCACCCTTCAACTGATCTGGGGCGACCTCCTCGCGGGATGCCTGATGGCCCGACGGGGGTTCACTCGGGATCACTTTGCCCTTAATCACCCCGCCGGAAGTCTTGGCTCTAAGCTAATGAAGGTTAAAGCATTGATGCACTCTGATTGGCCGCAGGTCCAGCCCGGCGCCTCGCTCACCGAGGTCCTTCGTGCCATGACCGGGGGACGCCTTGGGATGACCACCGTTATGGAGATGCCGAACCTTCTTGGCGTCGTCACCGATGGGGATATCCGCCGGGCCCTGGAGCGGGCTGAACGCGAAGCAACCAATCCTTTGCACTTGACCGCCGCGGAGATCATGACGCGCAATCCCATCACCCTCGATGAGCAGGCCCTGGCCCTGGAGGCCGCGGGCCTCATGGAAGCCCGCAAGATCACCTTCCTCGTCGTGACCCGGGAGGGACTGCCCAGCGGGGTGCTCCATATCCATGATCTCTTGGAAGCAAAGGTGTTGTGAGTAACCCGTTCGATAGGTCAAGCTAGAATCAAGGTTACATAATATACATTATCGAAAGCTAATTCAGGACCCCCCGTGCCCTTTATCTTGACCCGCTACGTGCTCCGACGCTGGGCCACCCCCTTCCTTGGAGCGCTCTTCTTTTATGGCTTCCTGCTCCTCTCCTGGGAGATGGTGACGATCTCGAAGCAGATCTTCTCCCAGGGAGCACCCCTGCGCTGGCTGGTGCCGCTGCTGCTGACCTCCCTGCCCGAGAACCTGGGTCTGGTCCTGCCGATGGCCGCCGTGTTGGGCGGCCTGCTGGGCACCCAGCAGTTGATGGAAGGCTCGGAGCTGGTGGCAGCGCAAGGCTTGGGTGCCGGCCGCCGGACCTGGACCGCGCCCTGGATCCGCA
The DNA here is from genome assembly GCA_903843705.1 of uncultured Holophagaceae bacterium. GTDB lineage: Bacteria > Acidobacteriota > Holophagae > Holophagales > Holophagaceae > Geothrix. The sequence goes on along the minus strand of CAIMQW010000106.1, from coordinate 3,877 downwards.
TGGCCATCTGGCTGATCCTGCTGGCCACCCTCAATGCCCACTTCCTTGTTCCCGTCACCGCCCGGGTCCAACAGAGCATCAGGGTGAAGATGGCCGAGGAGGCCAAGGCCCGCTTCCTGCGCCCCGGATCCCCGCCCTGGTTCCCTCCAAGTGCTCCCAATTCAGCCTTTTGGGTGTCTAAGGAGGGACAGATCCACATCATGGAATCGACCCCCCAGGGGGTGCAGCACCTCACGGCCACCTCTATGACCTATGCCCTGGAGGCCAAGACTGACGGTTCCTCGGAGCTGCAACTCCACCTGACCGGGCTGCAAGGCGCCCTCTACCAGACTTCGGGCAACGGCAGTGTCATCCACCTGAGCCAGGAGAAGCAGGTCCTCCGCTTCGGCATCCCTGCGGGGGCTCATCTACTCCCGCCTACACCACTTCGCTATGAAAGCTCTGCCGCTCTCATCAAGCTATTAAGAACCCCGCCAGGCCTGCCGGGGGCTCCTCCCGAGGCCTCGGAGCTCCGGCTTCAGGCGGCCATGGAGATCTGCCGCCGTACTTCCCTGCCCCTGGCCTCGGCCGCCCTGCTGCTGCTGGGTATCGCCCTGGGCTTCGGGCATCCCCGCTTCTACAGGGGCGGGGCCATCCTCAAGAGCCTGGGCGTCATCATCCTCTACTACCTGGTCATGAAGAACCTTGAAAACATGTGGTTGAGTGGCCAATTTAAAACGCTCTACCCCCTGCTCTTGGTCCCCTTCCCTTTCCTGATTGGGGGCGGACTGCTGCTTCACCAGCGCCTCAAACCCCATCGCTCGGGCCGCGCCCTGAGGCTCATCCTCCCTCTACTGCACCCCTTCCGGGCGGTGCTTGATCCCCTCCGGGACCGAGTCCGGGTCACCCGCGAGAGACTCTTCCGCTGGCTGCACGGAAAAGGCACCCAGCACGGGATCCTGCGTCACTGGGCGACCCTCTCCTGGTGGGAGAACTGGGCTTCGGCCCTGGGCAGCCTCCTGGTCCTGAACCTGCTGATCGAGTACGCCACGCTCGCGGGAGATCTCTCTAAGAATGGTGTTCATTTCAATGTATTCATTAGGTATTGGTTCTGGAATCTCCCCCCATTCCTGGTGGTCGCCCTGCCCATGGCCTTCCTCCTGGGTACCCTCCTGGCCCTGTCGGAAGCAGCGCTCAACCGGGAGTGGCTGGCCCTTCGAGCCGGCGGTGTCAGCTTGCTCCGCTGGCTCTGGAGCAGCCGCATGGGCTGGGGCCTGGTCGCCGTGCTCACCCTGATCCTTCAGGTGGGGATCGCCCCCATGGCCATGACCCGTGCCAACCAGCTCTACCGGCAGATCCTCAACCGCTCCCAGGCTCCCACGACCAGCCGACCCTGGCTGTATCTGGGCTCCACCGGCGTGCTCTGGCACCTCCAGGCTGAGCAGCGCTGGGGCTTCCCCCTCAAGGCACCCGGAGAGGCGCCGATCCTCCTGCACTGGAAGCTCGGCTCGGCTCACACGGAAGCCCTGGCCTGGGGTGGCCTGACCCTGGTCCAGGGACCGCCAGCGGACCGGCTCTTCCCTGCCCGGGCCCTGCGCTCTGCGGCCTCGGCCGAGGAGGCTCGCACCCTGGACCTCTTCCACTGGCAGACCTGGGCACCCGATCCCGAGCGGGCCTACATGCTCTGGGGCCGCCTCCTGGGGTGGTTGGCAGGCCCCTGCCTGGTGCTGGCCATGCTCTCCTTCGCCTTCCCGGGTCCCCGCCAGGGCCGGGGACAGGCCCTGGGGGCCGGTCTCGTCGCCGGCCTGGTCTTCCTGGGCCTCCAGACCCTCTTTGGGGGGGCCGCCCGCGCGGCGGAGTTCCCCGCCTACTGGGGCGTGCTGGCCCCCCTGCTGCTGCTGCTCGCCATCTCCCTGCTCCGGCTCCGCCGCTTGAGGACCTGATGATCGGGGGCCTGCTCGCTCACGCCCTGGCGCCCCTGCGGAGCCACCCGAGCCTGCGCCCCGGAGACCGCATCCTCGCGGCCATGTCCGGAGGCGTGGACAGCTCGGTCATGGCCGCGCTCCTGCAGCGCGCCGGGTTCGAGGTCATCGGCGTTTCCATGCAGCTGTTCGACAAGGGGACCGCCGGAGCTTCCGCCGGGAAGTGCTGCACTTTGGACGATTTCCAGGACGCCCGGAGGGTCGCTCACCAGGCCGGCTTCCCTCACTACGTCATGGACTTCGAAGGACCCTTCAGGGAGACCGTCATCGAGGGCTTCATCCGGAGCTACCTGGAAGGCGAAACCCCCAGTCCCTGCATCTGGTGCAACCAGCACCTGAAGTTCTCTGCCCTGATGGCGCGGGCCGCCTCCCTGGGCGCTGCGTTCGTCGCCACGGGACACTATGCGGGCATTACCTTCTCCGGGGGAACCTGGCACCTCCAGAAGGCGCATGATCCCGACAAGGACCAGAGCTACTACCTCTTCCACCACACCCAGGCCACCCTGGCCCGGACGCTCTTTCCCCTGGCCCACCTCACCAAGCCGGAAGTCCGCGCGCTCGGGGCGGAGCTGGGACTCCACCTGGCTGAAAAGCCGGAGAGCCAGGAGATCTGCTTCGTCACCCAGGACCGCTACGACGCCTTCATCGAGGCGGAGGGCCGGGATCCGGGGCGCGGCGAGGGCGAGATCCGGCACCTGGATGGCCGGGTCCTGGGCCACCACCGGGGCTACTGGCGGCACACGGTGGGGCAGCGCCGGGGGCTCCGGATCGCCGCCTCCGAACCCCTCTATGTCATCCGCACCGAACCCGCCACCAACACCGTCTGGGTGGGCACCGAGCGGGACCTCTACCGCCGGGACCTGATCGCCCGGGATCTGAGCTGGGTCCAGGGTGAGCCGGTCGGCCCCCTCGCCTGTGGGGCCCGCATCCGCAGCCGCGCCCCGGAAGCGGAGGCTCTGGTGATTCCCCTGCCGGACGGGCGGTTCCAGGTGACCTTCGCCGACCCTCAGCGGGCCATCGCCCCCGGCCAGGCCGTGGTGTTCTATCGGGATGGCGAGGTCCTGGGCGGCGGCTGGATTGATGGCCGGGTGCTGTGACCCGCTAGCGAAGCGAGCTGAAGTAGCCTGACCGGATGGTCCCCTACCGCCTCTGGGTGCAGGCTCACCCGCTCCTCTCCGCCGCCTGCCAGTTCGCGCTCCTGGGCACCCTGGGCGAGGTCCTGGCCGCCAGCCTCAAGGCGCGTAAGCCATCCCTGCCCTGCACCCCCCTGCAGCTGACCGCCAAGGCGCTGGCCTGGGCGCTGCTGGGACTGGTCATCAAGGCGGGCTTCGTCGGCATGAGGGGCTTCACCCGGGCCCTCCTGGACCACCAACTCCTGCCCGCCATCCTGGCTTCGGGCTTGGGGTGGTCCCTGACGCTCTCCACCCTCACCAACGTGTTCTTCGGGCCCCAGATGATGCTGTTCCACCGCCTGGAGGACAATCTGATCCTGGGCCGCCGGGGCTTCGATGGCATGGCCCCGGCCCTGTGGACCCTGCTCTGGTTCTGGATTCCCGCCCACACCCTTACCTTCAGCCTCCCCCCAGACCTCCAGGTGGGCCTGGCGGCCCTCTGGTCCCTGGCTCTGGGCCTGATCCTCGGCCTGGCGGCTGCCCGCCGCCAGGCCTAAAAAAAGGTTCATCCGGGATTTCCGGGGAAGAAGAACCGCCAACGGCAGAGGAAACGGATGGTGCCGATAGGTTCCGACCGACCCCTGCAAGGGCCTGCTTTCGGCTCCTCTTGGCAGTTATCCCCGTTCATCCGTTTTTATCCCCGTCCAATATGCACTTGTCTTTGAACCTTCGGCCTGGCATTCCGTCCCAGAAAGCAAAAGCATGACGGGGATCAATGGGATGGACGGGGATGCCTGCAAGTGC
>CAIMQW010000105.1 GCA_903843705.1 uncultured Holophagaceae bacterium | reverse complement strand
GACCTTCACCAACACCGGAAGCCTGCTCATCGCCCGGGCCACCTGGCACGCAGCCGCCCTCCTGCCCTCAGGCAAGGTCTTGATCGCGGGTGGGGTGGGCTCGGGCACTCCCGGGACCCTGCTGTTCGAGGCTGAGCTCTTCGATCCCGCCACGGGGCTCTTCACCGCCACCGGCAACCTGACCACAGGCCGGGAGGCTCCCACCGCCACGGTCCTGCCGAATGGCAAGACCCTCCTTGTCGGCGGCGCAGGCGCGGGCTACCTCAGCAGCGCCGAGCTCTACTACTGATCCCGCAACCCTAGCTCCTGAGAACCCCCCGAGGCCCGGAATCTCCCTTCCGGGCCTCGGGTGCGTACGCCTACACCAAATTACGTAGTTCCTACCCGCCCAATGGGTAGAACTACCCATACCCGTAAGTTCTCATTCCAACGAGGATTGTCATTCATACGTTTTTCTACTTATTTGGCCCGCGGTCCCTCCGACCCGTTGGGCTTCTTGTTCATCACGCCAGTCGGTCTTGTCTAGCCCTGAGTTCCCCATTTTTCAGGAAGAGGTGCAGCATGCAAAGCAAGTTGAAGAAATTGTTAGGCTTGGTCCTGACACTGTTTGCCGGCTTCGGCCTGCAAGCGCAGGCGCAGGAGGTGCCGAACCGCACGGCCGCCCCCACCCCCGGCGGCGACCAGTCCGCCATCGTCGAGCGAGCCACCCGCCGGGCCGTGCTGAACAATGCCCGCGCGGCAGCGGCAGCCCGCACCAAGGCGGCCCTCCAGGCCAAGGGCGGCAAGGTCGATCCCAAGACCCTGGGCGTGAACCCCGCCGGAGCCGCCAAGGTCGCCGCGCTCGCCCCCAAGGGCGGGACGGTGGAGGCTGGCCTTGCGGTCCCTGGCCTTGGCTTCCAGCTGGCCCAGCCCGACTACCTGAACGGGACCGCCAGCAACTGGAACTACACCAAGAAGCTCCGCAAGTTCGTGGACACCTTGCCGGGACTCGGCGTGGCCAACGCGAACAACCTGGGGAACTACATCCCGGTGGGCACGCCTGACCAAGCGACCTATATCGGCTCCGACTACTACGAGATCGACCTCGTCGAGTACACCCAGAAGCTCCACTCGGACCTGGCGCCCACCAAGCTGCGCGGCTACATCCAGCATGGCGCGGCGGGTGTGAACACCATCGCCGGCGCCTCCAACTACCTCGGACCCGTCATCATCGCCCACAAGGACCGCCCGGTCCGGGTGAAGTTCACGAACTTGCTGCCCATCGGTGCCAGGGACGCCACCACAGGCCGTCGCCCGGGGGATCTGTTCATCCCTGTGGACACCACCCTCATGGGTGCGGGCCCGGGCCCTCTATACACGCCGGCTGTCCCTGCAGTTCTGGCCACAGCCGCAGATATCCTCGCCAAGGTAGTCGGAATCAGTGGTTTACCAGTAACAGTCGTTGGCGAGGTGATCAAGAACGCTGTCCCCGCCACCGGCACTGAGACCTTCACCGAAAACCGGGGCGAGCTCCACCTCCACGGTGGCCTGAGCCCCTGGATCAGTGACGGCACCCCCCACCAGTGGATCACCCCCGCCGGTGAGACCACCAGCTACAAGAAGGGTGCCTCTTTCCAGAACGTGCCCGACATGAGCGCTGGTGCCACCCCCGGCGATGGCATCGCCACCTACTACTGGACCAACCAGCAGAGTGGCCGCTTCATGTTCTACCACGACCACTCCTTCGGGCTCACGCGCCTGAACGTCTACGCTGGCGAAGCCGCGGGCTACCTCATCGTGGATCCGGTCGACGACAAGCTCATCAGCGCCGGCATCCTGCCTAACAACGGCGGCGGCGTCTACAACTACGGCATCCCCCTCGTCATCCAGGACAAGACCTTCGTCGATACCACCACCTTGGGCAAAGTTGGCGTGGCCAACATCGACCCCCTAACTAACCTGCCCACACCTGCCACCGACCCCACCTGGGACACGGTCAATTACGGCGGTGACGGCGCCCTCTGGTATCCCCATGTCTACATGGTGAACCAGAACCCCACGGACATCTCTGGCGCCAATGCCATGGGTCGGTGGGACTACGGTCCGTGGTTCTGGCCCCCGCTGACTGCTGCTGCGGGCCTGCTGCACGGGGCCGAGCCTGTGCCCAACGATCCCAATGGTGCCGAGATTCCCGGCACGCCCAATCCTTCGTTGGTGCCTGAAGCCTTCATGGACACCCCCTTGGTGAACGGCACCGCCTATCCCAAGGTCAGCGTCAAGCCTCAGTCCTACCGCTTCCGCATCCTGAACGCCGCTAATGACCGCTTCTGGAACCTGAGCTTCTTCCAGGCTGACGCCACCGGCACCGAAGTCACCATGGTGCCTGCTGCTCCGAATCCGTTGTGGCCCGCCAACTGGCCCCACGACGGCCGCGACGGTGGCGTGCCGGACCCGGCCACCGCTGGCCCCGCCTTCATTCAGATCGGCAACGAGTCGGGCTTCCTGCCCAACCCTGTCGTCATCAACCCGCAGCCCGTGGGCTACAACTACAACCGCCGCGACATCGTGGTGCTGAACGTGGCGGAACGCGGCCTCTGGCTGGGCCCTGCCGAGCGCGCCGATGTGATCGTGGACTTCTCGGCCTTTGCGGGCAAGAAGCTCATCCTCTACAACGACTCGCCCGCCCCCGTGCCGGCCTTTGATTCCCGGCTCGACTACTATACCGGCGATCCCGATCAGCGGGACTCCGGCGGTGCAGGGACGACCCTGGCCGGTTTCGGCCCCAACACCCGCACCATCATGCTCATCGAAGTGGCCGCGAGCAACCCGGCGGCACCCTTCAACATGGCGGCCCTGAACTCGGCCTTCACCTCCACGGCCACCTCCAACGGCGCCTTCGCCGAAGCCCAGCATCCTCCGATCGTGCCTTCTTCTGTCTTCAACGGCGCCCTGAACAAGACCTTGAAGGATGTCTATGTCCGAATCCAGGACAACAACATCCCCCTGTTTGCCGCCATGGAGAACGGCGAGCTCTATAGCCCCAGCCTCCTGCCCAAGGCCATCCAGGAGCTCTTCGAGCTGGACTACGGTCGCATGAACGCCACCCTCGGCGTCGAGCTGCCCTTCACCAACTTCAACATCCAGACCACCATCCCCCTGGGCTATGTGGACCCCGCCACTGAGATCCTCACGGACGGCTCCACCCAGTTCTGGAAGATCACCCACAACGGCGTGGACTCGCACCCCGTGCACTTCCACCTGTTCGACGTGCAGATCGTCAACCGCGTGGGCTGGGACGGCGCCGTGCGCTTCCCGGACGACAACGAGCGCGGCTGGAAGGAAACCGTCAAGATGCACCCCCTGGAAGACATCATCGTCGCCTTCCGGCCGATCTCTCCCCGGTTGCCCTTCGCCCTGCCCACCAGCCTTCGGTCCCCGAATGTCCTGGAGCCGGCTAATGCCCTCCTCACCTTGACCAACCCGGCGGATGGCAATCCCCTCACAGGCGTCTCGAACGCCCCACTGGACTACGGTTGGGAATACGTCTGGCACTGCCACATCCTCGGCCACGAAGAGAACGACTTCATGCGGCCCATGGTG
>CAIMQW010000104.1 GCA_903843705.1 uncultured Holophagaceae bacterium | reverse complement strand
CCCAGCTCATGAATCTGCTCCAGGGCGCGCCAGTCGAAGTTCTGGCTGCCCAGGAAGGCCTCGCGACCATCCGCCACGAAATACTTGGCGTGGAGGATGCCCCTGGAGACCTTTGCCAAGTCGTAGCTGCGCACCTCGGCGCCAGGAATGCGCCGGAGCCGGGCCACGGAAGCCGGGTCCTGGTCCAGCATCTTTGCGGACAGCAGGAAGCGCACCTTCACCCCCCGGGCCCCCGCCTGCTCCAGCTCCGTCAGCACGGGCTCCAGGGCGCTGCCGGGACGGCTGGTGACATAGAACTGGGCCGCGTCGAAGCTCGTCTTCGCGCCGCGCACCATGGCCACCCAGACATCCTTGGCAAAGGGCAGCGCCGGGTCCGCCAGGTCGGTCTCCACCGGAATGGACTGCACCAGGGATGTCAGTGGGGCCTGGGCGCCGAGAGTAAGGGCGGCGGCGAGGGCGAGCAGCAGGGGACGGAGGGTCATGGCGGGGCTCCCTCTGCGAGGATACGACGTCCTCCGGCCGCCTGCGCCTAGACCAGCTTCAGGATGCTGGACCCATCCGCGTAGTCCTCGGTGGGGGTCTCGCGCATCTTCTGCAGCACCTGCACCAGGGCCCGGATGCGCTCCACCATCTCGCCGATCTTCCCGAGCTTCACCTCGTCCGGATATTTGCGCTGCAGCATCTCGACCTGCATGGAGATGATGGCCAGGGGATTGTTGATCTCGTGCTTGAGAGTGCCCGCCATTTGCCGGAACGAGTCCAGGCGTTCTGCGGCCAGGGCCCGCTGCTGTAGCTCGGTGTGCCCGCGCAGCACCTGCAGCCGGTGGTGCAGCGCCTCCCAGCGGAAGCCTTCGGCCAGCCAGTCCGTTGCCCCGGCCTCGATGAGGCTGGGCGTCGCCTCCTCCGTGCTGCGCACTACCAGGATCGGAGTTGTCGAGAAGGAGGGGTGGCTGCGGTAGGCCCGGATGCAGGCTTCGAGGTCCGGGGTCCCCTTCGCGTCCACTACCAGGAAGCGGAACTTCGGCAGGGGCGGCGGCTGGGGGTCCGACTCCAGGGGATGCAGGAGGAGGTCTCCGGCCTCCGCCACCGTCTGGAAGAGACCCAGCAGGTTCAAGTCGTCGCTGACCAGCCCAAGCAGGGGCCGGGCTGGCTCCTCGGGCATGGCATCCGGTCCTTCGGGCAGGAGGAGATCGAAGGATTGGTCGGCCCAGCGCCACCGCACGCCGGATTCCTGGAGCACCCGCTGGGACCAGGGATCGGGCGTCGGGCCGTGCAGGCCCGGCGGGAGGCTCAGCCTCAGGATCTGGAAGCCGCGCTCCTGGTCCCAGCGGGTGGAGACCGTCGTGCCGGCATTGAGCTGCATGAGCACCGGTTCCACCAGCCCCGCCAGGGCCGCCAGCAGCGGGCCTCCCGTAAGCCAGATGGAGCCAGCCGGGGCTTTCGCCATGACCAGGGTCGCATTCCGCAGGCTGACCAGGGACTCCCAGCGGCCGGACAGGTCCTCCTGGAGACTCTGCGCGGAGAGCGGATGCCCCGCATTCGGGGCCTCGTCCAGCAGCCCCTCCCGGCTGCCATGGTCCAGCAGGCTCACCAGCTGCTCGATCTGGGTCTGGATGGCTGCAGCGCGAGGATCCGGCACCTCCGCCGCCCAGCTCTGGAGCCGCCGCAGCGGGCCGGCCATGGCGGCCAGGAGATGGCCGTGGCGCTCGGTTTCCCGGAGGCTGCCGGTCCGCAGGCGCAGCAGCTCACCCTGCTGCTCGGCCTGGCCCAGGGCCTGGCGGTTCAGCATGGCCTGCCGCAGCGCCATGGAGCCCTGTTTGACGAAGGTCTGGAATATGGCCAGGTCGAAGCGACTGAAGGGCCGGTTCTCGGACTCCCGATCCAGGTAGAGCACGCCCTGAAGGGTGCCCTCGTCTTCCATCGGGGCGCACATCAGGGAACCGCGATGAAGCTCCACCAGACTCATGCCTCCGAAGCGCGGGTCCGCGAGGGGCCGGTTGGACAGCACCGCAGTGCGCTCCTGCGACACGTAGTCCAGCACGGAGCGGGATAGCCCAATGCCCTCCTGCACATCGCCCACGCGGTGGGCGGTGCGCCAACCCGTGCCCTGCCGCATGACCAGGAAGCCCCGGTCCCCTCCGAGCAGGCGCAGCGACTCCTCCAGGAGCCCCTTCACGATGGCGTCGGAGTCCACCTGGCGGAGGAGCTTGTCCGTGGAGCGGAACAGCAGCTCCATGCCCCGGATGAGGACCAGCGCCTGGGCCGGCTCGGGCCGGACTTCGTGGAAGATGTCGCCCACGTGCTCGATGAACTGGACCCCATCCAGGCCCGGGAAGCCCTCCGTGAACGCCAGCTGCCAGCCGCCCAGCACCAGTTCATCGCCATCCCTGAGGGAGTTGCCCTGGGGGTGGTTGAGGGGCAGGCCGTTCAGGCTCGTGCCCCCGGCCGAATCCAGGTCCCGGATCCACCAGATGCCCCCGATGCGGTCGATGGAGGCATGCCTCCGGGAGAGGGTGGCCAGACTAGGCTGGGCGACAGCACAGGCGATGGGATCGCGCCCAATGAGACAGCCGTCCTGGACCGCGTGCCGCAGGAGCTGACTTCCTTCCCGCCAGGACAGATAGGGCATCGGACCTCCACCCCATATCTTTCGGGCGGAACCGCGCCAAACCTGAATTCAGGCGGGATTTTAACCAGGAAGCGTGAATCGTGTGGGGCGGTTCCGACTGGCCCGGAAGAACAGCATGGTGTGCCCAATGGTCCAAACGTGCTGGAGCCCCGGCACCGCCGCGCAGAGGGCCCGGACGGCAGTCTCCTCGTCCTCGAGGCTGTTGGGGTTGATCTTGACCTTCAGCAGCTCAAGGCTCTCCACCATGATGTCCAGTTCCGCAGCCTGGGCCGGAGTGACGCCCCCCTTGCCCACGTGCATGACGGGCTTCAGCTTGTGGGCCTGGGCCTTGAGGTATTGCCGCTGTTTCGAGGTGAGCATCGGGACTCCTGTAAACAGTCTATCTTGGATGCCGAGGTGTTCCATGCTCCGCGCCCTGCTGCTCTCCCTTGCCACCCTGGCCAGTCTGGCCGCCCCGCCCCGGACCCTGCGGGTGGACTATGGCCACACGGGGGATGCAGCAGCCGAGCGGTTCGGCGTGGACCGGGTGGTGCGGGAACCCCTGCCCTGGCCCGGCGACCCGGCCCGGACCGTGGACACCAGCAACCTCGGCAAATACTGCTTCGAAGTGGCCGACAAGGGCACCGGGCGGCTGCTCTACTCCCGGGGCTTTGCCAGCATCTTCGGGGAGTGGGAGACCACGGACGAGGCCAAGGCCCTGAGCCGCACCTTCTCCGAGTCCCTGCGGTTCCCCCAGCCCGAGGCGCCGGTGCGGATCACGGTGAAGAAGCGGGATGCGAAGAACGCCTTCCGGAGCCTCTGGAGCTTCGATCTGGATCCGAAGGACCCCCTCATCGAGCAGGCTGCGGGCCCCGAGGCCGGCGCCCTCATCACCCTCCAGAAAGCCGGCGACTCCGCGGACAAGGTGGATGTCCTCATCCTCGGCGATGGCTACACCGCCGCCGAGCGGGGCAAGTTCGAGGCCCAGGCCCGGAAGGTCATGGACCTCCTCTTCGAGCAGACGCCCTTCAAGGAGCACCGCAAGGACTTCAACGTGTGGGCCCTCTGCCCGCCCTCACGGGAGAGCGGCATCTCGCGGCCTTCCACCGGCCTCCACCGGCGCACGCCCCTGGGCACCACCTATGACGCCTTCGGCAGCGAGCGCTACGTGCTCACCTTCGACAACCGCTCCTTCCGCGACATCGCCGCCCAGGCCCCCTACGAGTTCGTGGAGATCCTGGCAAACGCCGAGACCTACGGCGGCGGCGGCATCCACAACCTCTACAGCACCGCCTCCGCCGGCAACAGCACCATCGGCTACCTGTTTGTCCACGAGTTCGGCCACCACTTCGCGGGCCTGGCGGACGAGTACTACACCTCCGACGTGGCCGTCACCAACAGCCCCGACCGGCCCGAGCCCTGGGAGCCCAACGTCACGGCCAACCCCAGGCAGCCCAAGTGGGGCGCCCTGCTGAGCCCGGGCGCGCCCCTGCCCACGCCCTGGAAGAAGGCCGAGTTCGAGGCCCACAGCCACGACTATCAGAAGGAGCGCCGGGCCATCCGCGCCGCCAACCAGCCCGAGGCCGTGATGGACGCGCTGTTCGCCAAGGAGAAGGTCTACGAGACGCACCTGCTGGGCACTGATGCCCACAGCGGGAAGGTGGGCGCCTTCGAAGGCGCGAACTACGAGGCCAAGGGCTATTTCCGCAGCCAGGAGGACTGCCTCATGTTCACCCGGGATGACGTGGGCTTCTGCGCCGCCTGCCGCGCCGCCATCGAGCAGGTCATCCGCCAATACGCCAAGTAGGAGTCCCCGTGCCCAGTGTCTGTGTCTTCCTGGGCTCCAGCCCCGGCCACAATCCGGCCTTCGGCGCCGCCGCCGAGGCCCTGGGCCGCGAGCTGGCCCAGCGGGGCCTCACCTGCGTCTACGGTGGGTCCGACACGGGGCTCATGAAGCGCCTGGCGGACGGGGCCCTGGCCGCGGGAGGCCGGGTCCACGGCATTTCGGTCGGAGGTCTGCAGGCCCTGGAGATCCAGCACCAGGGCCTCACCACCCTGGAGGTGGTCCCCACCATGCACGCCCGCAAGGCCCGCATGGCGGAACTGGCGGATGCCTTCATCGCCTTCCCCGGCGGCATCGGCACCTTCGAGGAGTTCTTCGAGGCCTTCACCTGGGCCCGCCTGGGCATTCACGCCAAGCCCTGCGGCGTCCTCAACATCGAGGGCTACTACGACCCCCTGCTGGACCTGCTCGACCACGCCGAGCGCGAGGGCTTCATCCGCGCCTGCGACCAGGACCTCCTGGTGCGGGCCACCACCCCCGAAGCCATGCTGGATCTCCTCACCAAGCGCTGGGACGGGCGGTAGGCGGGCGTAATCAGGAGTCCGGTTCTGCTCGGAAACAGCATGCAAAGAAAAGGTCTTACCACCAAGACACCAAGAAAGACAACTGCACTACGACTTTGCAGTTCTTGGTGTCTTGGTGGTGATCCTTGATCTTTTTTAGGGGACGGGACTCAGTCCTGGGCCGGCAGCACGCGGTCCCGGATGGGGGTGGCGAACTTGTACTCGATATCCCAGGGGAAGAAGATCCACTTGTCCTGCTCGAACTCTTTCACGAAGGTATCGACGATGGGCCGCCCCGCGGGCTTGGCGTAGAGCGTCGCGAAGTGGGCCTTGGGCACGAGGCTGCGCACCAGCCGTGCCGTGCCGCCGGTGTCCACTAGGTCGTCGATGAGCAGGAAGCCCTCACCATCCCCCGTTACGCCCTTCAGCACCTTGGCCTGACCGGCCAACTGCTCGGCCTCACCCGAGGCCTCGGCGCCGTAGCTGGTGACACAGATGGTGTCGATCAGGCGGATGTTCAGCTCCCGGGCGATGAGCGCCGCGGGAATCAGACCGCCGCGAGTGATGGCGATAATGCCCCGCCACTGGCCCAGCTGATGAAGCTCGTGGGAGAGGTACCGCGTGTCCCGGTGCAGCTCCGCCCAGGAAATGACCACGTCGTTCTGATAGGGGTTCTTGGCCATGGCGGCTCCTGGGGGGGAAGCAACCAGTTTTTCACCACCTGGGCCATACGGCCACCAGGAAGTGGCGGGAAGCAGGCGCAATTCGGCTGGGCCCATGTACCTTGAGTGCGCTTGCCAGTGCTGACGGTGATTCCAGGGATTTGAGACTCAGCCCCGACCAAAGCAGGGGCTTGATCCCAGGGAGCCATGGCCTGACCTCCTGGGGGGCGCGGCCGTGGCACCCCGACCGACTTCCAGCACGGCCGAAAGCCTGGACTTTGCAAGTTCTCAACATTTTCGATGGCTTACAGGCACCGGATTCAGCGCCCCTTCCACAGGTCGTAGGGCCGGGTTCCGATCAAGAAACTGACATGCCGGTTGGTCTTGTGGGCGCCGGTGGGAATGTCATGCACCGCGACTACTCCCGCGGCCAGTTCGATGAAGAGGCTCTTTAGGGCGCCCTGCAGCGCCAAACCATAGCCGATGGCCCGCTGGCCCTGGTCAGGCTTGTGGAAGTCCTTCGGCAGCCATGCCTGGTCGAAGCGCGGGACGCACTGGACCGCGACTCCGAATAGGGTGGTGGCGGTGAAGGGGAAGCCGATACGCAGGACCCCGAAATTCGGATTCAGATAGGACGCGCTACGGGTTCCAATCAGGGAATCGGGCCCGCCAACCAGGAACCACCGGGACATTGGGGCCTTCTCCTGAATCCCGATCTCAGCATCCACATCCAGCCCCAGGGGCACCTTGGCCTGCTCGCCCGGCGCCCAGAGATGCCTCACCCTGAGGTAGCCCGTCTCGTAGGTGGGGCCCAACGCGGAATGGAAACCCCGCATCCAGGTGGCGCGCACCATGGAACCGCGGTCGGCAAGGTGTGGGAATCCAGGGAGTCCCACTCCGTGGCCAGCCGACCGTAGTCGGCCCGGCTCCGCTCGAAGGATTGCCCATTCAGGGTGACTTCATCCTCGGTCCGCCCCAGGTCCAGCTGCAGCAGGCCTCGATCCTCCCGGCCGTACCTGCCCTGGATCCGGATTCCCAGGTCGCGCTTGTCCAGCTTGACCAAACTTTAGGCGGCACAAGCCCCTCGCTTTAGTCACGGGGATAGCCGTTGCCCTTCGCGCAATGGACAAAAATAGTCCAATCCATGCGTCGATAATGAATCTGTAGGGATCTGATGCCCCGAGCAAAAACCCCAAGTTTCATCTGAGAGTTCGAGGTCTCAGCGACCTCGAAGGACCTTCGTGTCCTGCGCTCGCGGAAGGAGGCGGGACGGCAGATCTACCACGCCATCGAGGGCGAAGCCCTGCGCCGGCTGGCGCGGATGCGCCACAATCCTGGCTTTGGGCAGGCCAAGGCTATGCCCAAGGGCACAGAGAAGAAGGCGGCCTTCGAGGCCCTGCGCAAACGCCACGGCTTCACCGAGGCGAGCCTGCACCAGCACCCGTCCTTGGCGAAGGACTGTTGGCTTCGGGGGCATCTGGATGTCCATACCCAGCAGAAGGTGGCGACACGGGCCTTTCGGGCCGTGGAGCGCTGGTCCTTCGGCGGCTCTGGCAAGCCCCGGTTCAAACGGTACGGCGAGTTGGAGTCCCTGGAGGGGTAGTCCAATGCCGCAGGCATCCGGTTCCGGGATGGGCGGGTTCTGTGGGCTGGCGCCCACGGGAACCTGGACCTGCCCCTGATCGTAAAGCCCGGGAACGAGGTCCAGGCCCACGCCCTCCAGGTGGCCAGGACCACCTTTACCCGGACGACCCGGGACGGCAAAGCCGTCACCGAGACCGGGGTGAAGTTCTGCCGTCTCCTCACCCGGACCATCCGGGGCCACGAGCAGGCCTTCGTCCAGCTCGTGCTGCGGGGCGTGCCCCTCCAGAAACCAAAGAACCATGTCCAGGACGGCCTGGTCGGCTTGGACCTGGGGCCCTCCCAGGTGGCTGTGGTCGGGGAAGGGTTCGTCAAAACGATCCCGTTCTGCCCCGACCTGGACCGAACTGAGACTGCCCGGCGGCGCTACCTGCGGAAGTTGGACCGCCAGCGGCGGGCCAACAACCCTGGCAACTACCGCCCCAACGGGACGGTGAAGCCTCGGAGCCAGCGGAAGCCCTGGAGAACGCCCAGGTGGGCCAGTCCCTTGGCGCTGCCGCCGCGCAGGGCCAGGGCCATGGGCTTCTGGCCTGGCAGATGGATTCCTCTGAAGGCACCGGCCCTATTCAGCTCACCTGAATAAGTCGATCGCGTCGGGCACGGAGAATGCGATCCCGTAGTTCGGCTGCATCCTCAAACTTCGTCTGGGACGCCAGCTCCTTCATGCGCTTCTCCAGCTTCGCGATCTCCCGCTCGAAGGCCTTGTCCTCCAGGTAGAGCAGCGGCTCCTCGGCGGCCTGATCTTCCTTGGCGACGTTGATGAACTCCCGGGCCAGGGCCTCGCCCATGACATCGTCCAGGTTGCGCTTCACAGTCTCGGGCGTGATGCCGTGGGCGGCATTGTGGTCCAGCTGCTTCTGGCGGCGGCGCTCTGTCTCGCCGATGGCCTGCGTCATGGAGCGGGTCATGACATCGGCGTAGAGGACGGCCTTGCCATTCACGTTGCGGGCCGCGCGGCCGATGGTCTGGATCAGGGAGCGGGCGTTGCGGAGGAAGCCCTCCTTGTCCGCGTCCAGGATCGCCACCAGGGTCACCTCCGGCAGGTCCAGGCCCTCCCGCAGCAGGTTGATGCCGATGAGCACGTCGAAGACGCCCCGCCGCAGGTTCTTGAGCAGCTCCACCCGCTCCAGGGTGTCGATCTCGCTGTGGAGGTACTCGGCCTTCACACCCAGCTCCCGGTAGTAAGCCGTGAGCTGCTCCGCCAGCTTCTTGGTGAGCACCGTCACCAGCACCCGCTCGTCCCGGGCCACCACCTTGCGGATCTCCTCCAACAGGTCGTCCACCTGGGTGGCCACTGGCCGCACCTCTACCAGGGGATCCACCAACCCCGTGGGGCGCACCACCTGCTCCACGAAGGCACCGCCGCTCTGCTGCAGCTCGTAGTCACCCGGAGTGGCCGAGACGTAGACGACCTGCTTCACCCTGCTCTCAAATTCTTCGAATTTGAGCGGGCGATTGTCGAGTGCGGAAGGGAGGCGGAAGCCGTATTCCACCAGGGTGGTCTTGCGGGCCCGGTCCCCGTTGTACATGCCGTGCAACTGCCCCGTGGCCACGTGGCTCTCGTCCATGAAGACCACGAAGTCCTCCGGGAAGTAGTCCAGCAGCGTGTGCGGCGGCTGACCCGGCTGGCGGCCGTCCAGGTAGCGGCTATAGTTCTCGATGCCGCTGCAGTGGCCCATCTCCTTCATCATCTCCACGTCGTAGATGACGCGCTGGTGGAGACGCTGCAGCTCCACGATCTTGCCCTCGGCGCGGAACTCGTTCTCCCGCAGCTCCAGCTCGGCCTTGATGTCGCGGATGGCGGTCTTCAGCTTGTCCTCGGGGGTCACGTAGTGGGTCTTGGGCCAGATGGTGAGCTGGTCCAGGGGCTCGATCACCACGCCGCGCAGGGGGTCGATCTTGGACAGGCGCTCCACCTCATCGCCCCAGAGCTCGATGCGGTAGGCGACATCCTCGTAGGCCGGGTAGACCTCCACCACGTCTCCGCGGACCCGGAAGATGCCCGGCTCGAAGCTCAGGTGGTTGCGCTGGTACTGGATGGCGACCAGGTCCCGAAGCAGCATGGCCCGGTCGATGGTCTGGCCCTTCTGCAGGTTCACCGAGAGGTTCATGTAGGACGAGGGATCGCCCAGACCGTAGATGCAGCTCACCGAGGCGATCACGATGGTATCCCGGCGCTCCAGCAGGCAGCGGGTGGCGCTGAGCCGGAGCTTCTCCAGCTCCTCGTTGATCTTGGCGTCCTTGTCGATGAAGAGGTCCCGCTCCGGGACGTAGGCCTCGGGCTGGTAGTAGTCGTAGTAGCTGACGAAATACTCGACGGCGTTCTCGGGGAAGAACTGCTTGAACTCGCTGAAGAGCTGCGCGGCCAGGGTCTTGTTGGGCACGAAGATCAGGGCCGGCCGGCCCACCCGGGCGATGGTGCTGGCCATGGTGTAGGTCTTCCCCGACCCCGTCACCCCCAGCAGCGTCTGGGCCCGATCGCCGCGCTGAAGCCCCTCGACCAGCTGCGCGATCGCCTCCGGCTGGTCCCCGGCGGGCTGGTAGGGCGCCACAAGCTTGAAGGGGATCGGTTTTGCCATGGAACAAAATCAAACCACGAAGCGCGCCTTCGCGGTGAGTCCTCTACTGGACCTTGCGCAGGATCAGGCACCCGTTGGTGCCGCCAAAGCCGAAGCCGTTGTTCATGGCGTATTCATAGTCGAAGGTCCCGGCAACGTTCGCGGTGACGTCCAGGTCGCAATCGGGGTCCTGCTGGTCCACGTTGATGGTGGGGGGGATCTTGCCAGTCTTGACTGCCAGGGCCGCCACGATGGTCTCCAGGCCGCCCGCAGCGCCGAGCAGATGCCCGTGCATGGACTTGCTGCTGCTGACCTTGATCTTCTCGGCGTGCTCGCCGAACACCCGGCGGATGGCCATGCACTCCAGCTTGTCACCCACGGGGGTGCTGGTGCCGTGCATGTTCACGTAGCCCACTTCTTCCGGAGCGATGTCCGCATCCTTGATGGCCGCCCGCATGACGCGCTGGCCGCCTTCGCCCTCGGGGGCCGGGGTGGTGATGTGGTTGGCGTCGCCGCTCATGCCGTAGCCGGCAACTTCGGCGTAGATCTTCGCGCCGCGGGCCTTGGCCAGTTCGTATTCCTCAAGGATGACGATGCCGGCGCCCTCGCTCATGACGAAGCCATCCCGGCCCACATCGAAGGGACGGGAGGCCCGCTCGGGTTCGTCGTTGCGGGTGCTCAGGGCGCGCATGGCCGCAAAGCCGCCCACACCCAGCTGGTTCACCACGGAATCGCTGCCGCCCGCCATCATGCGGTCCGCGTAGCCGAAGGCGATCAGGCGAGCCGCGTCGCCGATGGCGTGGGCGCCGGTGGCGCAGGCCGTGGCCACGGCGCTGTTGGGGCCCTGCAGGCCGTACTTGATGCTGGCCTGGCCGCTGGCCAGGTTCACGATGAGGCTGGGGATGAAGAAGGGGCTGGTGCGGCGGGGACCGCGGTAGGCGTTGGCCTCGTCCCAGATGGTGCTGAGCCCGCCGATGCCACTGCCGATGTAGGTGCCGAAGACCTCGCGCTCGGCCTTGGTGAGTTGGACCTGGTCGAACCCCGCATCCACCCAGGCCTCGTGGGCCGCGCCCAGGGCGTAATGGATGAAGATGTCCATCTTCTTCTGTTCTTTCTTGTCGATGCACAGGTCGGGGTTAAAGCCCTTCACCTGGCCGGCGATCTTGCAGGTGAAGTCGGTGGTGTCGAAGCGGTCGATGAGGCCGATGCCGCTCTTCCCCGCCAGGAGGTTGGCCCAGGTCTCGGGCACTGTGAGCCCGCAGGGATTGACGGTGCCCATCCCGGTGATGACTACGCGCCGGCGCTCAACAGTCCTGACCATGGCTTCACCTCATATTAAAAAACAAACGTGCCGCAGGGCCATGGGGGCACTGCGGCACATCATGATCGCGGTGGATCAGCCCTTCGCGTGCTTCTCGATGTAGGCGATGGCGTCGCCCACAGTGCGGATCTTCTCCTGCTCGCTCTCGGGGATCTCGAGGCTGAAGGCCTCTTCGATGGCCATGATGATCTCGACGGTGTCGAGGCTGTCGGCACCAAGATCGTCCACGAAATGGCTGGACTCGGAGATGGAATCCTCCGGCTTGGCCAGCTGCTCGGCAATGATCGCTATAACTTTCTTACGCACATCAGCCATCGGGGGCTCCTCCAAACGAACCTGGAAACCGTAACACACCCCGGGGCGAATTTCCAAACTCCGGGTAAAGGTCCGTCCGCTACCTCTGGCAAGACTAGGGATTGCATCAAGGGGCCAGCCGTGGAGGATGGACCCATGCCCCGTCCGAAAACCCTGGAGGAACCCGAGCATGGCTGGCCCCTGGGGTGGGGCGAGAGCCTGCGTGAGTTCCGGACGCATCTGGCGGTGGAGCGGGGTCTGTCCGCACACACCACCTCGGGCTACCTGTCCGACCTGAACCACCTCGCTGCCTGGGCCTGCGAGCAGGACCTGCCCGCGGTCAGCCTCGACCGAGACCAGCTCACGGGCTTCCTGGTCACCCAGCAGGCCGCCGGGAAGGCACCACGCAGCCTCGCGCGGATGAGCTCCAGCCTGCGCGCCTTCCTGACCTTCCTGCGCCTGGAAGGCGGGGGCGGGGCGGGTCCCGAGGCCGTGGTGAAGCCGCCCCGGCCGCCCCGCATCCTGCCCCGCACCCTCGGTGAGAGCCAGGTGGCGGCCCTGCTCAACGCGCCGGACACGGCCACGCCCCTAGGCGTACGCGACCGCGCCTGGCTGGAGCTGCTCTACGCCTCGGGTCTGCGGGTGTCCGAGCTGGCGGGCCTGCCGGCGCTCTCAGTCTTCCTCGATGAGGGCTTCCTGAGGGTCACCGGCAAGGGGCGCAAGGAGCGGCTCATCCCCTTCGGCCAGGGCGCCGAGGTCTGGATCCGCGCCTGGCTGGTCCTGCGCTCCGGCTTCAAGCCCCGCTGCCCCGAGCTCTTCGTGGGCCAGCGCGGCGAGGGGCTCAGCCGCCAGCACCTCTGGCGCATGCTGAAGGCCTACGCCCGCAAGGCCGGTCTCCGGCCCGAAGCCGTGAGCCCCCACGTGCTGCGCCACGCCTTCGCCACCCACCTGCTGGACCACGGCGCCGACCTCCGTGCCGTCCAGGCCATGCTCGGCCACGCGGACATCAGCACCACGCAGATCTACACCCACGTCCACCAAACCCGCCTGCGCGCCCTCTATGACCAGATGCATCCGCGGTCCGGAGACACCTGATCGCCGTGCTCCCGTAACTGCCCGGTGGACCGCACCCGCGGGAATGGGTGATGATGAGCCAGGAGCCTCCACCCATGGCCGTGACGAAGACCCCCCGCAAGAAGCCCGCTTCGATTGCCTCGCCCGAGGAGACTGCGCCTGTGAAGGCCGCGCCCGCCAAGAAGGTGGCCGCCAAGAAGGCCGCCCCCGTGGCGCTGGCAGCGCAGCCTGAGATCGCGGCAGTGACCGCGCCCGCCAAGAAGGCAAAGGCCCCCACCAAGGCAAAGGCCCCGAAGGCCGAGGCCCCGGTGGTTGAGGCTGCCGCCGTCGCGACGCCCGAGCCCGCCGCAGCCCCTGCCCCGCCCGAGCCTGTCAAGGTCGCCCCGGTGCAGCCTCCCGTGCCGGTCCTGTTGCACCCAATCGTCGCCACCATCCTCGCCGCCATCCGCGAGGGCCGCGCCCTGGAGTTCATCTTCGCGGACGCCGACACCAACGCGCCCCGCACCTTCGAGCCCCGCAGCCTCTCCTTCGACGCGCTCAGCCAGGCCTGGTTCGTCTGGGGCTGGGACCGCCGCTACAACGCCGAGCGCCACCACTGCGTGGACCTGCTGGCCGAAGCCAATGAGGTGGAGGGCGTCGGCCGCGCCGCCCAGGGTCCCTATGCCGAAGGCACGGCTGCCAACCAGATCGGCGGCTGGCTTGGAGGCGACCCCATCTCTGTGAAGGCCACGCTGATGAAGCAGTGGGTCTTCGCCATCAAACAGGCCCCTCCGGCCTTCCCGGGCTTCAGGCTCGAGGACCAGGCCGACGGTCAGGCCTTGGTCTCCTTCGCCGCCACAGACCTGCGCGCCATCGCCCGCTGGGCCATGCAGTTCGGCGACGGCATCCAGGTCCTGGAGCCGGCGCGGCTGGTGGATCGCATCAAGCAGGTGGGCGCTGTCTGGGCCGGTCGTGAGCGCCTGGCCGCCCCCCCCGCCCCCCGCCCCGCGGCTGAGCCCCGTCGCCACGAGTCCCGCCCGCCCCGCGAAGGCCGTCCCGATCGCGAAGCCCGTCCTGAGCGCGAAACCCGTCCCGAGCGCGAAGCCCGACCCGAGCGCGAAGCCCGACCTGAGCGTGAAGCCCGACCCGAGCGCGAACCCCGGCATGACCGCGACCGCGACGAAGCCCCCAAGGCCAAACCCGGCAAGGTCGAAGTCATCCGCTTCGACCGGCTCTGAGCCCAGGCCCTACTCCGCCAGCCACCAGCCGCGGCGACCAGGCACGAAGCCGTAGGTCTGTCCGAGGGCGCTGAAACCCACGCCGCGGAGCCGGCGGTCCAGGGCCAGATAGCTGACCACGTAGGTCAGCTGGAGGAGAGGGTGGTCCCGCTGGATCAGGGTATTGATCTTCCAGTAGAGCGCCTGGCGGCGCTGGGGATCCAGCTCGTGCCGGCCCTGATCGAAGAGGGCGTCCACCTCCGGGTTCTGGTAGCCGGTAACGTTGGTGCCGCCCTTGATTCCCTCCGTGGTGAAGAGTGGGCTCTCGCTGTCGGGATCGAGGCTGGTGCTCCAGGCAAAGTCCCAGATATCGCCATCCCCCTTCGCGGCCCTGACCTGGACCTCGTCGAAGCTTGTGCGCCGGAGCTCAATCAGGATCCCGAACTTCTTCGCGGCGTCCCGGAAGGCCTGGGCGGCGTCCCGCTGGCCGAACTCGCGGCGGCAGTACATGACCAGCTTCAACGGACGCCCCTGGGCGTCCCGACACACCCCGTCCGGCCCGGGGCTCCAGCCCGCATCTTCGAGCAGCAACCGAGCCCGCTCCGCACTGGGAATCGCCTCCACCCGGGCCTCCCAGGCCCAGTTCCCGGGCGGCCACAGGCTGCTGGCGAGGCGGGCGATGCGGAGGTGGCGCTGGGCCATGAGGAACTCCCAGGGCAGCGCCTCGGACAGGGCGCGCCGGAGGCGCACCTCCCCCAACAGGCTGCGGCGAGAATTGCAGTTGAACCAGAACACGTCATAGGCCCCCTGCGGCACGGACTGGGCCACCAGGGTGCCGTCTCCGAAGGCACCACGGCGCAGCAGGTAGTGGTGGAACCAGTCCAGCTCCCCCGCGTGGTAGGCGTGCGCCAGGAATTGCCGGGCGTGTTCCCCAGGGTCCGCGGCCTGGACCTGGAACTGGAAGCCCTCCCACCGGCCCGGGTGTGGTCCGGCATAGCCGGCCCAGCGCTCCAGCCGCACCTCCTGGCCCGTCGCGCCCGGCAGAACCTGGTAGGGTCCCGAGCCGATGGGGGCGAAGTTGAGCGGGTGTTTGAGCGGGTTCACCCCCAGCGCGTAGAGCCGGCGGGGCACGGGCTGGAAGTCATGCAGGTCCGAGAGCAGCGAGGCCCGTGGCTCCTTCAGGCGGATGCGGAGGCGCAGCGGCCCTTCGGCCACCAGGCTGTCCAGGGTTCGCACCCCCACCAGATCATAGACTTTCCGCACCTGCGGCAGGGAGAGCAGGCGCCAGGTGGCCACCAGATCCTCGGCCTCGAGGGGCGAGCCGTCCTGCCAGCGCAGGCCCGGCCGCAGCTTCAGCAGGATGTCCCGGCCCGAAGCCGAAATCTCCCAGCTCTCCAGCAGCTGGGGCACGAAGGCCCCGTGCTCGTCCACGGCCACCAGGCGGTCGAACACCAGGTCCACCACCTGGGACTCCACCTCTCGGGCCAGTAGCAGGGGGTTCAGGCTCAGGAGCGACTTGTCCAAGGCCACGCGGATCGGCTCCCCGGCGCCGAGACCGGAACCCAGGAAGAGCGCAAGTAGGAGGCAGCACCAACGCATGGTGCCTATTCATCGGTGCAGTGGCGCCGATCCTGAATACCGGTCAG
Organism: uncultured Holophagaceae bacterium; assembly: GCA_903843705.1. Classification (GTDB taxonomy): domain Bacteria; phylum Acidobacteriota; class Holophagae; order Holophagales; family Holophagaceae; genus Geothrix. The sequence continues at coordinate 2,936 of CAIMQW010000104.1, read as the reverse complement.
GGCCGGGCGGCCTCGACCAGCTCGACCAGCGCCTCGGCCATGGTCTGCCCGGTCCGCGGGGGATTCTCCACCACGGAACCCACGAGCTGCTGCTTCCCCCCCGGCTGGGTGGCAAAGAGGTAGAAGGTGGGCACCCGGGCCACCGCCTGGGGAGCGCAGCCCGCGGGCCAGTCGCCCGGCTCCAGCTGCTTGTCCCGGTTCACACCCAGGTAGAGGATCTCGATGAACGGAGTGGGCACCGCCTCCAGGGCCAGGAGGTCCGGCAGCTGCAGGTGGCTGTCGGCACACCAGGAGCCGAACACCGCCACCAAGGTGAAGGGCTGGTGGATGGCCTGCCAGCGCCCCTTGAGCTGGGCAGACAGCCTGATCTGGGCCAGGTTGTCCCGGAACACCGCCCGGTGAGCCAGGATCGCCTTGCCCGTGGCAGGGCCCAGCAGCAGGGGCAGGCTGTCCTTGACGTCCACGAGGGCCCCCGGCGGCAGGCTGGTCCCCTCGACCACGACCACCGCACCGGTCTGGGCCTGCAGTCCCAGGGCGACAAGGGCCAGAAAGGCAGCTTTCATGGGGTTCTCCTGGTTCTGATGATAGCCCGAGCGAATACTTGACTCGTTTGCTCAGGAATATTAGCCTTGAGGCTGGAGCACACTCTGTGAAGATCTCGGCTCGAGGCAGGTATAGCATGCAGGCCCTCTTTGACCTGGCCCACCACAGCCACGGTCAGCCGGTGCCGCTGCACGTGATCGCCGAGCGCCAGAAGCTCTCCCTGCCCTTCCTGGAGCAGATCTTCAACAAGCTCAAAAAGGCCGGAGTGGTCGCCAGCGTCCGCGGTCCCAAGGGCGGCTACATCCTCACGCGGCCCTGCAACCAGGTGAGCGTGGGCGAGGTGCTGCGCCTGACGGACAGCAGCTTCTACGCCGCCGCCAAGGAAGATCCCAAGGCCGCGAACCAGGTGCTGAAGTCCGACGAGCGCATGAGCCAGATGCTCTGGAACCGGCTCTCGGACCACATCTCGGCCTTCATGGAGAAGGTGACCTTCGCGGATCTCTGCTCTGAGACCTCCAGCAACACCTGCCCCGACTGCACCTGCCCGGAATACGTGCAGGACGTCCAGGGCCAGTTCGTGCGAGGGGAACGCAAGGCCTGCGGCGTGCTTTGATGTCGGTCCAGGGGGGACCGCCCGGGCCCTGCGGGCCCTCTGCGTCCCCCCTGGGCCCCCCGCTGCTCGGCCGGGCAAAGCCCGTCCTCGCAGCCCATCAGTCCCCACAGGGCTGGCCCGGTAGACTGGGACCGTGAGTAACCCCTGCGCCCTGCCCAGCCTGGCCTACCCGCCCACGGAGGCGGACCTTGCGGACCTGCCCCGCCTGGAGCGGAAGCTGGCCCGGCGCCTGGGGGCCACCAACGGCGCCTATGACCTCATCGCCGACGGGGACCGCATCCTGGTGGCCGTCAGCGGCGGCAAGGACTCCTGGGCCCTGCTGGACCTGCTGGAGCGGCTGCGGAAGCGCGCGCCCGTCACCTTTACGGTGGACGCGGTCACCGTGGACCCCGGCTTCCCCCAGTTCAATCCGGACCCCATCGCGGAAGTCTGCGAACGGCTGGGCGTCCCGCACCACGTCATCCCCGCCCCTATCGACAAGATGGTGCGCACCAAGCCCGAGGAGCTGCCCTGCATCATCTGCTCGCGGCTGCGGCGCGGCGTGCTGTATTCCTTCGCCAAGCAGCGCGGCTTCACCAAGATCGCCCTGGGCCACCACCTGGACGACCTCCTCGAGACCCTGCTCATCAACCTGTTCTTCGAGGGCCGCCTCAGCACCATGCCCCTGCGCCTGCTGAGCGACGACGGCGCCAACACCGTCATCCGCCCCCTGGGCACCTGCGAGGAGAAGGACCTGCAGCGCTACGCCTGGCTGCGCGGCTTCCCCATCGTGCCCTGCGGCTGCCCCCTCTGCGGCTGCTCCAGCCTAGAGAGCCGCCGCAAGCAGGTGAAGGAGCTCATCGCCTCCATGGAAGGCAGCATCCCCCAGCTCAAGGCCTCCATGCTCGGCGCCATGGGCAACGTGAAGCTGAGCCACCTGCTGGACCTGAAGCTGGGCGCCCTGCACGCCAAAGGCACCGACGAAGCCGTCGAGCGGCTGGGGTAGGGCCTGGGTTTTCTTATAGACAGGAAACCAGGCAGAGGAGAGCGGAGAAAGAGCTCTTTGGACGGGGATAAATGGGATGAACGGGGATAAAACCTTGTGGGGTTGGGGCAACCTCAGCCCCAGCGATTACAGATCAAAAGCGGAACCACAGATTTCGCAGATTACACAGATTGGCGCCGACCCACTCTCCGCATGGGCCCGCCAAAGGCGGCTTCCGGCATGGCCGGAAGTCATCCCGGGGTGGAGTCCATGCTTTGGTGCATCCCAACCCCAGGTTCCTTAGGGTGGAGTTTCATCCCTGAAATCTGTGGCTAAGGCCTTTTAGGTTTTGGCAGTTATCCCCGTTCATCCCTGTTATCCCCGTCAACAGCCTTTCTCTTTTCAGGCAGTGCTCCGCTCTCCTCCGCCCCTCTGTCCTTCCTCCGCCTATCCCGTCTTTTCCCATTGGCCCTATGCTGAAATCCTCAGATCGGGAGCCTTCATGAACGTGCTGGTCGTCCTTGCCCACCCGGAGCTCCAGAGCTTCAACGGCGCGCTCTTCGAGACAGCCATCGCCACGCTGCGGGCGGCAGGCCACACCGTCGTCACCAGTGACCTGCACCGCCTGGGCTTCAGCCCCCTCTCGGACCGGTCGAACTTCACCACGGTCAAGGACCCGGGCTATCTGAAGCTGCAGACCGAGGAACTGCACGCCACGGAGACCCACAGCTTCGCGCCGGAACTGGAGGCGGAGATTGCCAAGGTGGAGGCCGCGGACCTGATGATCTGGCAGTTCCCCCTCTGGTGGTTCAGCGT
>CAIMQW010000103.1 GCA_903843705.1 uncultured Holophagaceae bacterium | reverse complement strand
CTGGACAGTGCCAAGTTCTCCAGACGATTCAAGCACGATTTCGGACCAGGCGGAGGTTGGATAGTTCAGTGGCGAGATCAATCCAGCGGTCTACGAGTTCCTTCATTCGTTCGTAGCTCTGCAACTGCTTCTCGATGGCAGGCAGATCTTCGATGCGCACGAACTTGGAACTGCTCCTGCCCTTCCGGCTGAAGCTGACTTGGTAGTACGGTCCGTGTTTCTGCGGTGGTGTAGCCTTGCAGCGGCAGCCGGGGGTGCCACAAACATTGTATTGAGTTGATAGGCTACCTGGCCGCAGGTCTCCCAGCGCAGCGAGGTCCCGCTTGACCTTCTCGATCTGCCGTTCGAGTTCGGCTTCGCTTCTGGCTCTAGCCTTCGGCGCTTGAAGCTTTCCATCTGCCATCGGCTTCGCTGGCTCAGGTCCATCTGCTTTGGTGAGGGGCTTTTTCATGAAAAAATCATAGCGCCAATAGCCCGATAGCCGTATACTGCTATCGGGCTACTCCCCTCGGGGGCCACCCATGTCACTCTGGATCTCATGGCTGCAAGCCGTTCGTCTGCTCCGGCCTGCCTGCAGCAGGTCACGCACTTTCCTGTGGATGGTCCTCGTCCTGATGGGTCTCTGCTGTCGGATGGACCTGGCGGGCGTCACCAGCTTCGTCCGTGTCCTTGGGTTCCGGGGCAAGGCCTACCACCGCTTCCTTCACCTCTTCCACAGCAAGGCCCTCGATCTGGACAAGCTCACGGCCTGCTGGGTTCGCCTTTGCCTCAGCCTGTTTCAGCCTTTCGAGGTCGGGTCCCGGCTGGTTGTTCTCGCCGATGGCATCAAGGCACCCAAGGAGGGTAAGCGCATGCCCGGGGTGAAACTCCTGCATCAGCAATCGGCCAGCAACTCCAAACCCGAATACATCATGGGCCATTCGTTGCAGGCCATCTCGCTGCTGGTCCAGGGGCCTGCCGGGCATGTCGCCGCCGTCCCACTGACCTCGCGCATCCACGAAGGCCTGGTGTTCTCCAACCGGGACCACCGGACCCTGCTCGACAAGCTCGTCACCCTCCTCCTCTCGCTCACGGGCGTCTGGAATCGAAAGGTGATTCTCGTGGCCGACGCCTACTACGGCAGCGGCAAGCTCATCCTGGCGCTACTCGGCAAGGGCCATCAACTCGTGACACGAGCAAAAAGCAACGCCGTCGCCTACCTGCAAGTGCCTGAACCCCAGCGCCGCCAACGGGGACGCCCCAGAATCTACGGGGCCAAAGTCTGCCTCAAGGACCTCGCCCAGGATGATGCTGCCTTCACCGATGGCCCCAGCCCTGTCTATGGCGAACACAACGTGACGCTCCGCTACCGTTGCCTGGACCTCATGTGGCGCCCGGTTGGTCGCGTGGTCCGCTTCGTCATTGTCCGCCATCCCCATCGCGGCACGATCTTTCTGCTCTCCACGGACCTGACCCTCGCTCCCCTCGAAATCATTCAGCTCTACGGCTACCGCTTCAGGATCGAGCTTGGCTTCCGCCAGGCCGTGCATGTCCTCGGTGCCTACGGCTATCACTTCTGGATGAAGGGAATGAAGCCCCTGCGCCGGGGGGATGGCGATCAGTACCTGCACCGCACCAGCGACGCCTACCGCACCGCGATCCGCCGCAAGCTGGCCGCCTACCACGCCTATGTCCAACTCGGCTGCATCGCCCAGGGCCTGCTCCAGCACCTGTCGCTCAACCACACCGCCGAAGTCTGGCGCTGTTTCCGCAGTTGGCTCCGCACCATGAACCCGGGCCTGCCACCCTCTGAACTCGTCGTCGCAAACGCACTGAGAACGGGCATCCCCGAATTTATCTCGTCACCAGGATTGGACCCCAACCTCACGAAATTCTGGCAAAATTACAGGGACCCAGACCCCGACTTGGATACCGGGGCTACTGCTGCCTGATAGGATTGCGAGAACTCGTCACTGTCCAG
>CAIMQW010000102.1 GCA_903843705.1 uncultured Holophagaceae bacterium | reverse complement strand
CCAGGAGAAGGAAGCCGCCGAGGCGGAACCTGACACCACCAACAACCGCATGGAGCTGACCGCGGCCATCCGCGGCCTGGAGGCGCTCACCAAGCCCTGCGAGGTGCTGCTCCAGAGCGACAGCCAGTACGTGGTGAAGGGGATCCAGTCCTGGCTGAAGGACTGGAAGCGCCGTGGCTGGAAGAAGGCGGACGGCAAGCCCGTCCTGAACGCGGACCTCTGGCAGGCCCTGGACGCCCAGCTGGCGCGCCACCAGGTGGAGGCCCGCTGGGTCAAGGGCCATGCGGGCCACGCCGAGAACGAGCGCGTGGACCGGCTCGCCACCGAGGCGGCCCAGACTCTCAGGTAGGTCCGTCCTCAGCGCCGCTTCTGGAACCGGTAGACGATATCCGGGGTCCACCCGCGAGCGGGCTTGCCGTCCCGCGTGGCCGGGTTGAAGGTGGACCGGTTGGCGGCCTCGACGGCGGCCTCGTCGAAGCCGTAGGTGCCAGGCACCCCTTCGATGACCGTGACCTTCAGGGGCTGCCCCTGCTCACTCACGTAGACCTTCAGCCGAACCACGTGATCCTGGTTGACCTCCCACCGCATCTGCGCCGCGCGCGGGGGGAAGATCGGGGCCACCTGGCTCACCAGGCGGGCGGGCTCGCTCACCGGCGGGGCGGCCGGCGGGGTGGCTTGCGGGACCGTCGCCAGCACGGGCCTGGCCGCTTCCGGGGCCGGCGCTGGAGTGGCCTCCGCCGCGGGCGTCGGTGCCAGCGCGGGCGCCGCGGGCCTGGCCTCGGCGGCCAGCTTCTGCTCTGCCGCCTGCTGCTCGCCCAGCCGCTGCTGGGCCAGCTTCTGCTGGCGCTCCACGTCCTGGCTGCGCTGACGAGCCTCTTCCAGCTGTTTCCTGATCCGCGCCCGGTCCTCCACCGACTGGGTCTCGCCCAGCTGTTTCTGGAGCTGGGCCGTCTTATCGGACTCGGCCTTGGCCCTGGCATCGAGGTCGGCCTTCTGCTGCTCCAGCTGCCGCTTCAGGAGGGACAGCTCCGACAGCTCCGCCAGCTGCTTCTGCAGCGCCGGGTCCGTCCGCGGCCGGGACAGGAACATGTAGCCCAGGCCCAGGATCACCACGGCGGCAAGACCGCCCCCGATGAGCAGGGTGGTGTGCTTGGAGCCCGCCGGTGACTCTGGCTGGCCATTGCTCTGCTGGATACGGGTGGCCCCGCTCCGCAGGGACTCGCCCGCGGCGGTGTAGGCCAGGTAGTTGTCCCCCTGTTCCGCCTTCATGGCCAGGGCATCCCGGTCGTTCTCCTCCCGGAACAGGGTATGCATAAAGAAAGCCATGTTGAAGGTGGTGGGGCTGTAGTCGCCATCGTAGAGGACTCGCTCCAGCTCGGCGCTGAAGGCCTCCACCGTGGCAAAGGGCTGGTGGCCCAGCAGCAGCCGGCCGAGGAAGGCCCGGAGCTCCGCCGGCAGCGGCGTATGCTCCTGGGCGGCCTTGAGCGTGGCCTGATCCAGGTGAGACTGGAGGTCGGCGCCCACGGGAAGCGGTTCGAAGGTCAGCAGCTCGTAGAGCACGGCGCCCAGAGCGAAGAGATCCTGCTGGAGTGGAAGGGGGTCCGCGCCCTGGAGGTAGGGGGCCAGCTTCTGCCGGAGGAGCGGTGCCTTGGCCAGCAGGCTCTTGGCCAGGGGGGCGTAGGGCGCATCCAGGATCTGGGTGGAGCCTTCGAGGCTCACCCAGACGCTATGCGGACTGAGCACGCCGTGGCTGAGGCCCTTGGCATGCATCTGCACGATGCCCTGGGCCACGCCCTGGATCACCGTCAGGGCATGATCGACCCCGAAGGGAATCTGCTCCTGGCGCGCCTTGTCGATGAGCTGGGCCAGGCTCCGCCCGGCCACATGGTCCCAGGCTAGGTGGGGCGTCTTTCCGTCCTCGAGCTGGTAGCCCAGACCGAAGATGCGCGCCCCACCCAGCAGGGGCACCACCCGCCCGGCCTCGGCCAGCCGGGTGTCCAGGCCCGACTGGAAGAGCTCTTCCGAGAAGGTGCGGACCAGAACGTGGCGGTCGAACCCGTTTCCAGTGATGACCACCGCCCGGTGGATGGCACCGAAGGGGTCACTGGTCAGCTCGGATGCCAGCAGGTAGGACCCGAGGCGGGAATAGGTACCCATGTCCATCTCCGGAACAAATGCTTGTTGAGGTCAGTAACGGGAAAGCAGAGCCTGGTGCCAGCGACGCAGGAGGCGGAAAGGTCAGGGGCCGCCCGGGAGTTCCCACTGATCGCCCGCGGCGCGCCAGAGCAGGATCCAGAGGTTGGCGGTGGCATTGACCCCGTTGGAGAAGGCCAGCTGAAGCTGCGCGAAAGGCAGGGAGAGCTCGTCCCAGGGACCAATGCGGCGCCCCGCCGATCCGTCGAAGTGCTCCTGGAGGCGCTTGTTGCGCTCCAGCTTCACGGCCAGAAACCGGCGCAGGGACGGACCGGGATCAAGGCTCCCCGAGGCGGCCCAGTAGGCTTCCTGGGTCACCAGCAGGTGCGGCAGATGCTGGTCCGCATAGGCCTCGAAGGACTCCCGGAGCGGGCTCAGGCCCTCGGTGGCCGAGGGATCCACCAGCAGCTGGACCTGGTGGGCGAGGACCCCCAGGTCCCGGACAAGGTCCTCGGGACGGCGGCCTTCCTCGCTCAGGCGCAACAGGGTGCGGAACTGGGCCTCCACCTGCTCCACGGTGGGCGGCTGGTCATTCGCCACGCCCCGGGAGCTCTCAAGCAGGACCTGCGGGTGGGCCCGGAGTAGGGCCGCCATGGGTCGTGGCAGGAGGCGGATGGCCTTGGCGGTCTGGGCCTCATGGACCTTCGGTGACCAGGCGGCCAGCGGGCCGCAGGCGAGCAGCAGGGTCAGGATCGGGGGACCGAACCGCTTCATAGGCCGCCCTCCTGGGCCAGGGTGGACTCGGCCTCGGCCATGGGGTCCATGGGGATCCCCAGGGCGCGGAGCCGGTGCAGGAGGGTCGTCCGGCGCATGCCCAGGCGGCGCGCGGTCTCACTCTTGTTCCAACCCGTGGCCTGGAGCGACTCGAGGATGAGGTGGCGCTCGAGATCCGCCAGGAACTGCCCCAGATCCTGGTTCTGGGACAAGCTCGGGAAGGCCACCGAGGGCAGCACGCCGGCTATGGAGGCCGGCAGGTCCTGGAGCAGCAGGCGCTCGGGATCCGAACCCAGAGCCATGGCCCGCTCGACGGCGTTCTCCAGCTCGCGCACATTGCCCGGCCAGCCATAGGCCTCCATGGCCTGCAGGGCCGTCGGCTCCACCTGCTTCAGGGGCTGCCCTAGTTCCCGGGCGAACTTCCGAGTGAAGTGCGCCACCAGCACCGGGATGTCCTGGGGGTGCTCACGGAGCGGGTGCAACTGCACGGGGATCACGTTGAGCCGGTAGAAGAGGTCCTCCCGGAACCGCTTCTGCTCCACGAGTGAGCCCAGCTCCTCATTGGTCGCCGCGAGCAGGCGGAAGTCCGACTTCACCGTGCGCGTGGAGCCCAGCGGCGTGAACTCCCGCTCCTGGATGACCCGCAGCAGCTTGACCTGCAGGCTCATGGGCATGGTGCCGATCTCGTCGAGGAAGAGGGTGCCGCCCTCGGCCTGCTGGAATCGGCCGGGTCGGTCCGTGCGCGCATCGGTGTAGGCGCCGCGCACGTGACCGAAGAGCTCGTCCTCCAGCAGTGTCTCGGGAATGGCACCGCAGTGGATGGGCACGAAGGGCCCCTGGGCGCGCGGACTCCACTGGTGGATGGCCCGGGCAGCCAGCTCCTTGCCGGTGCCTGAAGGACCGGTGATCAGCACCGTAGAGGGCGAGGGCGCCACCCGGCGGAGCAGGGACTGCAGGTTGTGCCAGGTCTCGGAGCGACCCACCATCTGGGGCCCGGTCAGCTTGCCCTGGATCTGCTCGCGCAGGCGCTTGTTCTCCTGGTTCAGCTGAGACTTCTCGATGGCGCGCTGGAGCGTGTGCTCCAGTTCCTCGGTGCGGAAGGGCTTGGGCACGTAGTCGTAGATGCCCATCTTCATGGCCTGCAGGGCCGTCTCCACCGACGTGGTGCCCGAGAGCACCACCACCACGGTGTCAGGCTTGGCGACACCCTGCCGGGCCAGCTCCAGGCCGCTCAGGTCCGGCAGCATGAGGTCCACCACTGCGAGGTCGAAGTGCTCAGTGCGCAGGAACTGGGCAGCCCGCAGACCCGACCCGGTGCCGACCACCTCATGCCCGTGCCGGGACAGCAGCGTACCAACCACCTCAAGGATGGTGGGATCGTCATCCACCAGTAGAACCCGAGCTGTGAGCATGCCCCCAGGGTTCCAGTTCAACTCAAACCTGTCAAGAGTTGGACACTTTGGTAAACTTTGCCCATGCTCTTCAGGTCCACCCTCTGGCAGCGTCTTTCCGGGGCTCCCCTCTGGGCTCTGGCGGCGTCCTGCGCGGTGCCCTGGCTGGTTCCCGAACGCTGGCATGGCTAGGTGGCGCCAGGCTGGGTGACGCTGGGCGTCCTGGCCTGGGCGCTCTCGCTGCCGCTGCTCGGTAGCCGGCGCTGGCTCCTCGTGCCCCTGACCCTGACTCTGGTGGGCAGCACCTTCCTGGGACTGGCCAAGAAGGCCCAGTGGGAGACGAATCTGCCCACTGGCTTCCAGGCCCTGGAGTGCAGGATCGGCCTGCCCTGGACCCTGCAGGGCGAGCGGCTGCGGAGCCCAGCTGGACCTGACCGCGCCGCCCGCCCTGAAGGGCCTGTCGCTGCCCCTCACGGTGCCCGCAGAGGGTGACCAGCCCCCGCCTGCGCCCGGCGCACCCATTCGCGTCCGGGCCGACCTGCGCCCCATCCAGCCCGCCCCGGTCTTCCTGGCGGAGCGCCCGCTGTGGCGGGCCCGCAGCGACGAGGACCCCTGGACGCCCTACCGGCCCCTGGCCGGGAGCGAGCTGGCGGGGCTGCTGCGCAACAATGCCTGGACCCGCGGACCAGCGGCCTTCAGCGTGCGCTGGCCCCCCGGCGCCTTCGCCCTGCCCGACGCCAACATGGTGTCTATCGTGCTGCGGGTGGCCTGGCAGGACCGGGAGCTGTGGCTCATGGGTGACGCCCTGGCGGTACATGAGCGGGACCTGCTGGACCTCGGCGAGCCCGGTCCCGGCCGCCACCGCCTGCTCAAGGCCGGCCACCACGGCAGCCGCAACGCCTCGGATCCGGTGTGGGTCGCGGCCCTCCGCCCAGAGGTCGCCATCATTCCCGCAGGCTACCGCAACCGCTTCGAGCATCCCCACGCCGAGACCCTGGCGACCTTCCGCAGCCAGGACCTGGTGCCCTGGATCACCGCCCCGGCCTGCGGGGTGCGGGTGGCCGCCGTACCCGGCGGCTGGCACATCCAGACTGGCGAGGGTAATGAAGCCTTCACGCCTCTCCGAACCAGCCCGCTGCCCTGAGCTGCTCGACCAGCCGCTGGCTGCCCCAGGCGTGGTTGGCCTGCCACTGGGCCGGGGCCGAAGGTCCCACGTCGTTCACCACCACCAGCGCCGCGCCGCAGGGCACACCCGCAGCCTGACAGGCGGCGAAGACTCCCGTGAGCTCCAAGTGCTCGGCCGGAGCCACCGCGCCCAGCAGGGCCGCGCCCTCCAGAGTCGAGGTGATGGCCGGTGGCACCGCCACCGCCTGCCCAGGCCAGGGGCCGACCAGGGTCGAGGCCCAGCGGGTCGGTTCAAGCCCTGGCCGGTAGGCGCCGCCCCGCAGCTCCTCCACGGAAGTGGCGATGGCCTCGCCCGCCCAGAGGCACTCGAAGAGGGCCAGCCGCGCATCGTAGCGGCCGCAGGTGCCCAGGAAGAGCACCGCCTCGGGCCGCTGCTCCGCCAACAGTCGCGCAGTCGCCGCCGCGGCGGTCACGGCGCCGATGCCCACTGTGGCCACGGTCCAGCCCGCGGGGGGCGCGGCGGCGAGGGGACCCAGCTCCGGGGCGAAGGCGGACAGCAGGAGGCGCATGGGGAGATTCTACGCGAGATGCTGCAGCGCCCAGGCGGCAACGGGGATGGAGAGGCCATTGCCCAGCAGGCGGTATCGAACCTCAAGGGTCAGCACCTCGGGAAAGCGGAACCCCTCGGGCAGGCCCAGCAGACGCGCCACCTCCGGGGGTGAGAAGCGGCGCACGCCACGCGCCGTGCGCAGGAAGGACCCGCTGCCCACGTAGCGCCGGCCATAGCCACCGATGAAGCACGCGGAGCGGCAGTCCCCGGGCGCGACGAGATCCAGGCCGTCGTAGTGGCGTGCCAGCACCTCGGGCGGCAGGTAGAGCCGCTCATCCTCCTCCGCATCTAGAAACGCTGCCACGACGCGCGGCGCCAAGGCCGGGAGCGGCCGGGCCTGCAGCGGCTTCCGCGAGGCCACCACATAGACCCGGGGACGCTGGTTGGGCCAGGGGAATTGGCTGGGGCAGGCCTGCAGATCCAGCTGATGCATCCCGTGGGACCGGATCCGCTCCGAGAGCAGCGCATGGGCATCCGAGCCCAGGAAGCCAGCCACGTTCTCCAGCACCAGGTGGTCCGGCGGTGCCTCACGGAACACGTCCATGAGGTGGCGGAAGGCCCGCGAGCGGCGGTCCTCTAGGCCCTGGTGGTTTCCCATTCGGCAAAAGGGCTGGCAGGGCGGACTCAGCAGCCAGGTATCGGCACCGCGGGCGGCCAGCGCTGCCTGCGGCACGGCGGCCAGCTCCTGGGGCCGCGGGAGGTCACCGTGGTTCAGCAGGTAAGTGGCATTGGCGGCCTCGCTCACGTCGTAGGCAGCCACCACCCGGCCGCGATCCCCAAGGGCGTAGCGCCAGCCGCCCAGGCCCGAGAACAGCTCAAGCACCCGCATCAGCAGCCGCAGCCGCTGCCACACCCTCCGCAGGCAGCCCGCAGGGTGGTGGCCTTGGCCAGGCCCTGGCCTGCGACAAAGAGGCGGATCGCCAGGGCCAGCGCCGCGAGCGCATCGGCCCAGGGCACCCAGAGGCCCAGGAGCGTGCCAGTCGCCAGCAGCACCGCCAGCTCCAGCAGGACCCGGGACCGCGCGGCATCCAGCTCCAGCGCGGGATGCAGGCCCCCCAGGCCGCGCTTGGCGACCCAGAGTGACCCCAGCAGCACCAGGGCCGTGAGAGCCAACCCCCGCGTGGTGGCGTCCGCCGAGGGCATCCACTCGCCCCGCAGGGCCAGCAGACTGAAGCCAGCCACAGCCAGGGCCAGAAGGCGCAGCAGGTGGGCCGTGGCCCGCAGGGTCACCCGATCCCGCTCGAGCCCTTCGTTGCCGAGGCCACCTCCGATGCGCGAGCCCAGGCTGAGGGCCGGGGCGACCTGCAGGAGACAGGCACCGCCAAAGCCCCCGAAGGCGATGGCGCCCTGAGCCCACCCCAGCCACAGCGCGGCTCCACCCAGAAACAGCCCGGCCAGCACCGTCATACGCGTGAGCCGGAGGGACCGGGCGAGGTCCGCTGTCATCGGGTCAGCTTCCGGTACTTGATGCGGTGCGGATCGAAGGGCTTGAGGCCCAGAACGTCCCTGCGGTAGTCCTCATACTGGCTGTAGTTCCCATCGAAGAACTGCACCTGGGAGTCCCCCTCGAAGGCCAGGATGTGCGTGGCCAGGCGGTCCAGGAACCAGCGGTCGTGGCTCACCAACACGGCGCTGCCGGCGAAGGCCTCGATGGCCTCCTCCAGGGCCCGCATGGTGTTCACGTCCAGGTCGTTGGTGGGCTCGTCGAAGAAGAGCAGGTTGGCTTCGCTCTTCAGGGTGAGGGCCAGATTCAAGCGGTTCTGCTGGCCCCCGCTCAGCTCGGCGATCTTCTTCTGCTGGGAGTCGCCTGAGAAGCCGAAGCGGCTCAGCCAGGCGCGGGCGTTAATGAGCTTGCCCCCCAGCTCGATCTGCTCGTAGCCGCCGCTGATGGCCTCGAACACGCTCTTTTCGGGATTCAGGTTCGAGCGGAGCTGGTCCACGTAGGCCATGCGCACGGTCTCGCCGATGCGAATGCTGCCAGCGTCCGGGGCCTCCTGGCCCGTGAGCAGGCGCAGCAGCGTGGACTTGCCGGCGCCGTTGGGGCCGATGACCCCGAGGATGCCGCCGCGAGGGATGGCGAAGGTCAGGTTCTGGAAGAGCACCCGGTCGCCGTAGCCCTTGCTGACACCTTCCAGCTCCGCCACGAGGTCACCCAGGCGCGGGCCGCTGGGAATGTAGATCTCCAGCTCCTGCTCCTTCTGGCGCCCTTCCTCCCCAGCTAGGCTCTCGTAGTTCGCTATGCGGGCCTTGCTTTTGGTGTGCTGGCCCTTGGGGGACATCCGGATCCACTCTAGCTCACGCTCGAGGGTCTTCTGGCGTCTCTGGTCCGACTTCTCCTCCCGGGCCAGGCGCCCCTGTTTCTGCTCCAGCCAGCTCGAGTAGTTGCCCTTCCAGGGGATGCCCTCGCCCCGGTCCAGCTCGAGGATCCACTCGGCCACATGGTCCAGGAAGTAGCGATCGTGGGTGACAGCGATGACGGTGCCCTTGTAGTCCTGGAGGTGCTTCTCCAGCCACGCGACAGTCTCCGCATCCAGGTGGTTGGTGGGCTCGTCCAGCAGCAGGATGTCGGGCTGCTGGAGCAGGAGCCGACACAGGGCGACGCGGCGACGCTCGCCGCCGGAGAGCACGCCGATCTTGGTCCCGGGGTCGGGGCAGCGCAGGGCGTCCATGGCCTGGTCCAGGCGCGAGTCCAGGTCCCAGCAGTCGTGGGCGTCGATCTTCTCCTGGAGCTCACCCTGCTTGGCCAGCAGGGCATCCATGTCCGCGTCGAGATCGGCGAACTGCTCGCTGATGGCGTTGTAGGCCTTTATCCAGCCCACCTGCTCGGCGGCGCCCTCCTCCACGATCTCCAGCACGGTCTTGTCGGGGTCGAGCTGCGGCTCCTGGTCGAGGATGCCCGTGGTGTAGCCCTTGCTGAGCACGGCCTCGCCGTTGAAGTCCTGATCCACGCCTGCCATGATCCGCAGGACCGTGCTCTTGCCGGACCCATTGAGACCCAGGACGCCGATCTTCGCGCCGTAGAAGTAGCTGAGGGAGATGTCCTTGATGACCGGTTTGTTGTTGTAGATCTTGCTGACCCGCATCATCGAGTAGATGATCTCGGGCTGCTCAGTGACCGGACGGGAGGAAGGCTTCGCCATTTGTTTTGCCCGAAAAGGGTGATTCTATCGCGCTTCCCCGTTCGGGTCGCGCACCTCTCCCTGGCGGGAGTGAGGGGATGCGCCAAACCGCTTGGGGTGAGTAAGCCAAGGCCCCGGCTGCCGGGGCAGCGCGGGGCCTGGAACGGGGCAGTCTAGTCCAGGTTCGCCTGGGCGGCGGCCAGGGTGGCGATGGGCACGCGGTAGGGGCTGCAGCTCACGTAGTCGAGCCCGACCTTGTGGAAGAACACCACGCTGCGGGGATCGCCACCGTGCTCGCCACAGACACCAAGGTGGATGTCGGGACGCGCGGCGCGACCCTTTTCGCAGGCGATGCGCACCAGCTCCCCGATCCCCTCCTGGTCAAGGCTCTGGAAGGGGTCGTCCTCCAGGATCTTCTTGCCGACATATTCCGGCAGGAAGCTGCCGGCATCGTCGCGGCTGAAGCCGAAGCCCATCTGGGTGAGGTCGTTGGTGCCGAAGCTGAAGAACTCGGCTTCCTGGGCGATGCGGTCGGCGGTGATGGCGGCGCGGGGGATCTCGATCATGGTGCCGATGGGGCAGGCGAACTGGGTGCCGCGCTCCTTGTTGACCAGCGCGATCTCGTCCACCATCTCAGCCTTGGTAAAGGCCAGTTCTCGCACGGTGCCGATGAGGGGCACCATGACTTCGGGCACGGCCTTTATCCCCTTGGCGGTCACGTTGAGCGCGGCCTCGGCGATGGCGCGGACCTGCATCCGGATGATCTCAGGGAAGGTGATGCCAAGGCGGCAGCCGCGGTGACCCATCATGGGATTGAACTCGTGGAGCTGCGCCACGCGGCGTTCCACGATGGCGAGATCCACGCCGAGCACCGCAGCCATTTCCCGTTTGCCGGCTTCATCCTGCGGAAGGAACTCGTGGAGCGGGGGATCCAGCAGACGGATGTTCACGGGCAGGCCGTCCATGGCCTTGAAGATCCCTTCGAAGTCCTCGCGCTGCATGGGGAGTAACTTTGCCAGAGCCTTCTTGCGACCTTCGGCGTCCGAGGCGAGGATCATCTCCCGCACGGCGATGATGCGGTCGCCCTCGAAGAACATGTGCTCCGTGCGGCAGAGCCCGATGCCCTGGGCGCCGAAAGCGCGGGCCACAGCGGCATCATGCGGCGTATCGGCGTTGGTGCGCACCTTGAGGCGCTTGGCCGCGTGGCTCCAAGTCATGATCTTGGCGAAGCGCTGGTAGAGCTCGCTTGCCTCGGCCTTCAGACTCCCGTCCACCAGCACCTGGTTCACCTCGGAGGGATGCGCGCTCAACTGACCGGCGAACACTTCGCCGGTGGAGCCGTCAATGGAGATCCAGTCCACGCCGGCCTTCAGCTCCCGGTTGCCGACGCGCACAATACCCTGCGCGAGGTCGATCTGCAGGGCGGAGGCGCCGCAGACACAGGGCTTGCCCATGCCGCGGGCCACCACGGCCGCGTGACTGGTCATGCCACCGCGGGCCGTGAGGATGCCCTCGGAGGCCACCATGCCGGAGATGTCCTCGGGGCTGGTCTCGATCCGGACCAGCACCACAGGACCTTCCTTGGCCAGCTTCTCGGCGGCATCCGCCGTGAGGGCGATGCGCCCCGTGGCTGCGCCGGGTCCAGCATTCAGACCCTTTGTCAGCAGCTGTCCTTCGTGGCGGAGACGATCCTTCTCGCGGGGGTCGAAGACCGGCGCGAGCAGCTGCGAGAGGCTGTCTGCATCGATGCGCCGCAGCGCGGTGTTGCTGTCGATGAGACCCTCATCCACCAGGTCGATGGCGATGCGGATGCCAGCCATGGCCGTGCGCTTGCCGTTGCGAGTCTGGAGCAGGTAGAGCTTGCCGCGCTCAATGGTGAACTCGATGTCCTGCATGTCCTTGAAGTGGTGCTCAAGCCGCTTGCAGGTGGCGTCCAGCTCGGTGAAGGAGGCGGGCATCACTTCTTCGAGGCTCTGCATCCCGGTGCCTGCGGCCTGGGTACGGGTGATGGGCTGCGGCGTGCGGATGCCTGCGACCACATCCTCGCCCTGGGCGTTGATGAGGTATTCGCCATAGAAGATCTTCTCCCCGGTGGCCGGATCCCGAGTGAAGGCCACCCCGGTGCCGCAGTCGTCTCCCATGTTGCCGAAGACCATGCTCTGCACGTTCACGCCGGTGCCCCACTCGTCGGGGATGCGGTTCAGGCGGCGATAGGTGATGGCGCGTCCCGTGTTCCAGCTCTCGAAGACGGCGCGGATGGCGCCCCAGAGTTGCTGCATGGGATCCTGCGGGAAGGCCGCGCCGGTCTCATCGAGCACGATGGCCTTGAAGGCGACCACCATGGCCTTCCAGTCCTCGACACTCAGATCCGTATCGAGGTGCTTGCCGAGGCGCTCCTTGGCTCGCTCAAGCTCGGCCTCGAAGAGTCCGTGTTCGACGTTGAGGACGACGTTGCTGTACATCGTGACGAAGCGGCGGTAGGAGTCCCAGGCGAAGCGGGGGTTGCCGCTGGCGCGCTCCAGGGCCACCACAGTCTGGTCGTTGAGGCCGAGGTTGAGCACCGTGTCCATCATGCCGGGCATGGAAACCCGGGCGCCGGAGCGGACCGATAGCAGGAGGGGATTTTCCGTCGAACCGAAGCCGCAGCCACGCACGCCTTCCAGCCAGCGCAGGGCCTCGACTATCTCCCCCTGCAGCTCGTCGGTGAGCTTCCTTCCGTTGGTGTAGTAGGCTCCGCACTGCTCGGTGGTGAGGGTGAATCCCGGGGGTACGGGAATGCCCAGTCCGGCCATCTCAGCGAGGTTGCAACCCTTGCCTCCCAACAGGTTGCGCATTGCTGCACCCCCCTCGTTGCGGTTTCCCCCGAAGGTATAGACACCCTTGCTCATCAAATCCTCCACACGGAACGTTCAGTATATCCATGACATCCGGATCGGGAATGGAAAAGCCCCCGAGAATCGGGGGCGGGGTACACAGAAACGGGTCACCCGTTTCGGGGTGACCCGTCTTGATATAACGTCGCAGCGACCTACTTTTCCACTCCTGTTCAGAGCAGTATCATCGGCCCTCCAGGTCTTAACGGCCGTGTTCGGGATGGGAACGGGTGTGACCCCTGGGGAAAAGCCACGCCGAAGGGTAGAAGGGTGATTGAGAAGGGATGCGAGGCGCGTGTAGCGCGTTCGTGGTAAT
>CAIMQW010000101.1 GCA_903843705.1 uncultured Holophagaceae bacterium | reverse complement strand
GGGCAAAGCTTTCCTCGCCCAGGGTGACTTGGCGCTCTTCCATGGCTTCCAGCAGGGCCGCCTGGACCTTGGAGGGGGCGCGGTTGATCTCGTCGGCCAGCACCAGGTTGGCGAAGATGGGCCCCCGCTTGGGCGTGAAGGTGAGCTGTTTGGGGTCGAAGATCAGGGTGCCCACCACGTCGCTGGGCAGCAGGTCCGGCGTGAACTGGATGCGGCGGAAGCTGGTGTGGCTGGCCGAGGCCAGGGTCTTGATGGTGCGGGTCTTGGCCAGGCCCGGCAGGCCCTCCAGGAGCACGTGGCCCCGGCAGAGCAGGGCCACCAGCAGGCGGTTGAGCAGCAGGGACTGGCCCACGATCACCTTGCGGCACTCGGTGAGCAGGGGTTCCAGGGAATGGGGGGCGGCAGCGGTCATGGCGGGTCCGGGGCGTTTCCCCATCTTGACCGGAAAAGGCCCTACCCGGAGCCAATCCATTGACCCACGGTAAGTGCTTACGGGCCTTCGGGCCGGTGCTAGGCTCCTGGGAAATCTCGACACCCGAGTCACTCTCCCCTGGAGGCCCCATGCGATCCGCAGTCATCGTTGAAGCCAAGCGCACCCCCATCGGCCGGGGCATCAAGGGCGCCTATGCCGCCACCCGTCCCGAGCACTTGGGCGCGGCCGTGGTGGAAGCCCTCAAGCCCCTCCTGAAGGACTGGTCTGGCCTGGAGGACGTGCTCGTGGGCTGTGCCATGCCTGAGGGCGAGCAGGGCATGAACATGGCCCGGCTCATCAGCTTCCGCGCAGGCCTGCCGATTACCGCCGGGGCTGCCACCATCAACCGCTTCTGCGGCAGCAGCCAGGAGACGATGCTCATGGCCGCCCGGGCCATCATGTCGAACCAGGGCGACCTCTTCCTCGCCGGCGGCGTGGAGAGCATGTCCAAGGTGCCCATGATGGGCTTCAACCCCAGCGTGGACCCTTACCTGAACGAGCACTACCCCGAGGCCTACTGCTCCATGGGCATCACCGCCGAGAATCTGGCCCGGGAATATGGCATCACCCGCCGGGACCAGGATGAGTTCGCCTTCCAGAGCCACCAGAAGGCCGCCGCCGCCTGGAAGGCCGGGAAGTTCGCGAAGGAAGTGGTCCTTTTCGAGACCAAGGGCCTGGATGGCAAGCCCGTCACCCTGCAGCAGGATGAGTGCATCCGCGCCGAGACCACCGTGGAGAAGCTGGGCGAGCTGAAGCCGGCCTTCCTGGCAGACGGCAATGTCACGGCGGGCAACAGCTCGCCCATCACGGACGGCGCCGCCTTCCTGCTGGTGATGGAAGAGGGCCTGGCCAAGTCCCTGGGCCTGAAGGCCCGGGCCCGCATTCTGGGTGGCGCCGTGGCCGGCGTCGAGCCGGAGCGCATGGGCATCGGCCCCGTGCCGGCCGTGAAGAAGGCCCTGGATCGCTTCGGCCTGCGGCTGGATCAGATCGACGCCATGGAGCTGAACGAGGCCTTTGCGGCTCAGAGTTTGGCCGTCATCCGCCAGGGCGGTTACGACCCGGCCATGGTGAACGCTTGGGGCGGCGCCATCGCCGTGGGTCACCCCCTGGGCGCCAGCGGCGCCCGAATCCTCACCACCCTGCTCAACCGCCTCGAGACCGATGGCGGCAAGTACGGCATCGCCACCATGTGCATCGGCGGCGGCCAGGGCATCGCGTCGATCATTGAGAAGCTTTAGAGAAACCACTCTCGCGGAGGGACGCAGAGGTGGCTGAGACCACGGAGAAGCAGTCCCCCCTGCGACCCTCTGTTTCCTCTGTGATCTCTGCGAGAGTTTTTCTGATTGGGATCTGACATGAAAATCCAAAAGATCGGCATTCTCGGTTCGGGCGTGATGGGCTCGGGCATCGCGGCTCATGTGGCGTCCGCGGGCTGCCAGGTGGAGCTGCTGGACATCGTCATTGACGAGGCGGCGCCGGATAAGCTGGCGCAGGGGGCCCTGGCGGCCCTGGCCAAGAGCAAGCCCGCGCTGGCCATGCACCCGTCGTTCCTGAAGCGCATCCGGCCCGGCAACTTGCGCGACCATCTGGACCGCCTCTCGGACTGTGACTGGGTCGTGGAAGTGGTCAAGGAGGACCTGGCTATCAAGCGCGAGCTCTACGGCCGCCTGGAGCCGAAGCTCAAACCCGGCGCCTGGATCAGCTCGAACACCTCGGGCATCCCGCTGAAGCTCCTGGTGGAGGGCCGCGGCGACGCCTTCCGCAGCCACTTCGTCATCACGCACTTCTTCAACCCCGTGCGCTACCTGCGCCTGCTGGAGTTTGTGACCGGCCCTGAAGTGGACGCAGCGGAGGCGCAGGCCTTCCGCGTCTGGCTGGAGGAGAGTCTTGGCAAGGAGGTGGTGCCCGCCTTCGACAGCCCCACCTTCATCGGCAACCGCATCGGCATCCACAGCATCATGGCCACCCTGCACATGGCCCTGGCGGAGCAGATCCCCTTCGAGGTCGTGGACTCGGTGCTAGGCGACGCCGCCGCCCGGGCCAAGAGCGCAGCCTTCCGCACCGCGGACCTGGCGGGCGTGGACATCCTCGCCGCCACCGCGAAGAACGTCTATGACCTGTGCCCCAACGACGAGGTCCGCGACGCCTTCAAGTTCCCGGAGTTCCTGCAGTACATGCTCGACAACAAGCTCCTGGGCAACAAGACCAAGCAGGGGTTCTTCAAGAAGGGCCCCAAGGACGCCAAGGGCAAGAAGTCCTTCCTGGCTTTGGATCCCGCCACCCGCGAGTACATCCCCCAGGTGAAGCGGGACTGGCCGATCCTGAAAGAACTCAAGGGCTTCGACGACCCCGCTGAGAAGGTGAAGGTGCTCCTCACCAGCGACACCGAGGCGGGTAAGCTGGCTTGGCGCTGCATCGCCCCGAACCTGACCTATGCGGTGAACCGCCTGGGCGAGGTGACGGATGGCCCCCTGAACGTGGACCGCGCCATCAAGAACGGCTTCGCCTTCGAGCTGGGACCCTTCGAGCTCTGGGACATCCTGGGCCTGGAGCGCGTCGCCGCCCGCATGAAGTTCGAGGAGATGCCCCTTGCGCCCCTGGTGGAGCAGATGCTCGCCAAGGGCATTCCCGGCTTCTACCGCTGGGAGCATGGCGTCCCCGTGGCCCAGCTGAATCCCAAGACCCTGGCCTTCGACCCCATCCTCGAGGACCGGCGGGTGATCATCCTCAAGCGCCAGGAAGGGCGGGGGAAGGTGGTGGCTGAGAACGGCAGCTGCCAGCTCCTCGACCTGGGCGATGACGTAGCCTGCCTGGCCTTCCGCAGCAAGATGAACGCCCTGGACGACGGCATCATCGGGCTCATGGAGGAGACCATCCAGAAGCACGTCCCCGGTCGCTTCAAGGGTCTGGTGGTGGGCAACCAGGGCCAGCACTTCAGCGCCGGCGCCAACCTGGTCATGGTGCTCAACGCCGCCCGGGAAGGAAAGCTCGACCTCATCGAGGAGGTGGCCCGCCGGCTGCAATATGCGGCCCGCATGCTCACCTACGCGCCGTTCCCAACGGTGGCGGCGCCCTTCAACCTGGCCCTGGGTGGTGGCTGCGAGCTGACCATGGCCTGCCAGCGGGTGGTGGGCCACGCTGAGCTCTACATCGGGCTGGTGGAAGTCGGCGTGGGTGTCATCCCCGCCGGCGGCGGCTGCCTCCAGATGCTGCTCCGCATGGAAGACGCTATGGCCGCCCAGGGTCAGCTGGGCCCCATGCCCAAGGTGAAGGCGGCCTTCCAAGGCATCGGCACCGCCACGGTGCACACCAGCTTCGACGAGGCCCAGCGCAACGGCTACCTGCGCCGCACGGACCGCCGGATCATGAACAAGGCCTTCCTGCTCTACGAGGCCAAGCAGGAGGTGCTGAAGCTGGCCGAGGACTTCCAGCCCGTGAAAGTGCGCACGCTGCGCCTGCCGGGCCGCGGCGGCGCCGAGGCCCTCAAGTGCGCGGTGCGGGACTTCCAGCTGCAGGGGCTGGCTTCCGAGCATGACGGCATCATCATGGGCGAGCTGGCCACCATCCTGACCGGCGGCGACGTCAGCCCGGTCCAGGAGGTCACCGAGGAGCGGATCCTTGAGCTGGAGCGGCAGGCCTTCGCCCGCCTCTGCGGCTACGAGAAGACCCAGGCCCGCATGGACGCCATCCTAAAGACCGGCCGCCCCCTGCGAAATTAGTCCCAAATCACGGTTATTTTGTGACTTATGCCGCCTTTTCTAAGGCGGCATTTTTTTAGTGTTGCCAGGGTGTGACGGGCTCGGAACACTTGGTTCGGTCTCATTCTGAACCAATCAGCCAGGAGGCACTGTGAGCGGGAATTCTCAGTCAACGCCACGGGTAGCGGCCATTGTGGGTCCCTACCTCTCTGGAAAGACCTCCTTGATGGAAAGCCTTCTGTTCGTGGCGGGAGCTCTGCCGCGCAAGGGCACCGTCAAGGAGGGCAACACGGTCGGTGACGCTTCTCTGGAAGCCAAGGCCCGGCAGATGAGCGTGGAGGCCAGCCTGGCCGCCTGCACCTACCAGGGCGAAGCCTGGACCCTGATCGACTGCCCGGGCTCCGTGGAGTTCAGCCAGGAGGGCGCTCACGCGCTCATGGCTGCGGACATCGCGGTGGTGGTGTGCGATCCCGATCCGGCCCGCGCCTTGATGGTGGCGCCCACTCTGAAGTTCCTCGACGACCACCAGGTCCCCCACGTGGTCTTCATCAACAAGATGGAAGCCCCTGGCAGCGGCGGCAAGCTGAAGGACGTCCTGAACGCCCTCCAGCAGGTCTCTGAGCGGCCCCTCGTCCTCCTCGAAGTCCCCATCCGCGAAGGCGACCAGATCACGGGCTACGTGGACCTCATCAGCGAGCACGCCTACAAGTACGAAGCCGGCAAGGACGCGGACCTGATGCAGATGCCGGAATCCGTGCTGCCCGAGGAGCTCGAGGCGCGGCAGATCCTGCTGGAGAAGCTGGCGGACTTCGACGATCACCTCATGGAAGAGCTGCTCAGCGACATGGCGCCCTCCTTCGAGGAAGTCAGCGAGGACATGGCCAAGGACGTGCAGGCCGACCTGCTCGTGCCCGTGTTTTTCGGCTCCGCGGACAAGGACGCGGGGGTGCGGCGGCTGTTCCAGGCCCTGTGTGATGAGGCTCCCCGGGTCGATGCCACCGCCGTGCGGCTGGGCATTCCCGAGGGCCAGGATGCCCTGGTGCAGGTCTTCAAGACCGTCCACGCCCAGCACGTGGGCAAGCAGAGCATCAGCCGCATCTGGCGGGGCGAGGTGGCCGATGGTTCCTCCCTGGCCGGCAACCGGGTGAGCGGCATCAACCGTCCCTTCGGCGCCCAGCAGATCAAGCAGGCCAAGGCCTCGGCCGGTGAAGTGGTGGCTCTGGGCCGCATGGATGAGGTGCACACCAGCGAGGCGCTGACGCCCTCGGGCCGCGTGGAACTGGCTTGGCCTGCTCCCATGCAGCCCATGCTGGCCCTCAGCCTGAACACGGTGAAGAGTGGCGATGACGTGAAGCTCTCGCTGTCCCTCCAGAAACTTTGCGAGGAGGATGCCTCCCTGCATGTGGAGCAGAATTCCGAGACCCAGGAGCGCATCCTCTGGGGCCAGGGCGAGGTCCACCTCAAGTGTGCTCTCGACCGCCTCAAGAGCCGCTTCGGGCTGGACGTCCTACACCACCCCCCGCTGGTGCCCTACCGCGAGACCTTCACCAAGGGGACCAAGGTCCATGGTCGCCACAAGCACCAGACCGGCGGTCACGGCCAGTTCGGCGATGTGTGGTTCGAGATCAAGCCCCTGCCGCGCGGCACCGGCTTCCAGTTCGAGGAGCGCATCGTCGGTGGCGTGGTGCCCCGAAACTTCTTCGGGGCTATCGAGCACGGTGTGGTGGACTGGCTGAAGCGCGGCCCCCTGGGCTTCCCCGTGGTGGATATCCACGTGGCCCTGGTGGACGGCAGCTACCACACCGTGGATAGCTCCGACATGGCCTTCAAGACCGCCGCCCGTGTCGGCATGTCCGAGGGTGCCCCCCTCTGCAATCCCGTGCTGCTCGAACCCATCTCCGAGGTGCACATTGCGGTGCCCAGCGAATTCACCCCCAAGGCCCAGCGCCTGGTGACGGGTCGCCGCGGGGGCCAGGTCCTTGGTTTCGACGCCCGACCCGGCTGGACCGGCTGGGATGTGGTCTCCGCCTATATCCCCCAGGCCGAGATGAGCGACGTCATCGTCGAGCTGCGCAGCCTGACCATGGGCGTCGGCTCCTTCACCTGGGCCTTCCACCACCTGCAGGAGCTCGTGGGCCGCGACGCCGACAAAGTGGTTGAGGCCAGGAAGGTAACTAAAGCGCCCGCCTGAGCCTGCTCCGGCCCTGGCGGGCCGGAGATAGAAAAGGACTGAAGATCGGCCCTGCGGGGCCGATCTTTCTGTGGATGGGGGTCTGTGCCCATCGGCTGGCCGATGGGCAGACCCTGTCAGAATCAATCTCGGAATCCTCGCAGAGGATTCCGAGCAGGGAGCGGCAGTTGGCGCAGACAGGCGTACAGATCATCACCGTGGAACCCGGCAGCCTGGCCGAGGAGGCCGGCATCCGGCCCGGCGACACCCTGCTGGAGATCCACGGCGAGCCCGTGCTGGACCAGCTGAACTACCAGTACCTCATCACTCGGGAGGACGAGGCCGTGCTGCGGCTGCGCCGACCGGACGGCAGCACCTTGGAGACTTCGGTGGAGAACGGCGGCGAGGGCATAGGCGTGGACCTGGCCCAGGATGAGGTCAAGGTCTGTCGCCAGAACTGCGTCTTCTGCTTCGTCCATCAGATGCCCAAGGGCTTCCGCAAGTCGCTCTACCTGAAGGACGAGGACATCCGCCTGTCCTTCCTCTACGGCCACTTCACGACCCTGTCGAGCAGCGATGACGCAGAGCTGGACCGCATCGTCCGCGAGCGCCTGAGCCCCATCCATGTGTCGGTCCACGCCACGGACCCGGCTGCCCGGATCCGGGTGGTGGGCAACCCCCGGGAGGGGGACATCCTGCGCAAGATCGACCGGCTACTGGCCGGGGGCATCGATGTCCACACCCAGGCGGTGGTGGCCCCGGGCCTCAACGATGGCGCCATCTGGCAGCAGACCCTGGATGACCTAGGGGCCCGCCGCCGGGAAGGCCGGGGCAGCGTGCTCAGCCTCAGCTGCGTGCCCGTGGGCCTCACGGCGCACCGGGATGGCCTACCCACCGTGCAAGACGTGGATCCCGCCTTCGCCCGGGAGTGGGCCCTGCGCTGGAAGCCTGAGGTACGACGCCTCGCCGCGGCCAACGAGGGGGAGCCCTGGCTGCTGCTGGCGGACGAGTGGTTCACCCGGGCGGGCCTCGAGGTACCAGGCCGCGCCTTCTACTCAAGGTCCTGGGCGCAGCTGGAGAACGGCGTGGGCCTGGTGCGGCGCTTCCTGGAGCACAGCCGTCGCTTCATCCGCAGCCCCCGGGCTCAGGGCTACGCGGGGCGGCGCGTGCTGCTGCTCACCGGACCCAGCTTCGCCCCGACCCTCAGCCGCGTGGCGGCGGAGCTGAACCGCGCGGTGGGCAGCCACCTGCGGGTGGTGGCGACCAAGAACTTCAGTTTCGGGGAGACCGTCACTGTCGCCGGGCTGCTCTGTGGCGCGGACCTGAAGTATGCCGCCCACGCAGACCGCGAAGCCCACGAGGGCCGCGCCGGCTGGGTGGACGCGGTGGTGGTCCCGTCCTCCAGCCTGCGCACCCACACGGGCCCCACGGACCAGTACACGCTGCGCGGCGTGGTGGTCCGCGAGGAGGGCACCTTCCTGGATGACCTGACCCTGCCGCAGCTGGCAGCGGACCTGGGCGTGCCCACTGTGCCCAGCGGCGCCAACCTCTCCCACCTTCTAGATCACCTGGAGGCCGCCGACCGAGGCGCCTTCCGCGGCGGCGCCCTGCAGGAGGCCTTCCACACCGCCGGCCTCAACCAGCCCCAGGGCGCCTACAACCCCTGAGTGCCGATGCGGCGTTCGGGAAAGAAACAACGACCAACCGCATGGGACGCAGAGGACGCAGAGACATGCTGGTGATGGGCTGCCCGCGCCTTGCCTGCCCGGGAGTGCACCCACCATGTGGTCCCCAAGTTTTCCTCTGCGCGCTCTGTGTCCTCCGCGGTATATCCATTTGAGATCCTTCCTGTCGCCCTGGGCGGGGTATTCCAGGCAGGATGGAGGACATGCCTACCGCCACCGCTGCCCTGTCCCGTCGCCGCATGGTGGCGCGGGCGCAGCTGGCTGGGTCGGCCCTGTGCTTCGGCTTGATGGCCATCCTGGCGCGGAAGCTCACCCTGCCGGGCATGGGGTTCTCGGCAGGCCATCTCGCGGTGATGCGCTTTGTGGTGGGGGCCCTCCTCAGCCTGGTGGCCTTCGGCCTGATCCCGGGGCTCTACCGGCCCAGCAACTACCGGCTGCTGGTGACCCGCGGCCTCTCGGGCGGAGCCGTGGTGGTGCTCTACTTCTACGCCCTGGCCCACATCCCGGCCGGCGAGGCGGGCATCCTCTACAATGTCTTTCCGGTGATTGCCACGGGCATGTCCCTGGTGCTCTTCAAGGAACGCCCCACCCTCCACCTCTGGCTCTCCATCCTGGCCGCGTCCCTGGGTGTGGCGCTGGTGCTCAGCCAGGGCCACCTCGGCCTGGGCTTCGGCCGGGGCCAGCTGGCGGCGCTGGCCGCAGCAGTGTTTGCCGCCACCAGCGCCAATGCCATCCGTGCGGTCCGGCACACGGACAACGCCGCCACGATCTTCTTCTTTTTCTGCGTGGCCGGGCTGCCGGTGGTGCTGCCCTTCGCCCTGAGCCCTTGGCCCGGCGGCCTGGGGCCCTGGTCCCTGGCCATCCTCATGAGCCTGCTGGCTTACGGGGGTCAGATCCTCATGTCCCAGGCCTACGGCACCCTGGCCGTCTCGGAAGCCGCAATCTGGCTTCAGCTGCTGCCCATCATCCAATACCTGCTGGCCGTGCCCTTGCTGGGAGAGCGGGCCACACTGCCCGGACTGCTGGGCGTGCTCATCACCGTGGCCGGGGTAGCCTACGGCACGGTGCTGGGCCAGCGCCGGAAGCCGGTCGCAGCCTGAGCAGGCCTGACAAAGAGGAGGGCCGCCGGGGCGGCCCTCCTCTCTTGGAATCTGCTCGATCTAGCGGCTGATGGTCAGGGTGTAGGCATTGTTGGTGGCGAAGGAACCGGCGTAGCCGACGACCTTGATGACGAACACCGCTGTGGCGCCCGTGTTCTGGTAGGTCACCGACTCAGTGCAGGTGAAGGTGGAGCTGTACTTCAGGGTGGTGCCGGTGTTGTTGAGTAGGTAGAGATCATAGTCTTTGCCGACGGGGCCGGTCATGGTCACGGTCAGGGTGCGGCCCGCGCCGACGGTGAGCTTGTAGAAGTCCTGGTCGGTGCTGCTGTTGATGGTGCCGGTGACCTTGGTGATGGTGTCGGCGAGGACGTTGGCGCTGGCGAGCGTGCTGTTGCTCTCGACCTCGTTGTAGGAGGAGACGACAGAGGCGTTGTAGATGACGAAGGTGGCGGCGGCGGAGGTGCCGACGTTGCCGGCGGCGTCGTAGGCCTTGACCACCAAGCTGTGCACGGCATTGGAGAGGGTCTTGGAGTCCAGGCTCAGGGCGTGGGGGGCGGCAGTGGTGGTGCCCTTGAGGGTGCCATCGACGTAATACTCGACCCTGATGACGCCGACGTTGTCGGTGGCCGTGGCGGATAGGCTGATGGTGCCGGCAGAGCCGGAGACGCAGCCGGCGGCCTTGGGGGCGGTGGTGTCGGGGACAGGGTTGCTGATGGCGAAGCTGACGGTGGGGGAGGTGCCGACGTTGCCGGCCGCGTCGTAGGCCTTGGTCACTAGGCTGTGGCTGGCGTTGGTCAGGGTCTTGGAGTCCAGATTCAGGGCGAAGGGGGCGGCGGTGCTGGTGCCCTTGAGAAGGCCATCCACGTAGAACTCGACCTTGGTGACGCCGATGTTGTCGGTGGCCGTGGTGGTCAGCGTGATGGTGCCGGCCGTGCCAGCCTCAGCGGCCGTGGCCTTAGGCGCGGTGGTGTCGGGGACAGCGCTGGACCAGGCGGCGCCCACGTTGATGCCGTGGAAGGCGTTCCACACGGCCTGCTCTTCCGGGCTGCCGGCGCCGTAGAGGTCCTTGGCGGCGCTGATGGCGGCGGTGCGGGTGGCGGCATAGTTGGAGGTGCTGGTGAGGTAGGTGGTAAGGGTGCGGAACCAGATGGCCGCGGCCTTGTTGTTGCCCAGGCCGACCATGCCCTTAGGCAGGTAGCTGGTGCTGGTGTTGCCAGTGCTGGTGGCGCCCTGGCTCAGGAAGTAGAAGCACCGGTTCATGGGGCCGCTGGAGTAGTGCACGTCCAGGCTGCCGAGGGAGGCGCTCCAGGCATCGGGGCTGTGGCCATCCAGGCTGGGCTTGTACATGTAGCGGAGGGGGGTGGCGGAGAGCTGCTCGCCGATGGTCCAGTTGCCGCCCGTGTTGCCGATGTTGGCGCCGGAGCCGCCGCGGGCGTAGAACTCGATCAGGGTGCCGAAGATGTCGGAGTTCGCTTCGTTGAGGCCGCCGGACTCGCCGCAGTAGACCAGGTTCGCGGTGCGGGCGCAGACGCCGTGGCTCAGCTCGTGACCCGCCACATCCAGGGCCGTCAGGGTGGTGAAGCCGGTGCCGTCGCCGTAGGTCATGCAGAAGCAGCTGTCGGACCAGAAGGCGTTGTCGTAGGCGTTGCCGATGTGCACCCGGCTGTAGGTGGCAGTGCCCTTGCCGTCGATGCCGTTGCGGCCGAAGACGTTCTTGTAGAAGTCCCAGGACTTGGTCATGCCGAACATGGCGTCCACCGCGGCGGTCTGGCCGTTGGCGGCGGTGGTGGAGGCGGTCTCGACGAAGTTGGCGCCGTCGCCCCAGGTGTTGGTGGCGCTGGTGTAAATGGTGCCAGCGGTGGTGGAGCTGGTAGCGGCGTGGGCGGCGTTGGTGACCACGTTGCTGCCGAAAGTGCCACCCGTGCCGCGGGTCAGGTCGCGCAGCTCATAGCCGGTGGCGGTGCTGTTGGTGTTGACCGTTACCACGCCCGAGTACTGGCTGTTGCCCGTGCCAGTGGTGCCGATGGTGTGCAGCGTGTTCCACTGCCTGAGGATCGCCCCGGTATGGGCGTTCACGAGGTAGTCGGTGTGCCGGATGCCGTCCTGGGCATTCTCAAGCTCGGTGTGGATGTGGTACGCCAGGGTGTGGCGGACCACTTCCTGTTCCATGCCGGTGGCGTCGAGGTCCTGGTCCTGGGAGTAGCGGGAGGACTTGCGGACTAGGAGGCTGGTCTCGGGGAAGACCACCAGCTCTGTGGTGGGGGCTACGGAGAAGGCGCCGAGGGGGGCCAAGTCCTGGAGGGCCGCCGCCAGGGCTTCGCCGGCACTCAGGGAGGCCGTCACATTGAGGAGGACGTTGCGCTTGAGGGCGTCGGTGAGGGGCAGCTCCACGCCGTGGCGGTCCAGGTGGGTGATGGCATCGCCACCCCACACCCGGATGCCCTTGTAGAGCTGGCTGTGGTGGCCGTGGGTCTGGCCCAGCTCGTCGGCGTGGGAGCCGCGCACCTGGAAGGCATGGTCCGCGTCCAGGCCCAGCTCAGCGCGCCGGTTGACCAGACCCTCGGTGGCGGCCTTCACCAGTTGGGGGGCTTCCACCTCGGTGCGGGTGGTGGGGGTCCCCGCAGCCAGGGTAACGGCCAGCAAGGAGAGGGTGAGCCGGAAGGAGGTGCGGGTAAGGGGGAGGGCGCTGAAGGTGGTCATGGAACACTCCTGGGTGAAACGATTGGGCTCTGGACTTGGCTTCCCGTATTCGCGAGAGGAAGGTGGTGAAGCTCTGAGCACAGTGTCCAACCCGACCAACAACAGCGAAATACGCTTGATGGCCTACCAGTCACCCCCCCGTTTCAGTGCGTTTCAGGGCCCCTTTTCGGGCCTTGCCCGGCCCCCCAAGGGACCCAAATGTGTCCAAATATATGAACGGTAATACTTAGACGAGCCGACCGACTACGCGGTTTCCTCTATACCAAGGCGCAAAAAATCAGGACCCCGACTGGGGCCCTGATGAAAATAGTTTGAACTTTTTTCAGCGCACTCAGGTGGTGGGAGCTCCCGCCCGCTTCTTGAGGGAGACGGCGACCTTGACGTCACCGCCGTCCTGGCCCTGGAACTTGTCGAGCTGCTCGAGGGACTTCTTCTTCGCCGTGTCCGAGGCGGCGCGGATCGCGTCGAGCACGTCCACCATGACCTGGAACTTCACGTCCTCGTCGACCTTCAGGAAGACCTTGCGGTAGTTGAGGGGCTGCAGCATGACGGCGTCAGGGATTCGGTCCTTGAGGCCCTGGGTGTCGATCTTGTCCTGCTGGAGCGTGATGGTCCCGTCCAGGTCCACCTGGATCAGGATGTTGTTGGGATCAGGCTTGGGGGGGGTGGCAGTCTGGACGACCTGGGGTACCACCACCTTCATGGCCTTGCTCAGGCCCGGCACCATCACGATGAAGACGATGAGCAGCACCAGCACGATGTCGATTAGGGGAGTGACATTGATATCGGATTTCTGTTTGCCCTTGGCACCACCGGTATCCATCAGTGACCCCCTTCCTTCTTTTCGCCCTTGTCTTCGCTGGTCACGATGGACGCCTCGTCAGCGCCCCCCTTGCGGCAGGTCTGGAAGAGCTCGTTGATGTACTTGAAGGGGAGGTCGGCATCGGCCTTCACGAACACGCGCTTGTCGTTAAGCTGTGACACGTTGCGGCTGATGAAGTCCTCGAGCTGCTGGCGCTGGGCCTCGTTGTTGATGAAGAAACGCATGTCCTTCGCGTCCTTGTCGTCAATGAGGATGGCGCCGGGGCCCGTCACTTCATACTTGTCGTTGCGCTTGGAGGTCAGCATGAGGGTCAGGTACTTCTGACCCGAGTCCTGCTGCTGCTCCACCTTCGGGGCATGCTTGGCCAACGGCAGCTTCACGGCGTTGTTCACGGCGGGTGTGATCACGATGAAGATGATCAGCAGCACCAGCACGATGTCCACCAGCGGCGTGACGTTGATGTCAGCCTTCATTCCACCCTTGGAACCACCTGTATCCATGGTGTGTTCTCCTCTGAATGACCCGGGGACTTGCGCCCCCGGGCGGGGTGGGGAAGCAGCTTAGTTCTGGCTCTCGCGGCGGATGAACTCATCGATCATCTGGGAGGCGGCGTTGTTGATGTTGGTGACCACCACGTCCTGCTTGTTCACCAGCAGGTTGTAGATCCACACGGCGGGGATGGCGACGAAGAGGCCGAGGGCGGTGGTGGCGAGGGCCTCACCGATGGAGCCGGCCAGCGCGTTGATGTCGCCCGCGCCCTTGGTCTTCAGGTCGGAGAAGACCTTGATGATGCCGATGACGGTGCCGAGCAGGCCGATGAAGGGGGCCAGCGCGCCGATGGTGCCCAGGCCACTCATGCCCTTCTTGAGGAGCTCGAGTACCTCGGCGGTGCCGCGCTGGATGGCGCGCTCAACGGGCTGGATGGCGTCGTGGTGGGGGTTCATGGTCTTGAGCTGCTTCTCGTACTGGAAGATGTCCAGGCCGTGCTTGAGAACGAGAGCGATGTGGCTCTTGTTGTGGGTGGTGGCGGCGCGCTTGGCGGCCTCGAAGTCACCGCGGCGGAGGGTGTCCATGAAGAGCTTGAGGAACTTGTCAGAGGCCTGATTGCTCTGCGCGTAGGTCACGAAGCGCTCGACCGCCACGTAGACCTGATAGCAGAAGAGGAAGATGAGCAGGATGATGATGCCCTTGTTGGCGGGGGAGGCCGCCATGAAGAGCTCGCGGGGGGAGAAGCTGTCTTGGCCGCCCTCGGCCAGGGCGAGCATCAGGGGGGAGGAGAGCAGGTTCATGGGAGTTCCTTGTGGAAGAAAAGTGGAAGAGTTGGATGACGGAGGTTGGGGGGACTACCGGAGTCGGAACGGCATGGTCAATTTGAAGCGGGCGTACTGCGGCTGTCCGTTCAGCAAGGCTGGCTCGAACTTCCACTGCATGGCATAGGCCTCGGCAGTGGGGCGCAGCTGGGGCGGTCCTTCCTTGGCGCTGGCCGAGGTGGGCACGCCATCGGGACCCACAACGATCTCGACAACCACCGTGCCCTGGATCTTGGCGATCTTGGCCAGGGCCGGGTAGGGAGGGGCGGGGGGCTGGTACTTTACCTTGATCTGGCTGAAGTCGAAGTCGACCACCTTGCCGGTGCCGCCGGGCACGCCGCCGATGACGCCACCCACGACGCCGCCGATGACACCACCGGGCACGCCGCCGGGCACGCCGCCCGGAACGCCACCCAGCGAGTGATCCTGCTTGGGCAGTTCCTTCGGGGCCTGCTCAGGCACCACTTCCTGGCGGGGGTCGATGGGAGTCGTGTCCGCCTTGGATGTGGCCGCCATGGGCGGGGGCGGGGGGGGCGGCGGGGGCGGAGGAGGAGGCGGGGGCGGCGGCGGCGCGGCATCAGCCTGCTCCGCGAGGTCGATGCCGACCGTCTTCAACTTCTCCTTGACCACCTGCGACTGCTTGGCGAGCTGGAAGGCCACCACCGAGAACAGCACATACATGGCCACCGTCGTCGGGATGGTGACCATGGGATTGCCCCGCCTGATCTCTTCGTTCCCGGCGACGAGGGACGTCTTGTAGACGGCGTCCTCCAGCGTCTCGACGGGAGCGGCCGGTTTGGCTGGAACCGATTTGTTGGGGTCTTTGCTCATGCGACTCCCTTGAAAAATCCACAGGGAAAAAACAGCGAGCTGAGCCGATGGAAACACCGGTTCAGCTTCAGAGAATAGGATAAAGATCTGGGTCAAGCCCAACGGCTAAGATGGCAAAGGGTCGTCGGCAGGTCAAGCCTTGAAACTCGGGGCCATCCGCTCGACACGACGGTGCTCTGAGGATATTCCCTGAAGCCGCGTCCTTGTTAGTGCGGCCCGCTGAGTGGAAGTGCCAATCATTGTTATGAAAGCCGAGTCCCTATCATGCCATATCCAGCAGACCGATCTTGCGCATACCGCACCGAGGCCGATTGCCCGGAAACCCCCGCCCGGGCGGGGTGCTTCCAGACCGGTCACGGCCCGGTCCTGACCCCGGCTTTCATGCCCGTGGGCACCCAGGGCACGGTCAAGGGCATCACGCCGGTCCAGCTCCGGGAGATCGGGCCCCAGGTAATCCTAGGCAATACCTACCACTTAGGGCTTCGTCCGGGGGACGAGCTGGTGGCCCGGCTGGGAGGGCTGCACCGCTTCATGGGCTGGGACGGTCCCATCCTGACGGACTCGGGCGGCTTCCAGGTCTTCTCCCTGGCCTCGCTGCGGAAGATGAACGAGGAGGGGGTGACCTTCCAGAGCCACATCGACGGCAGCCCCCAGTTCCTGTCCCCAGAGCGCAGCCTGGAGATCCAGCGGAACCTGGGCTCGGACATCTGCATGGCCCTGGACGAGTGCCCGCCGGGCCAGCTGGAGCGCTCGAAACTGGAGATCAGCATGGCACGCACCACCCGCTGGCTGGCCCGCAGCCGGGCCGTGCCCCTGCAGGACTACCAGGCTCTCTTCGCCATCAACCAGGGGGGCACCCACCTGGACCTGCGCCGCCGGCACCTGGCCGAGGCCCTGGAGCTGGATGCCCGGACCCCCTTCCAGGGTTTCGCCGTGGGGGGCCTCAGCGTGGGGGAGCCCAAGCCCGAGATGAACGCCCTGCTGGCGGAGTTCGTCAAGGAGCTGCCCGCCGACCGGCCCCGCTACCTCATGGGGGTGG
>CAIMQW010000100.1 GCA_903843705.1 uncultured Holophagaceae bacterium | reverse complement strand
GGCCACGCGGCCAGCCTCGCGCAGCTTGTCGATCTCCTTGCGGCACTTGTAGCGGATCTGTTCGCGGATCAGGACCTGGCCCCCCTCAAGCTCCCAGTCTACCGACAAGCACGTGATTTAGGCTTCCCGTGGCCTGTGCGAATTCGGCATCCCGCCCCTAGAATGGAGGGATGGCGCGACCTTCGGTGATCCTGGTGACGACAGCTGCAGGGGTGGCCGGGCTGGTCGCCTGCGGCGGGGCGCCCGCCCGGCCGACCTCGGTGCCCCCGGACGCAGCCTGGGGCGGCGAGGGAAAGAAAGGCGTCTTCCTCCAAGTGGGTGAGCACCAGGGCACCCTCTGGCAGCTGGGCGTCTGGGACCGACAGGGCCGGGTGCTGGGCACCGGCAAGTTCCGGCTGCGCGGCTTCGCCAAGGCCCGGATCATCTCCGAGGAGATCCTGGCCTGGGAGAACGGCGCCCTGCAGCTGAAGGACGGGACCTGGCTGGTGCCAGAACCGGCGGCGGGGCCCTGATGCCCTACTCGAGCGAGGAGAAGGACTGGCTGGAGCGCGAGTGGGCCTTCCGGGCCTGGGGCCGCGCCGGTCTGCTGAGCACCGACGACTACCGGCAGGTGCTGGCCTGGGAGGCCGAGGCCGTGCCCATGGAGGTGGTGGTCTCGGCCCTCAACGCCTTCTTCGACCGCCGCGAGAAGCGGGACAAGCCCCGCACCTTCGTGGCGCTCAAGCACCTGGACCGCGACGTGGCCAAGGCCGTCAAGCTGCGCGAGGCCTTGCTGCGGGCGGGCCCGGCCCTGGATGCGGGGCGGGGCTGGGAGCAGGTGCAGGCCCCCTTGCGGGGCGATCCCGCCGCCAAGGCCGCCTTCGAGGCCTGGCAGCGCCTCCGGGCCGCGGCGCCTTCGCCGGAGTCGGCGGGCTACCTGGACCACCATGACCGAGAGCGCGAGGCCCGCGCCGCCCTGCTGGCCCTGGCCGAGGCCACCCTGGGACCCGCCGCCGAGGCCCTCCGTACCGAGCTGCGCCAGCGTCTGGAGGCCGCCGACATGAAGGAAGGCAGCCTCGTGTGGAAGCGTGCCTGGACCCACCACTGGGCCCGCCAGCTCGCCACCGCCTGGGGCCTGCCCTTGGAAGGGTCGTGATGGCTCTGGTGAATCCTTTACTTGATCTTTATTTGAGGTCCCATGTCCGCTGAGTCCCGATGGTTGCAGGAGCTGGAGGCGCCTTCTTCGGCGTTCTTTAAGGTCTTCGCGGCGCGGGTGGCGGAGCCGGAGGGGGTACGGGATGCGGTGCGGGAGGCGGTGAAGACGCTGGTGCCGCGCATTGACTGGGAAGCCTATCTGCCGCACGTGCCCCACGGCATCCTGGGCCTGCGGGCCGTGCTGCGGATGCGGGGCCTGCTGGGGGAAGCTAGCTTCCGGCGGGCCCTGGCCATCCAGGTGCACATGGCGGCGCATGAAGGGCGCCGGGAGCCTGCGGCCCTAGCCCAAGTCCTGGCAGCCAAGGGCAGCGGCTCCTGGCGCAACCTCGAGTCCTTCGTCGCCTCCCACCGACCCGCCCTGGCCTATGCCGAGGCCCAGGGCTTCGAGCTGCCCGTGGCCGCGGACTTCCAGCGCCTGGGTCAGCTCACTGAGCTCGACATGGCCAACGTCGGCCACAAGGCCATCCTCGCCGATCACCTGGGCGAGCTCCAGGAGCGGCTCGAGCTGCCGAAGGCCACGGGGCGGCGGCTCATGGGCCTCGCCGCCTGGGTGGCCGCCACCGTCGAGGACACGTTCTGGGCCCGGCGGGCCGCCAAACGCCTGGCCGACCTGAAACTCGTCGTGATCTGGGGGGAACTCACCCTCAACGCCGAGGCCCTGGAGACCCAGGCCCGGGAGGTCTGCGACCTGGGCCTGGTGGCCCTGCTGGATAACCTGACCGCTCGGCTCAAGGCCGGGCAGGGGGCCGCGGACACGCTGGCGGCCTTGGTGCTGGCGGCCTCGGAGAAGCAGCTGGACGCCCGCCGGGACCTCGAAGGCAAGACCGCCTGGACCTTCGCCTACCTAGCCACCCTCGCCCGCACCCGGCCCACAGATCCCCGCGTCTGGTGCCAGGCCGCGGCCCTGGTGAATCTCTTTCCCACGGATGAGGAGGAGGGCCGCCTGCGTCCCGCCGCTGTGGCCGAGCCGACGGCGGAAGGCCTCACGGACGCAGTGCTAGACCTGGAGCTGGTCCTCGCCATGAGCCACGCCCTGGGCTTGGTCCGGGCGGGGCAGGGGGAAGCAGCCCTGGCGGCCCTGGCCGAGGCCGCCACCCGCAACGATCCCACCTTCAACCACGCCCACCAACTCCTCGCTGTGGCCGCCGCCGCGGACCTGCTACCGCACCTGCCGGCCGCCGTCGCGGAAGCGATGGTTACGGCCCTCGC
This sequence comes from uncultured Holophagaceae bacterium, assembly GCA_903843705.1. Classification (GTDB taxonomy): domain Bacteria; phylum Acidobacteriota; class Holophagae; order Holophagales; family Holophagaceae; genus Geothrix. Next base: position 9,129 of record CAIMQW010000100.1, on the reverse strand, counting down.
CAAGAGCCTCGCCAACAGCCAAGGCAGTGGCGACCTGGGGCGCGCTGCGGACAGGGCGTTGGGGCACTGACCGCGATCTGGACAAGGCTCACGAACCGCCCTGGTCGCCCGGCCGGATCGCTTTCCTGGCCTGTGTTGCTCTGGATTACGCCATGCGCCTGATGCTCTGCGCGGTGGCTGTCTGTGCCCAGGTCTTGGCCCAGGCCCCGGCGCCTGCGGCGCTCAGTCCCGCGGCGGCCCTTCTTGAGCGGAACCTGCGGGACACCAAGACCGGCTTTTTGGTGGTGGTGGAAGGCCCCAAAGAGGAGTGGAAGGCCGGCATCGACGCGCTGAACACCGATCCCGGCTGGATCGACCTGGATCTCAACGTTGCCCAAGCCATAGCCATAGCCACCATTAAGGTTGGCAGCCAGAGGAACTACAACGCAATTGGATACATAGTTAGGCTTGAATCGCTTTTTAGCGCGTTGTCTCTACGCGATTTCAATGCATTCAACTGAGGTCAGACCCCAATCTCACCATACGGGCAGTGGTGGCCGATAACACCCGTGGTTGTTTTTTTTACCAGGCTGGGCATTTTCATGCTTTCAGGTCAGGCGACGCCCTCGGGGCCTCCGATTGATCGCTCAATGAATGGCGATTGCTTGCGATGTAGAGGCCTTCTGACTCCCACCCATCTCCCTTCCAGCGAAATCTGGTCTGCTTCGGGTTGCCTGGCGTCGTGCCGATGCCAGGCTTGCTGTTCACCTATGGGATTCGGGTATGAAATATTCTCTACACCGGTGCGCAGGATGTCCCTAGAATTCCCTAAACAGTGCCTGCTTTAAGTGAGGACTCCCATGAGTCGGCTCTGGTTCGTTCATCTCTGGAATAGAGTGGCCCTTTTCATCTGGATCACGGTTGCTGTATTTGTGGCTGCCGTGATCGGGATTGCATTGACCAGGGAAACCGGGCGTATCGCCTCCATCTGGCTGGCCAATGCTGTAGTGTTGCTGGCCGTGTTAAAGACTTCGCCGAAGAGGTGGGCGGGTTGGCTCGTGTGCGGTCTTGCTGGGAATCTCGCCGCCAATTTGGTGATGGGGGATGCCGGTTGGATGGCGATCATTCTCGGTCTCTGCAACTCCGTTGAGATCCTCCTGGCCGGTTGGTTGTTCCGCATCTGGGAACCCGGGGAACAGGCAGACCTGACCTACCTGAAATCGCTGATCAAGTTCCTTTTCATCGCAGGAGTGCTTGCCCCAACGACCTCCGCTGCCCTCGCCGCCTTAGCCTTGCACTTGCACCAGGGACTTCCATTCTTGGCCGTGTTTAGGACATGGTTTGCAGCTGATGCGTTGGGACTACTGATCATCGTGCCCGTGTTTGCTGGGATGGCATGGCCTGAGTTCACCGGTCTACTCCAATCAGCGAGGCGCTGGGAAGCCCTGATCATCCTGCTCATTATCCCCGTTGCCACTGTTTCGTGCATCCAGGGGGGCTACATTTCATGGATCTTTATCTTAAGCCCACTACTCCTCTTGGCTGCCTTCCGTTTCGGCTTTTTAGGAGCGGCGCTGGCGATCTTCTTGGCAGCAGCCTGCGGTCTCATTTCTATATCTTTTGTGACTTCTCATGTCGGAGATGCTTTTGACCTCCGCTCGGAGATTTTGTTCCTGCAGGTCTTCCTCTTCGCTAATGTGCTGATGTGCCTGCCTATAGCCAACCTCGTCAGTGCATTGAGGGACAGCGAGGCACTGCTCACAGCAATCACGGAAGCCATTCCTGACCCGATTTTTCTGAAGGGGCGAGAGGGCCATTACCTATTCTCGAATTCGGCCATGTATCTGGATGTTGGTAAGACCCCGGACCAAGTGCTCGGGAAGACCGATGCCGAAATCTATGATGACCCAGTGGCTTCGGCCTTGATGGCCATTGACCAGCGCATCATGGAGAAAAACAAAGGTGAGGTTGTGGAGGAAGTTGTCCCTGGTCCGAAGGGCTATCGAATTTACCAATCCAGTAAAGCTCCATACCGAGACGCCGAGGGTAGGGTGATCGGCGTGATCGGAAGTGCGCGTGACATCACCGAGCGCAAAAGAGGGGAGGATGCGCTTCGTGACAACGAGAAAAAGTATCGTGCCCTCATTGAGACCACGGGAACGGGTTACTTGATCCTCGATGACAAAGGCAAAGTCCTGGACGCAAATCAGGAATATCTTCGCTTCACTGGGCGGAGCGAACTCAGCGAAATTCTAGGTAGGAGCGTCCTGGAGTGGACTGCTGATTACGAAACGCAGAAAAATGCCGAGGCCGTTGTGCGTTGCCTGAAAGTGGGATTTATCAGAAACTTGGAGATCGATTACGTGGATGGGAGTGGTCGAATCACTCCCTTGGAAATCAATGCGACCCTGGATGGTGAAGGAGATTCGCTGCGAATAATTTCCCTTTGCCGGGACATCACAGAGCGCAAGCAGGTAGAGAAGGATCTGCTTGAGAGCGAAGAGCGTTGGAAATTTGCAATCGAAGGGTCTGGCGACGGCCTGTGGGACTGGAATGTCGAGACAGGTATGGCTTACTTCTCACCGCGCTACAAGGAAATGCTTGGGTATTCCGATACCGAAATCGGCACAGGGTCAGACGAATGGAGCAAGCGCATCCATCCTGATGACGCGTCTGAGGTATTTGCAACATTGCAGCCCTACATGGAAGGGAGGCCCGGCCACGCAACTATCGAGTTTCGGATGTTATGCAAGGACGGAAGTTGGCGGTGGGTTCAGGGTCGAGGCATGGTGGTTAGCCGTGACCCCGATGGGAAGCCAATACGGATGATTGGAACAAATACTGACATCACAGAGCAAAGGAAGACGAAAGATGACTTGGTAGCTCAATCAACAGCCCTTTCGGCTGTTATTGACAACAACCCCATGTCCATCCAAATTCTGGACAGCGAGGGGCGGACGACTAGAACCAACCCGGCATTTTTAAAGCTCTTTGGCTCCATCCCTCCGGCTGGCTATTGCATGTTCTCCGATCCCACCCTGGCTTCGCAGGGACTGGGTCCATTGTTTGACAGAATCCAGGCCGGTGAGGTTGTCTTTTTCCCAGAGACTTCTTACAACGCTCACAACCTGTTCCCGGAATTACCAGATTCTCCGGTCTGGGTTCGAGCCATCGGATTTCCCATCAATGGGGCAAGTGGGCGGCCTGAACGATTTGTCCTAATGCACGAAGATGTTTCACATCGCCGCAATGCTGAACAAGCGAGGGCTGAACTCCAAGCCCAGTTGCAGCAGTCCCAAAAAATGGAAAGCCTGGGCACCTTGGCGGGCGGAGTTGCTCACGATATGAACAATGTTCTGGGTGCCATCCTCGGCCTAGCCTCAGCCCACATCGGCACCCAGCCCTACGGCAGCCCCCTACACCAGGCCCTCGGCACCATCTGCAAGGCCACAGAGCGGGGCGGCAAGACGGTCAGGAGCCTACTGAGCTTCGCCCGGCAAAGCCCAGTTGAGAATCGCCGACTCGATATGAATGCAATTCTTAAGGAGGAGGTCGCCCTTTTGGAGCGTACGACCCTTGCGAAAGTTCGCCTTGTGATTGCTCTGGAGGCGAACCTGCGGCCTATCCTGGGCGACGCCAGCGCCTTGACTCATGCCTTCATGAACCTCTGCGTGAACGCCGTGGATGCCATGCCGGAGAATGGCACCCTCACTCTGCACACACGCAATGTTGACAATGACTGGATCGAGGTGGTGGTGGAAGACAACGGGACGGGAATGTCCAAGGAGGTCTTGGAGAAGGCCATGGAGCCCTTCTACACCACCAAGGAGACTGGCCAAGGCACGGGGCTGGGCCTCTCCATGGTCTTCAGCACCGTGAAGGCACACCAGGGCCAGATGTCGATTGAGAGTGAGCAAGGCAAGGGCACTCGCGTGATGATGCGCTTCCCAGCCTGCGAGGAGGAAGCCCCAGTCCTGGACGCAGCACCTGAGGCTTCCGAGGCCCTGCAGGCCCCTCCCGGTGCCATAAGGGTGCTTCTGGTGGACGACGATGACCTGATCCAGAGTTCCGTCCAGATGATCCTGGAAGTCCTGGGCCACACGACAGTGAAAACTGCCCTAAGTGGCGAGGAGGCTCTGGCCATGCTCGAAGGAGGGCTTGAGGCGGATCTTGTCATCCTGGACATGAACATGCCGGGGCTGGGCGGCATCGGAACGCTTCCCCGCCTGCGTATGTTGCGCCCAGCGTTGCCCGTCCTACTTGCTACGGGAAGAGTTGACCAGACTGCACAAGACCTGGTCTCTGCTCATCCGGGCGTCACCTTGCTGTCAAAGCCCTTCGGGTTGAGGGAACTCCAAAAACATCTCGAAAGAATTGGGGTGAGGTGAGTTCGCACATGCGCTGTGAATCCTAGGAGCCTGAGTGAACGCCGAACGAATTAACCAAAGGGATGCTTGCCGCCTCCTCCTTGGGCCAAACTTCGGCATCTCCTTCACCCTGAAGGGACAGGCCTTCGGGGAGGTAAGGATCACCAATATCAGCGCTGGGGCTGCTTTGCCCTGATCGAGAAACGAGACGCTGTGCTCTTTTAGCGGGGAGCCGTTCTGGAGAACCTCCTGTTGCATCACTCCGAGTTGCCCAAGCCCCCCATTCTCGCGGCGGTGTGCTATGTGCATCGGGCTGGTGTCAGGTTCGCCGCTTCGATCGGGTGCTCAGCGAGTAGTCGCTCGGCCTGTTGGGGGGCAGGAACGGAATTAGGGTCCGAACGGGAGTTCCTGGACGTTGAAAATCATCCACAAAGGAGCGCCGAAAACAGATCAATGTAGGGTCTGCCACGGATGAACTCCGATGCAAACCAAGGAAATACCTTTGACAACTCGGATTCAAGCGAAGAAGAGGGGAAAAGAAAAGCTTCAGGCCTGGTGTGCCGATGGGTGGGAAAGGGACAGGAGATTCTGGAGGCCAACGTTTTAAGCATCGTCTCTAGGTCAGGTCTAGACCTTGCCAATCTGCGCAGTGTGATCCGACTCAAAGCACTACTCCGATGTGTGGAGCCCCCGCCCTCCCATGACCAGACCCACCGCTATCCCAGCACAGCTCCACCGTCCGTTCCGTGCCAGCCAGCTGGCTATAGGCCTTGGTGCCCTGCTGGTCCTGCTGGTGGTGGTGGCCACGGTGGGTTCCATTCTCATCCTCCGCCGACGGGAAGTGGAGCTCTGGCGGAAGCAGATGGGCAGCCACTCGCTCGTCCTGGTCGAGCACGCCTTCCAGAACATGGCCACGGCTCATCTGGCCCTGGACAGCATCACCGAGCGGGTGCTGGCGGCGAAGCCCAAGGATGCTGGCGACCTGCGTCGGCGCCTGAGTGGTCCCGATACTTTCAGCATGTTGAAGGAGCGCACCGAGGGCATGCCACAGGTGGACGTGGCCACCATCGTTGCCGATAACGGGGATGTCATCAACTTCACCCGGAACCACCCGACCCCGGCCATCAACCTGGGAGACCGGGACTACTTCCAGGCCCGCCTGAACAACCCCGATCTTGGCTCCTTCATCAGCAGCCCTGTGCGAAACAAGGGCAACGGGAAGTGGGTGTTCTACATCAGCCGACGGCTCGAGAACGCCAGGGGGGAGTTCCTCGGGCTGATCCTGGTGGGCATTTCCGCGGAGGTGTTCACGGACTTCTACCAGCGATTCGGCTCGAACCTGGGTAAAGGGGCCTCCATTTCGCTCTATCGGGAAGACTTCACGCTGCTAACTCGCTGGCCTCAGGTGGAGAGCCAGATCGGGATGCAAAACCTTACCGGCTCCACCTACGAGATCGTGGGCCGGCAGGGGAAGGACGCTGGGACAGCCTACACGGTGGGGACGCGCCAGGCCGAGAATCGGCCAGTGGCCCGGCTCGGGGCAGCTCGCCGGGTGGACCGATACCCCTTGATCGTCAACCTGACGATCACGGAGGACTTCTTCCTGGACAACTGGCGACACCTGGCCCAACTCATCGTGGCCGCAGCCTTCTCCAGCCTGCTGGCGATCTTGCTGGCTCTGATGGTGCTGCTCAGGGCCATCCGCCAGCGGGAATCGGACATGGCCGAGACTCTGGCCCTCAAGGCTGCCGCCGAAGCGGCGAATGCCGCCAAGTCCAGCTTCCTGGCCACCATGAGCCATGAGATCCGAACCCCCATGAACGGCGTTCTGGGCATGTCTGAGCTGTTGCTGCGCACCCGCCTGGAGCCGGAGCAGAATGAGTACGTGCAGACTGTGCTGGCCTCTGGTCGCCAACTCCTAGCCGTGATCGATGAAATCCTGGATTTTTCGAAGATCGAAGCGGAGAAGATGCAGCTGGAGAGCGTGGCCTTTGAGCCCCGAGCCCTGGTGCAGGAGGTCTCGGCCCTCTTTGCAGAGAACATCCGGAGGAAGGGGCTGACCCTCGACCTGGCCCTGGCACCGGAGCTGCCGGCCTGGGTCCTGGGGGACCCGATCCGCCTGCGGCAGATCCTGTCGAACTTCATCAGCAACGCCATCAAGTTCACTGAGTCTGGCTGCGTAACCATGTCGGCCACCTGCGTCCCGGGAGGCCGCCTGCGCTTCGGCGTGAAGGACACCGGAATTGGCCTTGATCCCGCTGGCCAGGAGCGGCTTTTCAATCCCTTCACCCAGGCGGATGACAGCATCACCCGCCGCTACGGCGGAACCGGCCTTGGCCTGGCCATCTGCCGGGGATTGGTGGAACTGATGGGAGGGCAGATCGGTGTCGTAAGCCGCCTCGGGGCAGGCTCCGAGTTCTTCCTGGAGGCAGCCTTTCCCATGGCTAGCGAGGAAGCTGCTCGGCCCAGCGTTCGGGCTGCCGGGGCAGAGTCCCTGGCCACGTTGGGTCGCCCCGTGCATGTCCTGCTGGCCGAGGACAACCTGATCAACCAGAAGCTGGCGGGCACTCTGCTCACCAAGCTGGGCTGCACCTTCGTGCTGGTGGTGAATGGCCAGGAGGCCATCGAGGCGGCGGCCGACGGCGGCTTCGACCTGGTGCTCATGGACTGCATGATGCCGGATATGGACGGCTATGAGGCCACCCGGCGCATCCGGCAGCGTGAGGCGGAAGCGGCGTTGCCCCACTTGCCCATCCTGGCCCTTACGGCCAACGCCACCCGCGAGGACGTGGATCGCTGTCTGGCGTCCGGCATGGACGACTTCCTCAGCAAGCCCTACACCAGCCGCCTGCTGGTAGAGAAGATCGCCCAGTGGGCAAGCCCAACCGACCCACGGGAAGCCTGACGCCCTAGCTACAGACCCGCACCCATCCTGGCCTTTCGGTAGTTCGGCATCAGCCTGCCCTTGGCCCACTCGAAGATGAGGCTGGTCTGGATGTGAGCCACCTCGGGGCGGGTGGTGAAGGCGTCCAGGGCCAGGTCCCGCAGGTGATGGGCGTCGCGCACGGCCACGTGCACCTGGAAGTCGTGGGTCCCCGCCACGTGGAAGACCGCCAGCACCTCGGGCAGGCTCAGGGCGTGCTTCCAGAAGGCCTTCACCTTGGCCCGGCTGTGCTGGCTGAGCTGCACGGCGATGAGGGCCTGCAGGCCGACGCCCAGGGCCTCAGCATCCACTTCGGTGGTGGCGCCCCGGAGCACGCCCTCGGTCCGCAGACGCTGCACCCGGGCCAGGCAGGAAGAGGGCGCCAGGCCCACGGCTGCTGCGAGCTCCTTGTTAGATAGCCGAGCATCCTTCTGTAGAAGGTCAATAATGACGAAGTCAATGCGGTCCATGTCCATGAAATCAATCTTTTCACGAAATGAATTCGGCGGAAAGCCGAATTCATCGAACCTACATTAAAGGGGACTGGAGTTTCACCATGGCCCACCTGACCGCCTCGATGTCCCTGGAGACCCAGGCCGTGCACGCGGGCCGTGAGGTGCTGCATGAGCAGGGCATCCACGCGCTACCCATCGACCTCAGCAGCACCTACCCCCTGCCGGACCTGGAGGCAGGCGGCCGCAGCCTGGAGGCCCTGGCCCTGGGCGGCGTGCCCGAGGGCAGTCCCGTGTATTCGCGGCTCTACAATCCCACCGTGGCCCGCTACGAGCAGGCCTTGGCCCAGCTGGAAGGTGCCGAGGAGGCCGTGGCTTTCGGCTCAGGCATGGCGGCGGTGACCGCGAGCCTCATGGCCGCCAAGCAACGGGGCAACCACATCGTCGCGGTGCGTCCCCTCTACGGCGGCACGGATCACCTGCTGGCCTCGGGGATGCTGGGCCTGGAGGTGACCTGGGCCGAGGCGGATAGCATCACGGCGGCCCTCCGCCCGGATACGGCCATGGTGCTGGTGGAGACCCCCGCCAACCCCACCCTGGCGATGCTCGACCTCGAGGAGGTGGTTCGGCAGGCGGGCCGGGTGCCCGTCCTCGTGGACAACACCTTTGCGACGCCCATCCTGCAGAACCCCATCAAGCACGGCGCGACCTTGGTCCTCCACAGCGCCACGAAGTTCCTCGGCGGCCACGGCGATGTGCTGGCGGGCCTAGTGGCCACCAACCACGACTGGGCCACGGAGCTGCGCAAGGTGCGCATCATTACGGGCAACGTGCTGCACCCCCTGGCGGCCTACCTACTTCACCGGGGCCTGCCCACGCTGCCCCTGCGCGTCCGCGCCCAGCAGGCCGGAGCCCAGGTGCTGGCAGAACGACTGGTCCAGCATCCGGCCGTGGCCGCCGTGCACTATCCGGGCTTGGCGGGCGGCGATCCGCTGGGCCTCCTGGGCCATCAGCTGAAGGGGCCGGGCTCGATCATGGCCTTCGAGCTGAGGGGCGGCTTCGAGGCCGCCGCCACGGTCATGGCCGAGGTAAAGCTCATGACGCCCGCGGTTTCCCTCGGCAGTGTGGACACCCTGATCCAGCACCCCGCCGCCCTCACCCACCGCGTAGTGAATGCTGCCGCCCGGGAGCACAGCGGCGTGTCCCAGTCCCTCATGCGCCTGTCCGTGGGCCTCGAGAGCCCCGATGACCTCTGGGCCGACCTCGACCAGGCCCTCGTCAAAGCCATGGCCCGCTGCGCCAGCCACGTCTGATCACGGCAGGAGAAGAGAAAACAGTGAGCATTTCGTCGGTGGCGGGACCGGGTTGATGGTGTGGGTAGGCGCGGCGGTGCCCACCGGCGAAATGC
>CAIMQW010000099.1 GCA_903843705.1 uncultured Holophagaceae bacterium | reverse complement strand
CGAGAACCGCAAATCGCGGACCTCCCATGGCGGCGTCAAACCGAGTGCGACAGTGAAGAGGGCGTTGGGATCCATCCCTCCATCATCTCTGTTGGCAGGCAAGCTCAGCTACGGTCTACCCACATAAAATGGAAAGGAACCGGAGAATGCCCGGTACGCGTTCTACTTGGCCCAGAGCCGAAAGGATGCCGGACAGTTCGAAGCTGCGCTCGCCGCCTATCGCCGGCGGGTGGCCATGGGGGGGTGGGATGAGGAGGTCTATGTCTCTCTGCTGCGTGTGGCCCAGCTGCTGGAGACCCTCGGCCGGCCGGAGACCGAAGTCGTCCAGGCCTTCCTGGAAGCTTATCAAACCCGCCCCAGGCGCGTGGAGAGCCTCGTCTGGCTCGTGGTCTACTACCGGAAGCTTGAGAAGTACCACTTGGCGCTACTCTTCGCGGAACGGGGCCTCAAGGTCCTTCGGCCTGGGGACATCCTACTCGTGGAAGAGGACTGCTATGTCTGGCGCTGCCTGGACGAGTTCGCGGTCGCAGCCAGCTGGACGGGGCGGCACCGGGATGCCCTCCAGGCCTGCGATCGCCTCCTCACGGAGGGGTTTCTGCCCTTTGGAGAGGTGAATCGGGTTCGGGCCAATCGGGACCGCGAGGCCCGGGCGGTTCCCGGGGCCATACCGCTGCGGCCAGAGAAATTGCCCCGGCGGCGCTGAGCTCAGCACGGTTCTCCGGAGGCTGGAGGTTGATGCAAGAGAAAGCCCGGCTGCGCAGGGCTTTCTCGCGTGGGCCTGGGGGGAGGCTCCCTGTCCGCGAGCCCAACGGGCGAGTGGGAGCCACGCGAGGCGTGGCGATACCTGGAGGCGCCCAGCGCAGCGAAGGTAGTGCCACCCCCTCCCGGACAGCAAAAGCAAAGTCAGACTCTGCCTGGCTTTGCGCGGGGGTCCGGGGGTGTTCGCGCCGCGAAGCGGAGTGAGGAACCCCGTGAGAATACTAGGCCAAACTGCGGATCCGGGCGGCGCGCGTGTCGATCTCCGTGATGCGGAAGGCGAAGTTGCCGTCCACCACCACGACCTCGCCCTTGGCGATGAGCTTGCCGTTCACCAGCAGCTCCACGGGCGCGTCGGCGCTGCGGTTCAGCTCGAGGATGGAACCCGGAGTGAGCTTCAGCAGCTCGCCCATCTGCATCTCCGTCTGGCCCATGCGAACGACCACCGGCAGCTGGATGTCCAGGAGCAGCTCGAGGTTGCCCGAGTCGGGCATGGGGCCGGAGGCCACGGGGGCCTGACGGGCCTGGGAGGGCGACGGGGCGGACGAAGGGGCCTGGGCGGCATTGGAAGCAGAGGCTTCCGCTGGTGGCGGCGCCGCCTGAAGCTCCCCGAAGCCCAGCTTCCGCTTGAGCTGCTGCAGCAGCAGGTCCGGGAGCAGCAGGTGAATGGTGGTGCTGAGGGCGTCCTGGGTGGTGGCCAGGGCGATGTCCTGGAAGGACCCCTGGCCCAGCTGCTCCTCGTAGGCAGCGGCCTCAGGGGCCATGGCCAGGATCTCCACGTTCGAGATGGCGAAGGTCTCGCCGGCTAGGTCCGAGAGGGTCTGATTGGCGCTGCCCATGACCTGGTTGAAGGTCTCCGCCAGGGCGTCCTTGGAGTCGCCCACCAGCTCCTCGCTGGGAGCGCCATCGCCGCCGAGCATGAGGTCCACCAGGATTGTGCCCTCCTTGAGGGGGAGGCTGAAGATGAGCGTGCCGCTCAGCCCCTTCTGGTAGTTCGCCTTCACCAATACCGCCGTGCCCTCCTGCAGGGCCGCGGTGCCCGCGGCGTCCACCAGCTCGCCCGGGGCCGCCTGAAGCTGGAACTCCCGGCCCGTGAGCATGGAGAACACCGAGGCCATGCTCTCCGCGAAGGCACTGCCGGTCTTCTGGAAGAATTCCGTATCACGGGCATCCATGGTTCACCCTTCCGACCGGCTGCCGGTCACTTGGAACACGCGTTTTCCATTGGGGTTCAGGGCCACCAGGCCCCGGTAGCGCGGAATGCCGTCCACGCAGAGGTCGAGCTCGGCATCGAAGCGCTTGGTCAGCGGGATGAGGTCGCCGGCCTTGAGCTGGAGAACCTCCTCCATGCTGAGGCTGGTGCCGTGGATCTCAGCCGCGGCCTCCATGGAGCACTTCTTGAGGCTGGCCATGAGCAGGCGGGCCTCTTCGAAGGACGAGGACTTTTTGTAGCCCGTGAACATCTCCTGGTCGAACTTGTTGGAGATGGGCTCCAGGATGATGCTCGGGATGGCCAGGTTGATCATCCCCGAGACGGGACCCATCTTCACCTCGAAGACCACCAGCAGGACCACCTCGTTGGGCGCCACGATCTGGATGAGCTGGGGGCTGGTCTCCCGAGCCTGGATCTTGAAGTCCAGGTCCACGATGCCACGCCAGGATTCCCGCATGTCCTCGAGCAGCAGCTTGAGGATGCCGTCGAAGATGCTCTGCTCGATGTCGGTCATGGTGCGGAGCTGCTTCAGGGGCTCCCCGGGTCCGCCGAGCATCTTGTCGATGATGGGGAAGACCAGGGTGGGATTGACCTCGAGGGCCAGGGCGCCCTCCAGGGGCTTAATGGAGATGGCGTTGAAGCAGGTGGGGTCGGGCACGGACAGCAGGAACTCCTGGTAGCTGAGCTGCTCCACGCTCACCAGGTTCACCTCTGTGATGGTGCGGAGGTAGGCGCTCAGGGAGCTGGAGAAGTTCCGGGCAAAGCGGTCGTGCATGAAGTGCAGGGACCGCATTTGCTCCCGGCTCACCCGGTCCGGTCGGCGGAAGTTATAGAGGGAGACCTTGCGCTGGGCCTGGGCCTTTTTTGCCTGGCCTGTTGCCGTGGGCCGCTCCGCTCCACCGCCGGCCGCAGCCTTCCCGGCCGGCTTGGTGTGCGACTTAAGTAGAGCGTCTACTTCCTCTTGGCTTAGGATCTTGGCCATGGATTACCCTTCGATGTGCTTCTCCAGGAGCTTGCCCCGGAGTCGCAGCATGGCCTTCGTATGCAATTGGGATACCCGGGATTCGGTGATGTTGAGCAGCGTCCCGATTTCTTTCATGGTCAGCTCGTCGAAATAGTAAAGCTGGACGACGAACTTCTCTTTCTTCGGCAGGACCTCCATGGCGTCCCGGAGGATCTCCTTGATCTCGGAGGCCTGGAAGGTCTGGTGGGGGTCCTCCGCATCGGGGTCCGGCACGAAGCTGATGATGCTCTCGCCCTCGCCATCCTCACCCACCTCGACGAACGTGCCGAGGGTGACGCCCTTGAGCTCGTCGAGGCTCTTGTGCAGATCCTCCAGAGGGACGCCCAGGTGGACGGCCACCTCCTCGTCCGTGGCGGCCCGGCCCATCTGCTGCTCGAGCATGTGGTAGGAGCTCTCGATGTCCTTCTTCTTGCGGCGCAGGCTCCGGGGCACCCAGTCCAGGTCCCGGAGCCCGTCCAGGATGGCGCCCTTGACCCGCAGCTCGGCGTAGGTCTTGAACTTAATGTTGCGGGCCGGCTCGAACTTCTCGATGGCATCCATGAGGCCCAGAATGCCGCTGTTGATCAGATCATCCAGTTCCACGTGCGAGGGCAGCCGCGAAGCGATGCGGTGGGCCACGAACTTCACCAGGGGCACATAGTCCTTGATGATCTGCTCACGGTTGTTGCGGTCGAAAGGTTCGGGCGCCTCAGCCTCCTGGGCCCCGGCCACGGGTGGCGGCGCCACTGGCGGCGGGGCGGGCTGGGGCAGCGGGGAAGGCAGGCCCTTCCCATAGGCTTTGACAGCGGCCAATGCCGCCCAGGGACGCAGCGCCGCCGGAGCCGCCTCCACGGCTTTCAGGGCCTCGCCGCTGAGGGGCTGGCCGGGAGCGGGGAGTTGGTCTGGGGTCGGAGGCATCCAGGGTCCTAGGTGGAATCATCTGTTGAGAGCTGTCTCCAGAATGACGCAAAGCCGTTCGGTTGCAAGGATACCCGTCCAAGCAGCTGCTGGGCGAGGGCCTGGAAGGCCTGCGAAGCCTGGCAGCGGGGATAGAGGTCTACCACGCCCCGCTGCTGGCGCACGGCCTGCAGCAGGTGCGGGTCGTGGGGAACCATGCCCAGTACCTTGAGCTGCTTGCCTAAGAAGCGCTGGGTGGCCGCCTGGAGCTGGTCCACGGTCTCCTGGGCTTCGTCGGCGCTCTGGCCGTTGTTCACCAGGAGCCAGAGCGGCTTCGAGGCCTCCCGCAGGTGCAAGACCTTGACCATAGCGTAGGCGTCCACGAGGCTCGTGGGTTCCGGCGTGGTGACCAGGATGACCTCCTGGGCGGCCATGAGCAGCTTGATCACCGAGTCGTGGATGCCCGCAGCCGTGTCGATGAGCAGCCAGTCGGCGGTCTCGGCCACCCGCTGCAGCCCCTGCACCAGACGCAGCTCGCTGACGGTGTCCAGGCGGGTCAGCTCCTGGATGCCGCTGCTGGCGGGGATGATGCGGATGCCCATGGGGCCGTCCAGGAGGATCTCCTCCAGCACCTTCTCCCCGTGCAGCACGTGCTCCAGGGTGTATTGCGGGGACAGACCCAGCAGGATGTCCAGGTTGGCCAGGCCGAAGTCGGCATCCATGACCACCACCCGCTGGCCCTGCTGGGCCAGGGCGATGGCGAGGCCCGCCACGACGTTGGTCTTGCCGACACCGCCCTTGCCGGAGGTGATGGCGAGGACTCGTGCCGCGAAGAGCGGGACATCCGGGCGGAGTCCCTGGGCCATGCTGCGGAGACGGGAGGCCTGATCGTGGCTCATTCGGCGTCCTTCGCGGTGGCGGGGAGGATGAGGTCAGCCACCCGGCGGCTGGTGGCCAGCTCCAGGGCGTCCGGCACCTCCTGGCCTGTGCCCAGGTAGCTGAGGGGCCGCTTGACCCGCACCAGCGTGCTCAGGATGGGGCCGTAGGTGGAGGTCTCGTCGAGCTTGGTGAAGAGGAGGCGGGTGGGGTGCAGGGGCTCGTAGCGCGCGGCGATCTCGGTCAGGTCCCGGGGCTTGGTGGTGGCGGACAGCACCAGGTGCGTCTCCACGTCCGGCAGCTCCTCCAGCAGGCCCCGCAGCTGGTTGAGCGTCTCCGTGTCCTTGGGGCTGTGGCCCGGAGTGTCAATGAGCACAAGGGCACGGTCCTGGTAGAAGCGCAGGGCGCCGCGCATGTCCTCCACGGTGAGGGCCACGTGCAGCGGCACCTGCAGGATCTGGGCGTACTGCTGGAGCTGGTCCACGGCCCCCATGCGGTAGGTGTCTAGGGTGAGCAGGGCCACCTTCTGCTTCAGGTGGAGCTGGGCGTAGGCGGCGAGCTTGGCCACGGTGGTGGTCTTGCCCACGCCCGTGGGGCCCACCAGCGCCGCCACCCGCATCTTCCCGGGCTCCACCTGGATCGGCGGCGCCACCGGGATGAAGTCGGCGATGACCCGGCGCAGGAAGAGGCGCGCCCGCTCGGCATTCACGGCCCCCGTGGCCGAGTCGCCCTCCTGGTCCGTGAGAGCGCGCTGGGCGTGCTCGCAGAGGCGCAGGGCGATGACAGGTTCCACATCGTTGGCCACGAGGTCGCCGTAGAGTTCCAGCAGGCTGGACGGCAGGTGGAGCTGGGCCGGGGGCATGCCCTGGCGCTGGATGCGGCTGAGCAGCGCCTTCATCTGGTCCAGCTCTTTCAGGATCGACCCGTTGCGCTGGTCATTGTCCTTGAGGGCGGCCACTGCACCCTTGATCTCCAGCAGCTCCCGGCGCAGGGGCTGGAGATCCATGGGCGGTGCGGGGGGCGCCGGGGGTGGGACTTGCCGGGAAGCGCGGGCAGGGAGGGCCGTCTGGGGCGCCCGCAGGGCGTAGGTGAGTGCGGGTGGGGTGGAAGCCGCCGGGGGAAGGCCCGCCTGGGCTTCATCCACGGCCGCCGTGACCTCGATGATCGACTCTTCGCCGGTGCCCGTGGCAGCCGGGCGCCGCCGCGTCCGGGTGGAGAGGATGAAGGCCTCTTCGCCCATGTCCTTCTTCACGACGTCCAGGGCGTCCTGCATGGAGCCAGCTTCAAAGGTCTTCACGCGCATGGGCGGCCCTTCATGACACAGTCCCCAGGTTGACGACGCGGACATCCATGGGCACCTCGCTGTGGCTCAGCACCACGAGTTGGGGCAGCGCCCGCTCCAGGAGGCGCCGCAGGTGGGGGCGCACCACCGGATTGGTGAGGATGACGGGCTGGGCGCCTGGCAGCAGGGCAGCGATGCCATTGGCGATGCGGCTCAGCAGCTCCTGGGTGCGGCCGGGCTCCAGGGCCAGGAAGCTGCCCCGCTCGGTCTGTTCGATGCCGCCCTGGAGGGTCTGCTCGAGGGTCGGATCCAGCACCAGCACGCCCAGCTCACCGGTGTCAGACAGGTGGGGGCTGGTTAGCACCCGGCCCATGGCCTGGCGGACGTACTCGGTGATGAAGCCGATGTCCTTGGTCAGGGCCGCGGCGTCGGCAGTGGCCTCCAGGATGCGGCCCAGATCCCGCACAGGGACCCGCTCGCGCAGCAGGTTGTGCATGACCTTCTGCAGGGTGGTCACAGTGATCACGTGGGGGATGAGGTCGTCCACCAGGCGGGGGCTCGAGTCCTTCAGGGTGTCCAGCAGGTGTTGGACTTCGGGCCGTCCGAGCAGCTCCGGCGCGTGCTGCTTGATGAGCTCGGAGAGGTGGGTGGTCAGCACGGTGGCTGGTTCCACCACGGTGTAGCCCAGCATCTGGGCCCGGTCCCGCAGGTTGTCGGGAATCCAGTAGGCGGGCAGGCCGAAGGCGGGCTCGGAGGTGGGGGTGCCCGCAAGCTCCTCCGTGGCCGTGCCGGGATTCATGGCCAGGAACTGCGCGGGTTGCAGCTCCGCCCGGGCGATCTCCTCGCCTCGCAGGAGGATGCGGTAGGCGTGGGGGGCCAACTGCAGGTTGTCCCGGATGCGCACGGGTGGCACCACAATGCCCAACTCCTGGGCCATCTGGCGGCGGACGCCCTTGATGCGCTCGAGCACGGTGCCGCCCTGGTTCACGTCGAGCAGGGGGATTAGGCTGTAGCCCACTTCCAGACCCAGGGGATCGACCTTGAGGAGGCCTTCCACCTTGTCCGCAGACTCGGTGGCGGCAGCCCTGGCCTTTTCCGCGGCGGCCGCCTGCTCCGCCTCGGTGGCCGGACTCCCCTGGGGCAGCTTCCAGGCTGCGTAGGCCATGACGCCGAAGATGGAACCCATGACCCAGAAGGGGAAGAGGGGCAGCCCCGGCACGGCGCCGAAGAGGAAGAGCACTGCCGTGGCGATGGCCAGCGGCCGGTGGTCCGCGCCCATCTGGCCCAGCACCTGGCTGCCCAGCCCCGTGGCGTCGCTGCCGCTGCGGGTGGTCAGGATGGCGCCGCCCACGCTGATGAGCAGGCTGGGGATCACTGTCACCAGGCCATCGCCCACGGTGAGCAGGGTGTAGACCTCGAGCGCCTGCATCACGGGTAGGTTGTAGCGCACCACCCCCAGGATGATGCCCGCCACAATGTTGACCGCCAGGATGATGAGGGCCGCCACGGAGTCCCGTTGGGTGAACTTCACGGCGCCGTCCATGGCCCCGTAGAAGCCGGCCTCCTCCTGGAGATCCTTGCGGCGCTTGCGAGCTTCCAGTTCGTCGATGTAGCCCGCATTCAGGTCGGCGTCGATGGCCATCTGCTTGCCGGGCAGGGCATCCAGGGTGAACCGGGCGGTGACCTCGGCAATGCGGCCCGCGCCATGGTTGATGACCAGGAACTGGATGGCCAGCAGGATTAGGAAGACCACCAAGCCGATGACATAGCTGCCACCCACCACGAACTGGCCGAAGGCCTTGACCATGTGTCCGGCGGCGTCCGCGCCCTGGTCACCGGCATAGAGCAGAATTCGCCGGGTGGTGGCCACGTTGATGGCCAGACGGAAAAGCGTCACCACCAGCAGAACCGACGGATAGGAGCTGAACTCCTTGGGGCGGGGCACATACATGCCCACCATGAGGATCACGAGGCTCAGGGTGATGTTCAGGACGATCAGCAGATCGAGCATGAACGCCGGCAGGGGCAGCACCATCACCACCAGCACGATCATGACGAAAACGGGCGCAGCCAAGTCCGACCGCCGGCCGAGGCGGCCCATGAATGGAAGCAGACGGTCTAGAAAGGTCAACATACCGACACCCGCAGGGTCAGGGGCGAGGGGCGTGCCAAGGGAGCTGTCGGCTGTCAACTCAAGAAGGGGCCCACCCACCCGGGCAGGGGGGCTTACAGCCAGAAAGGAACGGCACGGTGTCCCGCAGGGCGCCGTGACCATAAGCCGATCGCTGTCGAGGCTATCAGCTCTCGGCTATCGGCTCTCAGCCGTCAACAGATGGGCTCCGACCCACCCTGGACGTTCCCGCGGCGCCTTCTTTCACCGAGAGCTGACAGCTGACAGCTTACAGCTGTCAGCGCCCGATCTTCAGCCCATCCCACCGCTCCGGCGGATGCAATCGGCACCGCCAGCCGGCCCAGCTCACCCGCTGGAAGCTCACGGCCCCGGTCCAGGGCACCCGGTCCAGCCAGGACTGCAGGGCCCGCTGGAGGCGCAGGCGCTGCTCAGGCTCCAGGGCCGTGTCGGCCCCCACCCAGGCCCCCGCCCGGCGGGCCTTCACTTCCAGCAGCCGAAGGTTGGAGCCCCGGCTGAGCAGCAGGTCCAGTTCCCAGCGACCCAGCTTCTGTCGCCAGGCCACTAGGTCCCACCCTCGCAGCCAGCACAGCCAGAGCGTCAGCCGCTCGGCCCACAGCCCCAGGCGGCGCGCCGCCTCACCCCGCCGGGAACGGGTCATGCCTAGGCCTGAAGGGAGAAGAAAAAAGGTTCATCGCGCTTTACCGGGGAAAGCGGCCTTGATCTTGAGGAAGAAGTAGTCGTCATCGCGGAAGCCGTAGGCCATGCGCTTGAGGACCTTGACCTTGTTGTTCATGCCCTCCAGCACTGAGGTGTTGAGCTT
>CAIMQW010000098.1 GCA_903843705.1 uncultured Holophagaceae bacterium | reverse complement strand
GGCCGAGGCCGCCAGGGTGCCGGAGCTCGTGCCACTGTAGGTGATGGCCCCGATCCCGGCGCTGAAGGTCGGCAGGAGGGTGGTACTGGTGCCCGTATTGATGGTCCCGGCGGTGGCCGCCAGGCTCGTCGCCACCGGGGCGGCGACGATGGTGATGCTGGACGTGGTGTATGAGGAGGTGGTCCCCGCCGAGTTGGTGACTGTGCAGGTCACCGTCAGCGTTCCGGAGGCCCCGGCGGTGTAGGTGATGGTGTTTGTCCCCTGCCCGCCTGTGATCGTGCCCCCCGTGATCGTCCAGACATAGGTGCTGCCCGCCTGGGGCGTGACCGAAGCGGTGTAGCTCCCCTGCGAGGCCGTCACATTGGCTGGGGTCGTGATCACCGGCGTGGTTGGTGCCGCGACGACTGTCACGGTGCAGGTGGTGGTGGCCGTGGTGCCGAGCGCATTCGTGACGGTGAGGGTGAAGGTGTAGGTCCCCGTCGTCAGGGTCCCGGTGGCAACGCCCGTCCCGGAGGTGGCCGTGGCTGTCAGGGTGCCGGAGCTCGTGCCACTGGAGGTGATGATTCCGGTCCCGCCGCTGGAGGTCGGTGTGACGGTGGTGCCTGTGCCGGTGGTGATCGTCCCGGCTGCCGCCGTCAGGCTCGTCGCCACCGGGGCTGGCGCCACGATGACCGTCACGGTGCAGGTGGTGCTGGCCGTGGTGCCAGCGGCATTCGTGACGGTCAGGGTGAAAGTATAGGTCCCCGTCGTCAGGGTCCCGGTGGAGACGCCCGTCCCGGAGGTGGCGGAGGTCGTCAGGGTTCCAGAACTGGTGCCGCTGTAGGTGATCGCACCCGTCCCGGCACTGAAAGTCGGCAGGAGGGTGGTACTGGTGCCTGTATTGATGGTCCCGGCGGTGGCCGTCAGGCTGGTCGCCACGGGGGCGGCGACGATGGTGATGCTGGACGTGGTGTACGAGGAGGTGGTACCCGCCGAGTTGGTGACCGTGCAGCTCACCGTCAGCGTTCCCGAGGCCCCGGCGGTGTAGGTGATGGTGTTTGTCCCCTGCCCGCCTGTGATCGTGCCCCCCGTGATCGTCCAGACATAGGTGCTGCCCGCCTGGGGCGTGACCGAGGCGGTGTAGCTCCCCTGCGAGGAGGTCACAGTGGTCGGGGTCGTGATCACCGGCGTGGTCGGTGCCGCGACGACCGCCACGGTGCAGGTGGTGCTGGCCGTGGTTCCCGCTGCGTTCGTGACTATCAGGGTGAAGGCATAGGTCCCCGTCGTCAGGGTCCCGGTGGAGACGCCCGTCCCGGAGGTGGCCGAGGCTGTCAGGGTGCCGGAGCTCGTGCCACTGTAGGTGATGGCCCCGGTCCCGCCACTGAAGGTCGGTGTGACGGTGGTGCCCGTGCCGGTGGTGATGGTCCCGGCTGTCGCCGTCAGGCTGGTCGCCACGGGGGCGGCCACGATGGGGATGCTGGAGGTGGTGGAGGTGGTCCCCGCCGAGTTGGTGACCGTGCAGGTTACCGTTAGTGTTCCGGAGGCCCCGGCGGTGTAGGTGATGGTGTTCGCGCCCTGCCCGCCCGTGATCGTGCCACCCGTGATCGTCCAGACGTAGGTGCTGCCCGCCTGGGGCGTGACCGAGGCGGTGTAGCTCGCCTGGTTGGCCGTCAGAGTGGTCGGCGCCGTAATCACTGGCGGCGGCAGGATGGTCACCTGGGCGCTAGCGGCGTAGCGCACGTCGTCGTTCCACATGGCCAGCACCAGGCACTGACCCGGTGTTGCGCCAGCCGTGAACAGCCCCGCGGCATTGATGGTCCCCCCCGTGGCCGGCTGCACAGACCAGGTGACGCTGTTGCCCCAGGGTGTCTTGGCCGAAAACTGGAGGGTCTGGCCTGACATCACTGAGGCCGCGTCCGGCGTGATGGTCAGCACCTGGTTGGCAGTGCCCACCCCGCCGCTGCTGGCGTGTCCACCGTCCCAGCAGCCCAACTGGGCCAACAGCAGGAGGGCGGGGAAAGCCAGGAAGCGGAGCGCGCGACAGGTCATCACGGTGCCCTAGAAGCGCCACAGGAGGCCGACAGTGGCCGTATTCGCGGGCTGGTTCTCGTAGCCGTAGTGGCTGTTGAGAAGCCTGCCTTCGATTTCGAGGTGCTCCGAGACCTTGCAGGTCAGCACCGGACCGTAGCCCAGCCGAGTCCAATGCGCTGTCCCTGAGCGCGTCATGCTGCCGCCGAGCGTCGGCGTGAGGGTGTTGGTGCTGGCCACGGACCAGCGGAGCTCGGAGACCGCCAGGCCCAGGCTCCAGCGGGATCCCAGGGGCAGGAGCAGGTCCGCGCCCAGGGCCAGGCTGGATATCCGAGTGTCGAGGGTCTGGGGCAGCGGAGGCGCGGTGTTGGTGCGGGTCGCCCCGGGAAACACGGTGTAGTCCAGGCGGAACCTGACCCGCGGCGCCTTTGGCAGGTCCAGGACCAGGTGCAGGCCCAGCGCAGCGCTGGGGCCACTCGCGGCAAGGCGCAGGCCACCGTTGGTGGGGGAGGCCAGAGCCATCTGGGCGCCATAGGATGCCTCCAGGCGCCGGTAGGCGGCCTTGGCCTTGGCTTCCGCTTTGAGAGAGGCCGGGGTTGCAGGGGGCGCTGGCGGAGCCGGAGAGGGGGGCGAAACGGGGGCCACCTGAGGCGGCACCACTGCTGCGGGGTGGGTGGGCGCAGGTGCAGATAGAGACACCTGAGCTTGGGTCACGGGTGCTGGTGCGGGCACCAGGGCCGCAGGCAGCACCGCCGCAGGCGCAGGTGCCAGGTGCTTCGAGGGAGCCTTGCTGCTCCAGCTCCTCGCCCGGACCTTGGGCGCCGCCTCGAGGATCACTGCGGACCCCAGGGGCGGAGTCGGCTTGGGCACCTCCTGTGCGACCTGGGGCTGGGCCTCCGGCGATGCCAAGCTGTTCCCGCCGGACTTAGACGGGCAGCCCAACAGAGAGGCCAGCACGGCTACCAAGGAGACCCCCGTCATGAGAGCACTAGAGCGTGGGCGAATCGCATCGTCCGGACTGGAATTGAAGGCAGCGTTCTTGATCTCCATGTCTTGAGGATGTTCAGTTAGCCATTGAGGCCCAAGGACTACCGATAAACACTTCCTGTCATTTGCTGACAAATGCTTACATTCGGTCTCGAGACTCAGGATTGGCGGGGGTTTCCAGGGCCTACTACGACTGGCACTGAGACTTCCTTCCGCCCTATTTCGGTCCGCCCGGCCGCGCCCTCAGAGAGGAAGACGACGAGACCGGCTATACCCAGGTAGCCGAAGGCTGGAAGCAACTGCGGATCCAGGCGGTGAGCCTGGCCATCCAGAAAGAGATCAAGGCCAAGGGCCCCGTCACCCTGGTGGACGACTACCGCCCCGCCGGGGAGTAAGGCTTCCTTAATACACGGCGAAAGGGCCTCCGGACAGGGGCCCTTCCCAGGTCTGGGTATCAGAAATCAAGCCTGCGGTCCTGCCACCAGGCAAAGGATGCGTAGGTAATCAAGCGTATGGTGCTGCACCTGCGTTGAGGTGACCCTGGGTGAGGAATCCCCTGTTCCCAAAAGGATCAGCTGGGCTTTGCAACCCAACCAACCGCGAACCCCTGACCGGGTCCGAGCCAAGGGGAGAACCGATGACCGCCGCCGCCCCTCCAGCACCTGCCCGCGGCGCTATCGGCACGCCCCCGGACCAGGCCGCCATCCGGCTGGTGGTCTGTGAGGACGACCGGGAGCTCCGGAACATCCTACTGACGGGCCTGCCCCACTTCGGCATTGATGCCCGGGGCGTGGCGGATGGCACCGCCCTGGACGCGGTGCTGCTCGACCACCGCCCCACGGTGGTGGTGCTCGACATCGGCCTGCCCGGCGAGGATGGCCTGGCCATCGCCCGGCGGCTGCGGGCCGTGGGGGGCCCCCCCATGGGGATCATCATGCTCACGGCCCGGGGTTCCCTGGATGATCGCCTTGAGGGCCTGAAGGACGGAGCCGACGTCTACTTCGTGAAGCCTGTGGACCTGCGCGAGCTGGCCTTTGCGGTGCGGAACCTGCACCGGCGCGTGAGCCCTGTAAGCACGGAGGAGCCCGCCGAGGGCATCTACACCCTGGACACCCTGCACTCCCAGCTGAACCTGCCCTCAGGCGAGCAGGTGGTGCTCACGGCCACGGAGCTGCGCATCCTGCAGGCCCTGGCCCTCAAGCCGGGCGAAGTGGTCGAGCGCATCGACCTGCTCAAGAGCCTCCGCCTGCCCATGGACCTGCCGGGCATGCAGCGCCTGGAGACCCAGATCAGCCGCCTGCGCAGCAAGGTCCGGCAGCTAACCGGCTCCGAACCCCTGCCCCTCCACGCCCGCCACGGCGTCGGCTACGCCTTCCTGGCCCACCTGCGGCTGCTGGCGTGACCTTCGCGCAGGCTGCCCGCGCCCTCGCCAGCTTCCTGCTCCTGCTCTGCCTGCCCCTCGGCGCCCGGGAGCCCCTGCGCGTGGGGAGCGGGCGCCAGGCCCTGACCGGCCACCTGGACGCGTGCCTCGATCCGTCCCGGACGCTCACCTTCGAGGCCATCCGGGCCCGGCCCTTCCAGGAGCTCCCGGGCGAGGCCTCCTTCGGCCATGATCCGGGCGTCCTCTGGCTGCGGCTTCAGCTGGACTGGCCCGCAGCCCCCACCGGCGAGCGCTGGCTGGAGCTCCCCAGCAGCCTCCTGGATCGGGTGGAGCTCTACCGGCGGAGTGCCGAGGGGCACTGGGACATCCAGCGCAGCGGGCGCCACATCCCCTTTTCCGAGCGCACCCTGGGCACCCGAAAACCCACCTTCCGGCTCCCGGCGACTGCCAGCGGGACCGAGGTGCTCTTCCTCCGCATCGAGACGCAGGGCTCGATCATCGTGGCCCCGATCCTGTGGGAGCCCTCCCTGCAGGCGGTCACCCAGGCCCGGGAGGACTGGTGGGAGGGGCTCTCCGGGGGGCTGCTGCTGCTGCTGACGGTGATCCATCTGTCCCTGGGCATCGCGCTGAGAGACCGGACCAACACGGTGTACGCCTGCTACACGTTCACCGCGCTGCTCACGTCCCTCTCCTACAGCGGATCCTTGGCCTTCCTCCTGACCCCCGAGCACCCGCGCCTGGACTTCTGGGTCGTGGCTGCGGCCATTCCGGCTCTCCTGACCCTGACCTGGCAGCTCTTCTCGGACATCGTCGGGTTCGGGGAGCGGTTCCCGCGCCTGGATCGGACCCTAACCTGGAGCACGATCCTGCTGGCCCTGGCCCTGGCCCTGGGCCGCCTGGCCGGCTTCAACCACACGGCGGGACCCCTCCTGACCGTGAGTTTCCTCCTCCTCATGCTGGGGTTGTTTGTCGCCGCCTGCTGGCAGGTCCTCGCGGGCAACCGCTCCGCCCGCTTCTACCTCGTGGCCTTCACGCCCCTCCTGCTGGTCCTGGGGTTTGAGTTCGCCCGCAACCTGGGACTGGTCCAGGAGGGCC
>CAIMQW010000097.1 GCA_903843705.1 uncultured Holophagaceae bacterium | reverse complement strand
CCTCGGCGAGAACCAGGCCAAGGCCCTCCTGGAGGCCTGGGAGGAGAACCAGGCCGAGGGCCAGGTGGTCCGCTGGCTGGAAGCCCATGGCTTCAAGGCCCCCCTTGCGGTGAAGGTCATGCGCCTCTGGGGCACCGAGGCCCCGCAGAAGATCGAGGAGAACCCCTACCGTATGCTCGCCGTGGCTGGCTGGGAGCGCGTGGACGCGGCGGCGCTGGGTCTTGGGATGAAGGTGGAGGCGGATGTTCGCCGGATCGCCGCAGTGGAGGCCGTTTGCTACCGGGGGATGTCGAATAAGGACACCGTGATCGGGGAAGCCGACCTGCTGCGCGGCGTGGCTCAACTCCTCAAGCAGCCCCTGGAATCAGCCCGGGAGGCCCTGAAATTGGCCGAACTGGACCTGGCCGTGCTCCGGGTGGGTGATAAGACCTGGCAGGCCATGGGGCCGCACGTGATGGAAGGGTTCGTCCGGGACCGAATCGCCCAGATGGTGGCCGCCGAGCACGTCCCATCGGGACATCTCTTCTGGGAAGTGCCGAGTGATGCTGAGGTGGACTCTGACATCCGGGAGTTCCAGGAGCAGAACAGCCTCCAGCTCACAGAAGAGCAAAAACAGGCGGTCTGGCTCGCCCTGACGCAGCGCTTCTGCCTGATCCAGGGTGGTGCCGGCACCGGCAAGACCACCATGCTCCGGGCCGTCCACCATGCCATCGAGAAGCACCAGGGGACGGTCTACGCCGTCGCCCTGGCCGGACGCGCCGCCATGCGGATGCGGGAGGCCACCGGCCACCCCGCTCGCACCATTGCGGGCTTCCTGGGGGCCCTCCAGCGCGAGGAACTCCATCTGGGTGGGGCTGACCTGGTGATCGTGGACGAGGCCAGCATGGTGGACCTCCCCATGGCCTACATGCTGCTCCGGATGATCCCCGAGGACTGTCGGATGCTCCTGGTCGGTGACCCCTACCAGTTGCCCCCAATCGGCATGGGGATCGTGTTCTCGGCCTACTGCGAGGATGACCGCGTCCCCCGGGTGGAACTTACCAAGGTCCACCGCCAGGCTGCCGAGACGGGGATCCCAATGCTGGCGGGACAGATTCGATCTGGCATGCTGCCTGACCTGGGGCCGTTCACAGGCCCAGGGAAAGGAATTTCCTTCCTGGAATGCTCTGAGAGGGAGGCCTTGGGGCATATCGTCGAAGTCCTGGGTGACCTTGGTGGACCCGGGGACACCCAGATCCTTGGGGCAGTGAAGCGAGGTCCCGCTGGGATCAGGGCCATCAATGAAGCCCTGTTCAGCCTCCGATCCGTCGGCAAGCCCACCTGGGAGGGATTCTCCCCAGGCGATCCAGTGATCTACCTTCAGAATGACTACGATCGGCTGATCTGGAACGGCACGCTGGGCGTGGTGGACTCCGTGGGCACAGCATCAATCACAGTTATCTGGGATGGCCATGAACACCCCATGGCGATGACCTGGGAAGACAAGGAGAACCTGGACCTGGCCTATGCAATCTCGGTTCACAAGGCACAGGGCAGCCAGTTCCGACGGGTCATTGTGCCTGTGTTCCCGAGTCGCCTTTTGGACCGGACACTGATCTACACGGCCATCACACGGGCCACAGAGCAGGTGGTCATCCTGGGTGACAGGAAGGTCCTGGAGCAGGCCCTGGCAGCTCCTCCTGCCCCACAGAGAAGAAGGCACGGACTTTCGGCTGCACAGAATCTTCCTGCAACCTGACCTCTTTGCATCCGGACGGGGAATCGGGCAATGCGGGAGTGGGCGGTGCTTGCTGGAGCCGAATGGAACCAGTTCCTAAGCGCCCCAGCGAGGGCGCTGCTCTTGCGCCCCCAACCGGGGGGCGTCCCCTGTCTGCCCGGCTTACCGGTTCTTCCCCCTCTTTTGGGCATTTGAAGGGGGAGGCGCAGCCTCCCCCTATTCTCTCTCTGCCCTTGTCACTCGGACCCCCCGCAAGGGATGGGGTTCGAGTGACAAGCGGAGCGGTACGCCGAATCTGTGCGGTCTGTAGCTGCTGGGTGGGTCGGGATCTCGCACGGGGCCACTCGTAGCCTGCGGCATGACAGGCCCGTTTCTGGCCTGGCGTGACACAGGCGAGGGGCACCGGCACCGATGTGGGATGCTCCTCCCTTTTCATTTCCACCCCGATTTACCGACACCAGGTACCAGATTGTGGAACTCAGGGTAGGTGGCTCCGTACATAGGTTGGCCTAGTCAGTTGCCCTGAGAGGTCGCTGAAGATTCAGTGCCCTTGCCCCCACTACATCCAGTGGGCTGGGAACCCCATGACCACCGCGATTTAACACATGTGTATAGATCATCGTCGTCTCAACCTTCCGGTGGCCGAGTAGCTCCTGGATGGTGCGGATGTCGTGGCCAGCGGACAGCAGGTGGGTGGCAAACGAGTGCCGGAGCACATGCGGCGTGACTGGCTTGGGGATGTCTGCCTTCCTGGCCGCTTCACGGACAACCCTCTGAACACTCTCTGGGTAGATGAAGTGCCTCCGGGTGATGCCGGATTCTGGGTCAACTGACCTTAGTCGTGAAGGGAACACCCACTGCCAGTGCCATTTCTTCCCGAGCCCCCGATATTTCGCCCCCAGGGCGTTTGGGAGCCACACCTCTCCGAAGCCCTCCTCCAGATCCCGAGCATGAAGGGCCCTCACATTGGCCAGGTGCTCCTGAAGGGGCTGGACTAGGAGTTCCGGAAGCATGGTGACCCGATCCTTGCCGCCCTTGCCTTCGCGGATGATGACCTCTCTGCGCTCGAAGTCGATGTCCTTGACCCGTAGGCGAAGCCCTTCCTTCAGCCGCATGCCGGTGCCATACAGTAGGTGGGCAAAGAGCCCCATCGTGCCATCGGTCTGAGCCAGGAGACGGCCCACCTCTGCCTGGGTGAGGACAACAGGAAGGCGAGGGGTGATCTTGGCCTGAACGACATTGTTCAGCCAGGGGAGTTGGACATCCAGGACTACCTTGTAGAGAAACAAGAGGGCTGCTTTGGCTTGGTTCTGAGTCGAGGGTGAGACCTTTCCCTGAGTGGCAAGGTGCGAAAGGTAGGCTTCGATCTCAGGCGCACCCATGTCCCTCGGATGCTTCTTCCCGTGAAACAGGATGAAACTCCTGATCCAACGCACATAGATTTCATCCGTAGCCCTGCTGAGATGTCGGACCCGGATCGCCGCGTGGACCTGATCGAGGAGTTTCGGGGCAGGCGCGGTAGTTACTTCCATCCAAAACCTCCTCTGAGGTGGGCAACGGGGGGACCCAGGAGTGGAATACCTCTTGGGTGAGAACGGTCCCAGGATGAAATGATGGCGAATTTTTAACGAATATCAAGTATGCTGCCAGAAGAGCTTGCCGACCATGGTCGGTTGGTCATCATCTGCCAAGTGGTTAGCAACCATGTGAAATGAGAGAACCAGGGCCTGCAAATAGGTGTAAGTGGTCTTCACATCCTCCGGTAAGATTTTGCCCAGCAACTCCCCGAACCAAGTCTCATCCGAACCATAAATGTTTGGAGAAGTGGACCGCCATGACACATCCAGAGCAGGACCAATTCTTGGAGTGTCAGCGTTATCCAATTCTGCGACTTTTCTCCAAACCTCGCCGTCGCAGAAGTGATAGTTAGGCGTCATCCATCCCGCATTCCAAGGAGTTCACAACATGAGCGATGCGAGTCTGATCCCAATTGTTGCTGCAATAGCAGCTTCTCAGATGAATGCGATGAAGGCTTTCGGCCCAATTGTCCGAGTAGATGCGAATGCGTTTAATAGCATCCTCAAAGAGGCCGATGCGCCGCTTCTAGCCGTGTCTGGTTGCTTCTGGGGGAATGCCAAAAAGTACTTGCTCAACTACAAGGGGTTAACCTTTTATTGCAAAACGCCATTTGAAATCATGGTTCCATCTAATGCCCAAATCGTGAAATGCAGTTCGATTTCAATCCCATACGTCTGAAGTAAGGCAATCCAAACGCCTAACCCTCCGCTCAACTCGGACCCAGCCGCAAGCGGCCAAGTCCTCTCGCCCCGCCAGGTCCTTCACCCGTTCCCTGCCAATCGTTTCAGCCGCGGCTGGTCCGGTTAGCTGCTT
>CAIMQW010000096.1 GCA_903843705.1 uncultured Holophagaceae bacterium | reverse complement strand
CCTGGGCCGCCAGGAGGGGGTCCGTCAGGGGGAAGGCCAGCTCCACCCGGCGCTCCAGGTTCCGCGGCATGAGGTCCGCGCTGGAGAGGAGCGTCTCGGGCTGGCCATCGTTGGCGAAGTGGTAGATGCGGGCGTGCTCCAAGAAGCGGTCGATGATCGAGATGGCGCGGATGTTCTCAGAGAGGCCCGGGACCCCAGGACGGAGGCAGCAGGTGCCCCGCACGATGAGATCGACCTTCACGCCCTCGCGACTGGCCTCATAGAGCGCCTGGATGATCTGGGGATCCACCAGGGCATTCATCTTGAGGACCATGCGGGCGGGCCGACCCTCCCGGGCGTGGGCGATCTCCCGCTGGATGCGGGCCTTGAGGGCCTTCTTGAGGTGCTGGGGCGCCAGCAGCAGCCGGTGGAACCGGGGCGGCCGGGTATAGCCCGTGAGCATGTTGAACAGGTTCGAGAGATCCTCGCCGTACTCGGGGCGGGCTGTCAGAAGGCCCAGATCGGAGTAGAGGCGGCTGGTGCGCTCGTTGTAGTTGCCGGTGCCGAGGTGGCAGTAGCGCTTGATGACGCCGGCTTCCTGGCGCACCACGAGGCACGCCTTGCAGTGGATCTTGTGGTTGGGCAGGCCGTAGACCACGTGGACGCCGGTCAGCTCAAGGCGGCGCGCCCAGGCGATGTTGGCGGCCTCGTCGAAGCGCGCCCGCAGCTCCACGATAGCGGCCACCTGCTTGCCCCGCTCCGCGGCCCGCTCCAGGGCCGCCGCCACGGGGCTGTTGGCGGTCACCCGGTAGAGGGTCATCTTAATGGCGAGGACCTTGGGATCTTCCGCCGCCTCGCGCACGAAGCGCACGACGCTGTCGTCGAAGCTCTGGTAGGGGTGGTGCAGCAGGATGTCGTTCTTGGCGATGGCCTCGAAGATGCTGCCGCCATGATCCAGCTGGGGCGCCGGCAGCGGCGGCAGGGGCGAGTCCTTCAGCCGGGGGAAGTCCAGCTGACCGTAGAGCTGCATCAGGTCCGAGAAGGCCGTAAGCCCCTTGGTGGGGTAGAGGTCCTCCGGGCTCAGATCCATCTCGTCGATAAGCAACTCCAGCACCTTGGCAGAGAGCCCCTGCTCGTACTGCAGGCGCACCACCGCGCCGCGGCGGCGGTCCCGGAGGCTCTCCTCCACGGTCTTGAGCAGGTCTTCCGAGGGGTCCTCTTCCACCGGCAGGTCCGAATCGCGGGTGACGCGGATGGCGTGGCAGCTCTTCACGGTATAGCCCAGGAAGAGGCGGGACAGGTGGTGCTGGACCACGTCCTCGAGCATCACGAAGGCCTGGGTGCCCAACACCGAGGGCACTCGCAGGAAGCGGGAGGCCTGGCCCGTGGGCACGTGGATAAAGGAAAGCTCCGAGGAGGGCAGGTGCCCGTCCAGCTGGTCCTCGTCCGGCTCCAGCTCCACCACCAGCACCAAGGCGCGGTTGCCTAGGCGGGGGAAAGGGTGGCCCGTGTCCACGGCCAGCGGCGTGATGAGGGGCAGAAGGCTCCGCTCGAAGTAGTCGAGCAGGAAGGCGGCCTGGGCCTCATCCAGGTTCCGGGGGTTCAGGATCTGGATGCCCTGAGCCTCCATCTGGGGCTCGAGGATGGCGTGGAAGAGCTCGTGCTGGCGGGCGGAGTAGGCGTGGATCTTGGAGGACACCCGCTCCAGCAGCTG
>CAIMQW010000095.1 GCA_903843705.1 uncultured Holophagaceae bacterium | reverse complement strand
GCCAAGGGCAAGAGCCCCAAGAAGGCTCCGGCCAAGGGGAAGGCCAAGTGAAGATCGGAGTCCTGACTTCCGGAGGCGACGCACCCGGCATGAACGCCGCCATCCGCGCCGTGGTGCGCCAGGCGGACGCCCTGGGGCACGAGACCTGGGGCATCTACCGCGGCTACCAGGGCCTGCTGGAGGGGGACCTGGAGCCCCTGCCCAGCCGCGCCTGCGCCAACATCCTCCAGCGCGGCGGCACCATCCTGCAGACGGCCCGCTGCCTGGCCTTCCACCAGCCCGAGACCCGGGCGGAAGCGGCCCGGATCCTCAAGGAGGCCGGCATCGGGGCCCTCGTGGTCATCGGCGGGGATGGCAGCTTCCGCGCCGCTCAGGCGCTCATGCGCGAGCACGGCGTGGCCTGCGCCGGCATCCCGGGCACCATCGACAACGACCTGCCGGGCACGGACCGGACCCTGGGCTTCGACACGGCCCTGAACACCGCCGTGGAGGCCATCGACCGCATCCGGGACACCGCCTCCAGCCACGGCCGCCTGTTCCTGGTGGAGGTCATGGGCCGCAGCTCCGGCATGCTGGCGGTGCACACGGCCCTGGCCTGCGGTGCCGAGGCGGTGCTCTACCCCGAGTCCCCCGAGGACAGCCTCGAGAGCCTGGTGGCCCGCCTGAAGGCCCACTGGGACGCCGGCAAGCGCAGCTCCATCGTGGTGGTGGCCGAGGGCGACACCGTGGGCCGGGCCATGGCCGTGGGCGAGCAGCTCCGGCAGGAGCATGCCCTCGATCTCCGCGTGGTGGTGCTGGGCCACATCCAGCGGGGCGGCAGCCCCACGGCCCTGGACCGCATCTGGGGCAGCCGCTGGGGCGCCGAGGCCGTGCGCCGTCTGGACCGCGGCGAGCGGGGCTTCTACATGGCCGAGGTGGCCGGCGCAGCCGTGGCCCAGCCCCTGTCCCGGGTCCTGGACCCCCAGCCCCTGCCACCGGGCGACCTGGGCATCCTGGTCTCCGTGCTTTCCCGTTAGGCTGGGACTGTCTCAAGGGGGGCATGATGTCGGACACGACCAACGTTAATCCAACTGTCGCCGTCGTTATGGCCGGTGGTCGCGGGACGCGCTTCTGGCCCCGCAGCCGGAACGCCCGGCCCAAGCAGTTCCTGGCCATCGTCGGCACCGAGACCCTGCTCCACCAGACGGTGCGCCGCCTGGACGGACACGTGCCCCCGGAGCGCATCTTCGTGGTGACCACGGAGGACCTGGCCGCAGAGACCCGGCGCATGCTGCCGGAGCTGCCACCGGAGAATGTCATCGTCGAGCCCGAGGGCCGCAACACCGCGCCCTGCCTCGCCCTGGCCCTGGTGGAGATCGAGAAGAAGATCCCCCACGGCGTCATGGCGGTGCTCTCGGCAGACCACTGGATCGGGGACCGGGAGATCTTTCTCGCGGACCTGGACACCGCCGTGGCCCATGCCGCGGAGAAGCGCGAGCTCGTCACGTTCGGTATCAAGCCCACCTATCCCGAGACTGGCTACGGCTACATCGAGTCCGAAGGCCAGGGCCCCGTGCTCAAGGTGACGGCCTTCCGCGAGAAGCCGCCCGCAGCCGTCGCCCTCCAGTATCTCGAGTCCGGACGCCACTACTGGAATGCGGGCATGTTCGTGTGGACCCTGGCGGACTTCCGCCAGGGCCTGGAACAGCACGCGCCGGACGTGCTCGCGCCCCTCGACGCCTGGGTAGCCGCGGGCGCCCGGCCCGAGACCCTGGCCGACGCCTACCGTCAGCTGCCCAAGGTCGCCATCGACGTGGCGCTCATGGAGCGGGCGAGCTCCGTGGCCGTGGTGCCCACGCGCTTCCGCTGGTCCGATGTGGGCTCCTGGCCCGCCGCCATCGAGTTCCAGACGCCCGATGCCGATGGCAACGTCAGTCTGGGAGACACCCTGCTGCTGGACTCTCGCAACTGCGCCGTCTTCGGCGGCAAGCGCTTCATCGCCGCCAGCGGCGTGGACGACCTCATCGTGGTGGACAGCGATGACGCCCTGCTGATCTGCCGCCGCGACCGCGCCCAGTCGGTGAAGGATGTGGTTGAGCGGTTGCGGGCGGATGGGCGTACCGAACTCCTCTAGAAGCCCTTCACCGAGCGGAAAGCGTACGCTTTCCGCTATTGGAAAAGACAAGAACAACCGAGGTTCCGTATGAAAAGACCTGAGACGCTGCACGTGGACAAACCCTGGGGCTCGTTTGATCAGTACGCCTTGAACACGGCCTGCACGGTGAAGATCCTCACCTGTGCACCGGGGCAGAAGCTGAGCCTGCAGCGGCACAGCCACCGCGGGGAGCTGTGGGTGGCTCTGGACCCGGGCGTGGTGGTGGACCGGGATGGCGAGGAGCTGCGACCGGCGGTGGGCGAGGAGATCTGGCTGCCCCTGGGCAGCACCCACCGGCTGCGCTGCGACGCCACCACGGCCCAGCCCGTGCGGGTGCTCGAGGTGAGCCTCGGCACCTTCGACGAGGCCGACATCGAGCGGCTCCAGGACGACTACGGGCGCAGCTGATGCGGCCCTGGGTCCTGCTGCTCGCCGCCCTCCCGGCCCTGGCCCAGAGTGGCGAGGAGCTGCTGACCCGGGTGGACCGCCTGCGCCATCCCTGGCCCGCCTTCACGGTGGAGCTGGAGCTGAAGGACGCAAAGACCGCCCAGCGCTGGAAGGTCTCGGCCCGGGAGAACGGCGATGCCCGCCTGGACGGCCTCAGCGAGAAGGAGCTCGGTCGTGCGGTGCTCATGCTGGGCGACCAGATGTGGCTGCTGCTGCCCGGCTCCAAGCGGCCCCTGAAAGTGACACCCCAGCAGCGGCTGCTAGGCCCCGCCGCGGGCGGCGACGTGGCGCGCACACGCTTCCGCAAGGACTACACGGTCCAGGAAGTGACGGAGGAGACGCTCGGCGAGCGACCGTGCTGGCGCCTGGACCTGAGCGCCCGGAGCCCCGCCCTGAGCGCACGAACGGTCCGCCTCTGGGTGGCCAAGGAGCCCGTGGCACCGCTCCGGGCCGAGTTCTACCTCGCCTCGGGCAAGCTGGCCCGGAGCGCGGCCTTCGGCCCCCTCACCACGGCCCTGGGCCAGCCGGTCCTATCCGGCTTGGAGCTCACCGAGCCGAGCGGCCTGAAGGTGACCCTGGCCTTCGGCGCCTGGGCCAAGGGGAGCGTGAGCCCAGAGCTGTTCCGTGAGCCCTGAGGCGGGCCCGCTGGCAGTCGGTGCTAGACTCATCGGTGAGGTGCCCGCAAGGGCTTCCCGCCACCAATCATCCCTCCCAATGAATCCAGTCCCCTCGCGGGACTCCCGCTAAACTCCCCACCACTCGTAACCCCGCCAAACCTACCCTCTCGAAGCGCCCGAACCTCCGGGCGCTTCTTTTTTTTGACGAACCACCTCAGTGCCCTGCGGCCGCCTTGGCCTTGGGCTTCTCGGGGTCTTTCCCCCGGGGCTGGGCCTTCTGGTGCTTGGTCTCGGCGGCTTCGGTGGCGGCGGAGACGACCACGATGGAGATGCGGCGGTTCTGGGGATCCTTGGCGTCCTTGCCCTCCAGGGGGATGGTGTCGCCGTAGCCCGTGACCCGGCGCACCTGGCCTGGGCGGAGGCCACCGGCAGCGCTCTCCATGACCCGGCGGGCCGCGTTGGCCCGGTCGGAGCTGAGCTCCCAGTTGGTGTAGGCCCGGTTGGCGTACTGGCTGGAGTCCGTGTGCCCCCCGATGACCACCCGGTTGGGCAACTTGCCGAGCTCCTTGGCGATCTCCTTGAGGATCGAGAGGGTATAGCTCTTGAGGGTGGCGCTGCCGGAATCGAAGAGCACCTGGGCCGCCTTGTCCTGGATCTGGATCCGCAGGCCCTCGTCCGTGAAGTCCATGCTGATCTGGTCCTGGAAGGCCTGGAGCAGCTCGTCCTGCTGGAAGGCCTTCTCGATGGACTCCGCCGTGGCCTCCATGGTCTTCCGCTCCTCAGCGGCGGCCCCGGGTGTATCCGCATTGGCGTCCGTGCCCCCGTCGCCATCAGGGCCGGGCGCCATGCCCCGGCCACCGGGCAGGATGCCCTTGCCGTGGTCCGACAGGATCTCCTTGCCCCGGTCCGTGTTAAAGAAGTTGGCGTCCTGGAACATCCCGGCGATGCCCGCCTTGGTGTTCGCATTCGCACTGCTGAGCAGCCACATCAGCAGGAAGAAGGCCATCATGGCCGTCACCAGATCCGCGTAGGCCACCTTCCAGGCGCCTCCGTGGGCCGCGGCGTGGCCCCCCTTCTTCTTGACGTAGCGGATTTTGACTTCGGTGGGAGCTTGCTGCTCAGACATCGCCGCTACCTCGGCTTAATCTGCCGTACCACTTCCTCTAACTCACCCGACCCGGGTCGCTCGGTGGAAGGGATGTTGCGGCGGGCGAACTCCACGGCGGTGATGGGCGCCGCGCCGTTGCCGAAGCTCGTGAGGCCAGCGCGGATGCAGTTGAAGTAGTAGGCCTCGAGGCCGTTGATGGCGTCGATGTTCTTGGCCCAGGGCTGGAACACGCCGTAGGCCAGCAGGATGCCCAGGAAGGTGCCCACCAGGGCCGCGCCGACCTTGGCGCCGATGATGTTTGGCGGCTGGTCCAGGAAGCCCATGGTAATGACCACGCCCATGACGCAGGCCACGATGCCGAAGGCGGGAAAGGCGTCGGCGAGGGCGCCCATGGCGGCGCCGGGAGCCGCGTTCTCCGCGTGGTGGACGTCCAGGTCTGCGTCCATGACCATGTCGATCTCGTCCATCTTGGCGCTGCCGTTGATCAGCAGCTTCATGGAATCGCAGAAGAAGTCCATGGCGTGGTGGTTGCCGGTGAAGGTCGGGTACTTCTTGAAGATGGATGAGTTGTGCGGGTCGTTGACGTCCTGCTCCAGGGCCAGGAGGCCGCCCTTCTTGATGTTCACGTAGATCTCGTACTGCATCATCAGGGCTTCCATGTAAACAGGCTTGGTGTAGGGGCTGCCCTTCAGGGGCTTGGCCATATCCCCGGCCACCCGCTTGATGAGGTTCAGGGGGTTGGAGGCCAGGAAGGCGCCGGCGCCGGCGCCGAAGATGATCAGCCCTTCCGCGGGCAGGGGGTGCAGCAGGGTGGCGATGCTGCCGCCTTCCATCAGGTAGCCCCCGATGACTGCGACGAATACCACCCCCAACCCGATCAGAAAAAACATGCTGCAGCTCCTGCCGATTTCATCGGTCAGGCGGGGCCAGGGCTGAATTCTGGACACGAAATGCGGCGCCACGCCTGCCACAATGAAAGCATTCGGAGGATTTATGACCCCAGCCAGTCCCGCTCTCGGCCCCGTCGGCAGCTATGTGAAGCACCACTTCCGGCACTTCAACGCCGCAGCCCTGGTGGACGCCGCCGAGGGCTACCGGGTCTACCTCGAGCAGGGCGGCCGGATGATGGTCACCCTGGCCGGGGCCATGAGCACTGCCGAGCTGGGTCTCTCCTTCGCCGAGATGATCCGCCAGGACAAGGTGCACCTCATCGTCTGCACCGGCGCCAACCTGGAGGAGGACATCTTCAACCTGGTGGCCCACGACTTCTACGAGCGGGTGCCCCACTACCGCGACCTCACCCCCCAGGATGAGGCGGACCTGCTGGCCCGGCACATGAACCGCGTGACCGACACCTGCATCCCCGAGATGGAGGCCATGCGCCGCATGGAGAAGGCCATGCTGGACGTGTGGACTCGGGCCGACCAGGCCGGGGAGCGCTACTTTCCCCACGAGTTCTTCCAGCAGGTGCTGAAGTCCCGCGTGCTGGAGCCCTCCTTCCAGATCGACCCCAAGCACTCCTGGATGCTGGCGGCCCTCGAGAAGAACGTGCCCATCGTGGTCCCGGGTTGGGAGGACAGCACCCTGGGCAACATGTATGCGGCCGCCGTGATCCGCGGCGAGGTGAAGAACGTCCACACCGTGCGCACCGGCATCGAGTACATGACCTGGCTGGCCCAGCACTACCAGGACGTGACCAAGACCGCGACCCTGGGCATGTTCCAGATCGGCGGTGGCATCGCCGGGGACTTCCCCATCTGCGTGGTGCCCATGCTGCACCAGGACCTGGAGCTGACCCATGTGCCGCTCTGGGGCTACTTCTGCCAGATCAGCGACAGCACCACCAGCTACGGCTCCTACTCCGGTGCCGTGCCCAACGAAAAGATCACCTGGGGCAAGCTGGGCATCGACACCCCCAAGTTCATCGTCGAGAGCGACGCCACCATCGTCGCGCCACTGATCTTCGCGTATCTCCTGGGCTGGTAAAGATAAGAACTCTCGCAGAGGGGCGCTGAGAAGGCAGAGGTTGCGGAGGAAAGCTCCTCTCCTCTGCCTTCTCAGCCTACCCCTGCGACCCTCCGCTCTCTCCGCGTCCCTCTGCGAGAGTTTTTTCGGGTCTCGATAGATCCCAAACGAGTAGCTGCGCCCCGCTGTTGGGGCACTCGACTGGTAGGGACTAACCACTCTCGCAGAGGGGCGCGGAGAAGGCAGAGGCTGCGGAGGAAAGCTCCTCTCCTCTGCCTCTCAGCCCTTCTCTGCGCCCCTCCGCTATCTCCGCGTCCCTCTGCGAGAGTTTTTTCAGTTCTCTACAGGTCCCACACCAGCAATCGCGCCCCATCTCGCCCGGCCACGGGGATCACGCGTTGGGGCGTTGCGCCCGGGACTTCGAAGCTGTGGCTGATGAAGCGGCTGCCGGGCTGCAGCTCTCGGCGGGCCTTGGCCCAGAGGGCGGCCATAGGCACGGGTGAGAGGAAGGCGTAGGCCACGTCGAAGGCCGCGAGATCCGTGCGCCAGAGGCTGCCCAGGCGGATGGTGGCGTTGGGCAGGGGCAGACAGCGCAGCCAGGCCACCAGCCAGGTGAGGGGCGAGGCCTCGATGCCCGTGAAGCGGCCATCGGGCCGCACCCGGGCCAGGTGGGCCACGGGGCCGCCGAGGCCGCAGCCCAGGTCCACGAAGGCAAATCCTGGCCGCTCCGGCAGCAGGCCCTCCAGCTTGGCCCAGGCATCCCGGCTGGCGTGGTAGAGCGGGACGCGGGTCAGCAGGCCTCCGCCGAAGACCAGGGCCAGGGCCAGGAACAGGACCAGATAGACCCAGCCCGGCACTGCCAGCCCCCAGAGCGCCCGAACCAGAAAGGGCAGGAGCGCCTGGAGGAAGATCCAGCGGACCTCCAGGGCCAGAGCGCGGGACAGGAAGACCGCCCCCACCGCCTGGAGGAGCACCCACACGAAGCCCGGCAGCCGCAGCCCCAGCCGCGCCAGCAGCAGCACCCCCGCAAAGGCCAGGCCCTGCGCCAGGAGGGCGCGGAGGACCGGAGGCAGGCGGTGCAGAAGGGGGAGCGACATGCTCCTATGCTAATCGGATGACCATCGGCCGCTTCGCCCCTTCGCCCACGGGGGTCCTCCACCTGGGCAACCTCCGCACGGCGCTGGCCTCGTGGCTGTCCGCCCGGGCGGCCGGGGGGCGCTGGCTGATCCGCATGGAGGACGTGGACGGGCCCCGCTGCAGCCCGAGACTTGGCGAGCTGCAGCTGGGGGACCTGGCGGCCCTGGGCCTCCACTCCGACGGCCCCGTGCTCTGGCAGTCCGAGCGCAGCGGGGCCTACCGCGCGGCCCTGGCGGCGCTCCACACGGCGGGGCGCCTGTACCCCTGCGCCTGCACCCGGAAGGACCTGCAGTCCCTGGCCTCCGCACCCCATGCGGAGGATGGCCTGCGCCCCTACCCCGGCCGCTGCCGGGACCGCATCTGGGAGGGGGCTGAGGCCATGGCCCTGGATTCACCCCAGAGCCATGGCGGGGGTCCGGGGGGACTTCGGCCGCAAGGCGGCCAGGCGGTCCCCCCGGAGGACATTGGCGCCCTCAGGCTTCGGCTGCCCGAGGGACCCGTGGCCTGGGCAGACCTCGTCCTGGGGCCCCAGGCCGACGACCCCGCGGCGCTGACGGGGGACCCCCTGCTCTTCCGCCGGGACGGCTGCTTCGCCTACCACCTGGCGGTGGTGGTGGACGATGGTGCCCAGGGGGTCACCGAAGTGGTCCGCGGGGCCGACCTGCGTCCCGTCACCGCCACCCAGCTCCGCCTCCAGGAGGCCCTGGGCCTGCCCCGCCCGGCCTACGCCCACCTGGGCATGGTGACCGCCCCGGACGGCAGCCGACTCGGCAAGCGCGCCGGCGCCCTGGGCCTGGCCACCCTGGTGGACCGGGGCGTCGACACGGCGCAGGTCCTCGGCTGGCTCGGCTGGAGCCTGGGCTGCCAGCCCACCCCCGATCCCTGCCGGGCCGAAGACCTGGTCCCGACCTTCCACTGGGACCGCGTCCCCCAGGGCGACCTCCCCGTACCCGCCGCGTGGTGCTGAGGCCGGGCGAGAAAGAAAAGGAATTGGATAAGCGGGGGAGGCGGAAGAACGGAGGAAAGCGGAAAAAAGCCTTTTACTGCCTTGCTTTTCTCCGCTTTCCTCAGCCCCTCGGCAGTCCTCCGCTTATTGAGATCCTTTTACAGAAAAAGACCCGGCTCGCCGGGTCTTTTTGATGCAAATGGGTGGATCGCTTAAGCCAGCTTGTTGACCTTCTCGGTATCCCCTGGCGGGGATACACGAGACACCAAAACAAAGGACCCGGCTCTCCGGGTCCTTTGTGCAAAAGGGTAGGTCCGTTAGGCCAGCTTGTTCACTTTCAGGGCCAGGCGGGACTTGGTGCGGTCGGCGGCGTTCTTGTGCATGACGCCCTTGCGGCAGGCCTTGTCGACCAGGCCCTGGGTCAGGGGCAGCTGCGTGGCAGCCTCGGCCTTGTTGCCGGCTTCCACCACGGTCAGGAACTTCTTGACGGCGGTCTTCAGCTCCGAGCGGTTGCTGCGGTTGTTGAGGCGGACCTCAGCATCGCGGCGGGCTTTCTTGATGGCAGACTTGTGATTGGCCATGGTTCGGGTCTCCAGCTCCCGGGGCAGTCCTTCGGGAAGCGCGAATAACCATCCTATCGCAAGCAGCCCTCGGGTCAAGCGGAAAAGACCGGCTCCAGGCCCCATTCGCCCCTTCCCGATTGGGCCGCGCCGGGGCATCCTGATGGGAGGCGAATGGCCTCCCGAGAAGGGTGGGGTCATGCCGCAACAGAAACTGGAGTCCGTCGTGGAGCTCGCAGCGAAGGCCAAGGCCATTCGCAGGGATGCCCTGCTGCAGGTCTACAAGGCCCAGAGCGGCCACCCCGGGGGCAGCCTCAGCTGGGT
>CAIMQW010000094.1 GCA_903843705.1 uncultured Holophagaceae bacterium | reverse complement strand
GCTTTGAGCTGACGGAGCTGACCCTGGAGCGAGGCGTCCAGGACCGTGGAGCCGACCTGGACCTTGATCCCCCCGAGAAGGGCGGTGTCCTGGCTCCAGGTGAGGCGGATGGTCTTGCCCGTGCGGGCGGCGAGGGAGACGACGAGGGCCTTGGACTGGTCCTCGGTGAGGGGCTGGGCACTGGCCACCTTGGCCTCGACGATGCCGTCCCGCTCATCCACCAGGTCCGCGAACGTGCGGCGGAGTTCGGGCAGCAGGTTCAGGCGGCCGGCCTCGGCCACTACCTTGAAGAAGTGGCGCAGGGTGACACTCACCTTGGCGCTGGCAAGAATGGCTTCGAAGACCTCGGCCTTCTTGTTGGGCATCACCAGGGGCGAGGCCACCAGGCGGGAGAGGTCGGCGTTGCCGGCCACGGTGGCGGCCACGGCCTCCAGCTCGTCTTTGAGTTGGGGCACGTTGCCCTGCTTGTCGCCAATCTGAAGGAGGGCCTTGGCGTAGCGCCGGGCGGTCAGGCGGCTGCTCACTGGACACCTCCGATCTGCTGGATGGCCCGGTCAAGCGCCTTGCCGGCCTCAGGTCCCTGAAGCTTGGCTTCGAGGCGCTTGGCGGCGCCCTCCACGGTGAGCTCGGCCACTAGGGCACGGAGGTCCTGCTCAGCCTGCCGCTTTTGGAAGCCGATCTCCGCCTGGGCCTGAGCCAGGATCAGGAGCGCCTCGGCGCGGGCCGCTTCCAGCACCCGCTGCTTCTCAGATTCCGAATCGGCGTCAGCCTTGGAGAGGATGCCCGCCAGCTCGCCTTCGAGCCCGGCCATCTTCGCTTCCAGTTCCTTCATCTGGGCCGCGCTCTCGGCCTTGTCCTTCTCCGCCTGGGCGAGCAGG
This sequence comes from uncultured Holophagaceae bacterium, assembly GCA_903843705.1. GTDB lineage: Bacteria > Acidobacteriota > Holophagae > Holophagales > Holophagaceae > Geothrix. Next base: position 5,887 of record CAIMQW010000094.1, on the reverse strand, counting down.
GTCTCCAGTTCTTCCTTGCGGGCCTTGAACATGGCGGACAGGCCACCCTTGAGCATGAAGTAGAGGCCGGCGCCCCAGATGGCGAAGTTCAGGAGCTGGACAATGAACGCGCCTAAGTTCCCGTATTCCTTGCCGAAGAGCTTCATGGCCGGGGCGTGGTGGGCAGCACCCTCGCCATGGGCGGCGGCGCCAGGAGCATCATGGGCACCGGACGGGGCGGCATGAGCCTCCGTGGCGGCGGCCTCATGGCCGGCCGCGGGGGCCTGGTGGGTTGCAGGAGCCTCGTGCTTTTCGGCGGCGGGCGCGGGATGGGCGTCATGGGCCTGGGCCACAAGCGCAAGCGGGCTCAGGGACAGCAGAGCTGCGAGGGAGATCCGGGTCAGCTTGGTCATGCTCAGGCCTGCTTCAGAAGGGTCTGGGCCATGGATTCAGCCAGGGCGTCCACCTGGGCCAGCAGGTTCTGCCGGGCCGCCTGCTGCTGGGTCTTGAGAGATTCCACCGCGGCCTGGCGCTCCGCCAGAGCCTTGGCCCGGGCCTCGTCCAGCAGGGCCTGCTTCTCGCGGCCAGCGGCATCCGAGAGCGCCTTGCGGCGATCGAAGGCCTGGGCGCGGAGACCCTTCAGGCGGTCCTGGTAGTCCTTCTGTCGAGCATCAAGCAGGGCGGCGGCCTGCGCCTTCGCGTCACCGCCGGCATTCAGGTCACGGTCGCGGTCCGCCATCACCTTGTCGAGAGGCTTGAAGAAGACCACCCGGAGATAGACGTAGAGGACCACCAGCAGGACGATCACGAAGATCAGAGCCGGCAGGTCGGGGCGCATGGGATCCGGCATCTGGGCCAGAATCTGCGCGACAGGCCCGCCCTTTTCAGGCGTTCCGAGTGTCAGATTTACCATTTCCAGCAGCGCCACAGGCCACCCTCCAGAAACATCCCAAGGCCTCGGCCGTTGGATCGACCAGGGTCACACCGACGCCAGCGTTGGTCCGCGGGAACCTCTGGCATCGGAAGTCAGATAACCTTACCAGAACAGTCCGATTCCCTCAACGGCGAGGTTCGGTCTTGACCCTCCCGGCCCCCTGTGGGAGGATCGTGGTTCGGCGATTCGGGCGATTAGCTCAGTCGGTAGAGCAGCTGCCTTACACGCAGCATGTCGGCGGTTCGAGCCCGTCATCGCCCACCAGTTCGCTGGTGAACACAAGGGGTTGTAGCTCAGTCGGTTAGAGTGCCAGCCTGTCACGCTGGAAGTCGCGGGTTCGAGCCCCGTCAGCCCCGCCAGAATGAAAATGGGTCCCAATCGGGACCCTTTTTCATTCTGTGGCGATGGGCTGACGGGTGCGGCTCGCCCCCTACTCCCTCAGCGCCCACATCCGGATGATCTTGCTCGATTTCACTTGATAGATCATCACGACCTCGACGGACGCCTTTGAGTTCGAGAGGCCCTTTAGGCGCTCCCGCTGGACCACGAAGGCCCCCGAGGTGAGCTGGGACTCGGCCGAGACGTGCAGGTCAGGGTTGCCCTTGAACAGCCCGGCGTAACGCTCGCGGAGCCCAGCCTTCCCGCTCAGCGCAGGGGCTCCGACCGGGAGATCAGAGGCCTCGGTGTCCTCCGAAAAAAGGGCCATGACCCCTTCCAAGTCATGGGCATTGATGGCCTCCAGCTGCCGCTCGACCACCATCGTGGGGCTGAGCACCTTCGGGGTGGGCGCCGCCATCAGCAGGGCGGGCACCAGCAGCAGCATCGAGGGACGGTTCATGGGGGCTCCCAGCATGAGAAAGCCCCACTGTATCTGCCCCCGGGGAAATCCGCCCGTGTCCTTTGGTGCCATCCTCGATACACTGGAAGGCTTGGAACAACCATGAAACTGCCACTCGTCGCCCTCTGCGGACGCCCCAATGTGGGCAAGTCCACCCTCTTCAACCGGCTCACACGCAGCCGGGCGGCCCTGGTCCATGACCTGCCGGGCATGACCCGGGACCGTTCCTATGGCCGGGTCACCTGCCTGGGCGAGGAAGGCGAGGCTGAGGAGGTCTTCGACTTAGTGGACACCGGAGGCCTCGACTTCGAAGGCGACGATGTCATTACCCAGGGCATCACGCGCATGGCCGAGGCCGCCCTGACCGAGGCCCACATGGCCATCCTGCTGGTGGACGGCCACGACGGCCTCACCACCGGAGACCAGGAGATCGCCGCCCGGCTGCGTCGGATGGGCAAGCCGATCCTGCTCGTCATCAACAAGCTGGACGGGATGAAGGGCGGCGCCCCGGACGGGGGCTTCTACAGCCTGGGCTTCGACGAGGTCTTCGCCATTTCCGCCGCCCACGGCGCCGGCGTGCCTGAGCTCATCGCAGCCATCCGCAGTCGGCTGCCCTTCCACCGCACGCCCGAAGAGGCCGAGACCCACTCCCTCGGCGACGAGCGGCGATTCGCCCTCATCGGCCGGCCCAACGTCGGCAAGTCCTCCCTGGCCAACCGGCTCCTGGGCTACGAGCGCAGCCTCGTCAGCGAGGTGGCCGGCACCACGCGTGACACCGTGGACACCATCATCCATGTGAACGAGCGGGTCTACCGCCTCATCGACACCGCAGGTATCCGCCGCAAGGGTAAGACCTTCGAGGGCGCCGAGAAGCTCAGCATCCTGAAGGCCAAGCAGGCCATGGCCCGGGCAGACGTGAGCCTCCTGCTGCTGGATGCCGTCGAAGGCGCCACCCACCAAGACGCCGTCATCGCGGGCTACGCCCAGGAGGCCGGCGCAGCCGTGATCCTCGTGGTGAACAAGTGGGATCTGGTCGAGAAGGACACTCACACCATCTATGGCGCCGAGGAGGACCTCCGTCGCAGCCTGGGCTTCCTGCACCACGCGCCCATGATCTTCCTCTCGGCCCTCACGGGGCAGCGGGTATCCAAGCTGTTCGCCATGATCGACGAGCTGGCAGAAGCCCACGCGCGGCGCATCTCCACCGGCGAGCTCAACCGCTTCCTGCGCGAGACGGTCGGGGCCATGAGTCCCCATGCAGTGGACGGCAAGCTGCCCAAGCTCTACTTCATGACCCAGGTAGGGGTCCGGCCGCCGAGCTTCGTGGTGAAGGCCAACACTGACCGCGGCCTGCACTTCAGCTACGTGCGCTACATGGAGAACCGCCTCCGCGAGCAGTTCGGCCTAGCCGGTGTGCCCCTCCGCATCAGTATTCAGAAGAAGCAGAAGGACGAAGGCGAGCCCGTCGAGACCGCCGTGGTGCGCCGCATCCTGGATCCCGGCGAGGGTCTGAAGCCTTCCCGAAGCAACGAGTCCCTCCAGGCCCAGCGCGAGGACAAGGTCAAGGCCCGCCCCCGGCCCAAGAAGAAGGAACTGCCCAAGCCCGCCGCCAAGCAGATCCCCCGCAAGAGCAAGTCCGCGCCACCCAAGCGGGTCCGGCAGAAGTCCACCAAGCGGCCCTGAGGCTTCAGCTTCTTAGCCCTCTAAGAGCACCCGGGCGTGGTCCAGGGCCTCGATGCGATCCGGATGGCCGGACAGCAGGCGTGCCAGTTCCCGGGTACGAGCCTCACCCTCCACCCAGCCCAGGGCACTGCGGGTGCGGCCACCCTCGGTCTCTTTGTGGAGGCAGCCATGGCGATCGGCCCGGGCGGCCACCTGGGCCAGGTGGGTCACCGCCAGCACCTGGTGGGCCCGGCCCAGCTCGGCCACGGCCTTGCCCACGGCCAGGGCCGTCTCACCACCCAGGCCCGCGTCCACTTCATCCAGCACCAGGGTGAGGCCGTCCCGCACACCCGCGCCCAGGGCCAGACCCGCGCCCACCAGGGCCAGCATGAGGCGGCTCAGCTCGCCGCCGGAGGCGATGCGGGCCAGGGGGCGAAAGCCTTCGCCCGGATTCGGCTCTATCCAGATGGCCAGGGCGGAGAAGCCCTGGGCGGCCACCCGCACGGGCCGGCCTCCCTGCTCGACGGGGCTCCCCGCCTCCTCGGCCAGCGCAAGGCGGAGCTGCAGACGGGCCCCCTTCATGCCAAGCCGGGCCAGCCGCTTCTGTACCTCGGCTTCGAGCCGGGGAATGGCTTCGCCACGCTGCCCGTGCAGGGCCTCCGCGGCGGCGCGGTAGGTCTCGGCCACCTTGGCCAGCACTGCTTCCAGCTCCTTGACGGAGGCGTCCCCGGCCAGCAGGCAGCGTTGCTCCTCCCGGAGGGCCTGTGCCCGCGCTGGCAGCTCTTCTGGCTCGCAGCGGTGCCGCCGGGCCAGCCGCTCGTAGAGGGCCAGACGAGCCTCCATGACCTCAATGCGATCCGCCCCGGCTCCAGCCCAGCGGAGGGCCTGATCCTGGGCCAGGGCAAGCAGGTCCTCCAGTTCCAGGGCCGCGGAACGCAGGCGGTCCTGGTCAGGAGCGGCATCGGGCCAGTGGCCCACGGCGCGGGCCAGGGCCTTATGGGCCAGCTCGACCTTGGGCAGACCCTCGGCCAGCGCCTCCGCCGCCTCACGGAAGGCCTGCTCCAGATGGACCGCGTGGCGCAGGGGCTCCCGGTCGGCCTTAAGCTGGGCCCACTCGCCGGGGCGGGGGTTGAGCTTCTCCAGGTCCGCCAGGGCCTCGGCCAGTTCTTCCAGGCGCCGGCCGCGCTCGGCCTCGCTGCGTCGCCGGGCCTTGAGGGCGGCTTCGGCCGCCCTCACCGCCACAGCCTGGCTGTCCAGACGGGGCTCCAGGCCCAGCACCTCGTCGATGAGGGCCAGGTGCCGGTCTTCACCCAGAAGTGACTGGTGGTCGTGCTGGCTCGTGAGACGCATCCAGAAGCGACCCGCCTCCCGAAGGTCCGCCAGGGCGCAGCTGGCGCCGTTGATCCAGGCCCGGCTGCGGCCCGGCCCCACTTCCCGGCGCAGCACCACGGGCTGTTCTTCGGGCAGGCCTCGCTCCTGCAGGAAGGCCTGCCAGACCTCGAACCGGCCCTCCACCACGGCCTCCACCGTGGCCCGCTCGGCCCCGTGGCGCACCAGCTCTGCATCCCCCCGGGCACCCACCAGCAGCGAGAGGGCGTCCACCAGCAGGGACTTGCCCGCACCGGTCTCGCCCGTCAGCACCGTGAAGCCCGGCCCCCAGGCGAGGGACAGATCTTCCACCAGGGCCAGGTTCTGGATGCGGAGCGAGGAGAGCATGGGATCAGTCTAGCGGGGCCATGAGCGGTGAACGGACCGAAGCCGGATCAGGAGACGATGTAGGCGCCTGATCCTGTCGACAGCAGCTTGCCTTCGGCGTCCAGGAATTCCATGCGGGTAGAGGCCACACGCGAGCCCAGCCGCATGACTTCAGCGCGCAGCTCGAAGTGCTCGCCAACGCCGGGACGCAGGTAGTCGATGCGCAGGTCGATGGTGCCCAGCTTGGCGAAGCGGTGCAGCCGCTGCAGCGGCGACTCGTCCATGTGGCGTGCCCCGATGGCGGCCATCACGGCCAGTCCGCCCATGGCGTCCAGGCCTGCGCTGATGACGCCACCGTGGACCCGGTTGTAGGCGTAGTGCCCCACCAGATCATTGCGCATGACGATTCGGCCCACTGCGCGCTCGGGGGTCAGCTCCACGATCTTCAGTCCCAGGAGCTTATTGAAGACGATCTTTTCCTCGAAGATGTCCCTGAGTCCGGCGATGAACTCGGGTTCGAACGTGATTTCCGTTCCGGGCTTGGCTGAGTGGGGCATGGGGTGATTATCGCTGGTCAGGGCTGGGCCGGGACCCAAAGCTGCCGAGAGATGAACTACCCCCACCAAACCTAGCGGCTCGGAAGGGGTTTCGCGTTTCTACGCCGCACTCCGGCCCGGAGGCAGGAGATTGGCTCCACGCAACCCTGATTCCCAGGGTTTGCCCGTAAGGGCGACATTCAACATGACGAGGGCCGAGGCGTGGTCCCGTGTGGCCTGGAG
>CAIMQW010000093.1 GCA_903843705.1 uncultured Holophagaceae bacterium | reverse complement strand
TGCTGGCCCAGGGCCGCCACCCCCGCCAGGTCCGTCAGGGCCAGGGTGGGGTTGGAGGGGGTCTCCACCCAGAGCATCCGGGTCTCGGGGCGAAGGGCCGCCTCCCACTCCCCGAGGTCCAGGGTGTCCTGCACCCAGGTCACCTGCAGCCCGCGCTCGGCCTCCCAGCGGCGGATGAGCTGCTCGGTGCCCAGGTAGATGGCACAGGGAGCCACCAGGTGGTCCCCGTGCTTCAGGAAGGCCTCGAAGACCAGGGCGAAGGCGGCCATGCCCGACGCCGTCACCAGGGCCCGCTCGGCCCCCTCGAGCTGGGCCAGCACCGCCTCCACCTCACTGCTATTGGGGTTGCCCCAGCGGGTGTAGAAGGCCGGGGGCTCGATGCTGGCCGAGAAGGTGGCCCCCTCCTGGTTCTCCATGAGCTGGAAGACCGAGGTCTGGAAGATCGGCGTGGTCACGGCCCGGGTGGTGTTGAAGTGCTTCCCGGCATGGATGGCGGTGGTGGTGGGTCCCCAGGATTTGGACATGCTCGGCTCCGATCCTCCAGCATAGGGCCGGTGCGGCTTCTGGTCATGGGCCAGGACGCCCGCTACCGCTTCCAGAACACGATGCCCAGGGCCACCACAGCGAAGACGATGATGGCAATGACGCGCCAGAAGGTGGGCTTGTCATCGGGCATGTCATAGGGGCCGCGGTCTTCCAGGGCCGCCCGGGTCAGCTCGTCCTCCGGGGGCGGGACCAGATGTCGGCAGTCCAGGCAGTGGAAGGGCTCGCCCGGGGTCTCCACGGCGTCCACAACCGAGCAGCCACACTTCTGGCAGATGTGGACCACGCCGGGATGATAGGCCTGCAGGGCGGAGGGGATCTCGTTGCTCATGGAGCCAGCATGGGGCGGCGGCTAGTCCTTGGCCAGGGCTTCCGTCAGGATCTCGTTCACAGCCTTGGCGTCGAGCTGACCCCGACCCGCCTTGAGGACCTGACCCACCAGGAACCCCTTCAGACTGGCCTTGCCGGCCTTGATCTGGGCCACGGGGCCGGGGTTTTCCGCCAGCACCTGGGCCACCAGGAGCTCGATGGCCCCGCGGTCGCTGACCTGGGCCAAGCCCTTCCGGGCCACGATGGCCTCGGCGCTGCCCTCGCCGGCCAGCAGGGCCGGGAAGACCTGCTCCTTGGCCGCGCCAAAGGACACCGCGCGGCTCTCCACCAGCCGAACGAGGCCGGCCAGAGCTTCGGGGGTCACCGGGAAGGCCTCGATGCCGATTCCGCGCTCGTTCAGGATTCGGCTGACCTCGCCCAGCAGCCAGGCGGCGGCGCCCTTGCCGCTGCCGCTCGCCTGAGCCAGGGCTTCGAAGTAGGCCGCGAAGGCAGGGCTCTGGGCCAGGGTCTGGGTCTCCCCGGCGCCCAGCCCGTAGTCCTCCTGCCAGCGGCGGACCTGCCGGTCGGGCCGCTCGGGCAGGGTGGCCCGTACCGCCTCGATCTCGGCGGGATCCACGGTCAGGACCGGCAGGTCCGGCTCCGGGAAGTAGCGGTAGTCCATGGCGGCTTCCTTGGTGCGCTGGCCCCGGGTTTCGCCCGCAGCGGCATCCCAGCCCCGGGTCTCCATCGCCACCGACTCGCCCCGCGCCAGCAGGGCCGCCTGGCGGTCGGACTCGTGCTCCAGGGCCTGGCGGACGAAGCGGAAGGAGTTCAGGTTCTTGACCTCGACCCGGGTGCCGAAGGGCTCCCCCACCCGTCGGAGGCTGACGTTGGCGTCACAACGGAAGCTGCCCTCCTCCATGTTGCCGTCACAGATCCCCAGAGCCACCACCAGACGGTGCAGAGCCTTGAGGTAGTCCGAAGCCTCCTGGGCGCTGCGCAGGTCCGGGGCGCCGACGATCTCCAGCAGTGGCACGCCGGCGCGGTTCAGGTCCACGTGGCTATTCTGCCCATCGAGGTCGTGGTGGCTCTTTCCCGCATCCTCCTCCAGGTGGGCCCGCTCCAGGCGGATCGGCACGAGGCCCTCGCCCCCGCGGACGGCGGCGTCGCCAGGAATTTCCAGGCAGCCTTCCTCGACGATCGCCACGGGGCCCTGGGTGATCTGGTAGCCCTTGGGCAGGTCCGGATAGAAATACTGCTTCCGGTAGAAGGTGCTGCGGGGCTGGATCCGGGCGTCCACCGACAGGCCCAGGGCCAGGGCCATGCGGACCGCCTCCCGGTTCAGCGCGGGCAGGGCCCCGGGCAGGCCTAGGCACACCGGGCAGGTCTGGGTGTTCGGCGGGGCGCCATAGTGGTTGGCACAACCGCAGAACATCTTGGTCCGCGTGCTCAACTGGACGTGGACCTCCAACCCGATCACTGCCTCGAACATGCCTCCCCCGCAGGGCCAGTGTAGCCGGGGCCAACCCTCCTACTGGATGGCGAAGGTGGTCACGTTGTGGGTCTTCCCCTTCTCGCCAGCCCCACTGCCGGCGGAGGTCAGCTCTGTGCGCACGCAGACCAGCCGGTCCCCCACCTTCTGGTAGGCCGAGGACTCCTCCTGCTCCTGGTTGAAGGAGACCACCAGGAAGGCCCGCCCCTTCAGGCTCACCTTGGTGGTGGAGGCGAGGGGTGTGCCGTCCTCATCGATCCAGATCTGGGCTGTACCGGTGAAATCCTTCACGTATTTTCGATCTCGATCGCTAAGCCCCTTTACTGTCAATCCAAATGTCAATACCCGGGCGGGCCGACCCTGCCAGATCTCACGGGATTCGGTCTGGAAGTTGGCATGCTCAAGCTGTCCGGCCACGACTTCCGCGGCATTGATCTGTTCCGTCACCAGCTTGGGAGAGAGAGCCCCCAGACCCGTGGTGGCGGGGTTTTTCGCGTTCGGATCCTTCCGGATCGCCCGCACCTCCTGGCCCACCTGACCCAGCAGGTTCCGGTCCCAGAACATCCGCAACCCCTGGGGCCCATCCTCGACCCAGGCCGAGGCGTGGCCGGATCGCTCGATGGCCTCCTTGCCCTCGCCGTTCCGGTTCCAGCGCTTCACCTCCAGGGTCCCCTTGAGGGTCGTGGTGCCCTGCAGCCGGCTTAGGGCTGCCCGCAGGTCCGCCACGCCATCAGCCCGCAGCCCGAGGGCCGAGAGCAACAGAAGGATGAGAGATCGCTGCATGGGTGGCTCCAGAACGAATGGCATCGAGGGTCGAAGGCAGGTGCGCCGAAGCGGGACGGGGGTTCCCAGAGGGGGCTACTTGCCCAGACAAAAACCGCTGAACAAGGCGTCGAGGGCCGTCTCGGCCCGGTCCTCGCCGGTGAGGCGCGCAAGCAATCCCCAGGCGCCCTGGAGGAGCGAGGCCGCCAGCTCGGGGGGGTCTCCGGGGGTCAGCGCCAGCAGCAGGTCCAGCTGCCGGACCAGGTCATCCAGCAGCGCGCCCTGCCGGTCCGTGGCCAGGGCCCCGAAGCAGGCCTCCGGAGCCAGGCCCCCCAGCAGGCGCGCCTTCAGGATCGCCTCCAGGGCGTCCAGGTCCCCCAGCAGGGCCGAGATGGCGGGTCCGGCCGTCGCCACCTGGTCCCCGAAGGTCCGGACCTCGGCCACCTTGCCCAGGAAGGGGCCGAGGGCCAGCCTCAGGGCCTCATCAGGAGCTTGATCCTGGGCGGGGATCAGGTGGAGAATCAGGTCCGCAGTCTCCAGCACGGGGCGCACCCGGGCGACCCCCAGACGCTCCAGGGGATCCTCGGTCTCCCGCACACCCGCTGTGTCGAACAGGCGCAGCGGCAGGCCCCGCCACTCGCAGCGGACTTCCAGCACATCCCGGGTAGTACCCGGGATGTCGGTGACGATGGCCCGATCCTCCCCGGCCAGGGCGTTGAACAGGGTGCTCTTCCCGGCGTTCGGCCGTCCCACCAGGGCCAGGCGGAGGCCCTCCCGCAGGTTCCGGGCAGCCCCGCAGCGGGTCTGTTCCACGTGGAACCTTGCCTGAAGCGGCTCCAGGTCTACACCCAAGTCTTTTAGATTTAGCGCGATGCCCTCTTCCTCGCCATAGTCCACGACCGCCTCGGCCCGGGCCATCCAGGGCGCCAATCGACGCCGGGCCTCCAGGAGCCAGTCCGGCTGGGCCCCCGCCCGGGCCTGAGCGAGCCGCACCTGGGTGTCGGTCTCCGCGGCCACCAGGTCCCGCAGGGCCTCGGCCTCCAGCAATCCCTGCTTGCCGTTCAGCAGGGCCCGCCGGGTGAACTCACCGGGTTCCGCCAGCCGCACCCCCAAGCTGCCGAGGTGCCCCAGCAGCCGGCGCACTAGCAGGGGATTGCCGTGGACCTGGAGCTCCACCACATCCTCTCCGGTGTAACTGGCCGGGCCCGGGAAGAACAGCACCAGGGCCTTCTCCTGAAACCCGCCCCAAGTGAGCGTGCGAAGCTCGGCCCGGCGGGGCCGCGGCAGCTCCAACAGGGGCGCGAGGACGCGCTGGAGGCTGGCCCCAGAGACCCGCACCACGGCCACGGCCGCGGGAAACAGCGGGGTGGCGGGGGCGCAAATGGGATCCAGAGCGGCGGGCACGTGCCCAGTCTACTTCCGGAAGACCTTCACGGGCTTGAAGGTGCCGATCCCCTCGCTCTCGGTGCCCAGACCCGCTTCGCGGCTGACCACCAGGTGCACCCAGCGGCGCTCCCGGGCGCTCAGGGCGCCCAAGGTGTGGCTGCCCAGCTCCCGGGCCTTCTCGGCGGCATAGAGGCCCATGGCCATGACCTCCTGCATGCGGAAGAGGCGAGCGCCCTTCACGTCCAGGTAGGCCAGCTTCGAGTCCTCGCGCTCGCCCTGGGCCTCGTGGACCAGGAACTGAAGCGCATCCAGGGCCACACCCCGGTTGGCGGCCAGAGAGGAGGCGTCGGGTCCCGAGATCGCTACGCGGTTGGGGAAGGCCTCCTCGTCCCCGGAGGGGGCGAACTTGGCCTCGACCGTGAAGCCGAGGTGGCCCGCCCAGCGGGCGATGAGTTCAGGCACGGACTCCAGGCTGGCGCCGCTCTTGCGCATGGCGAACTCCTACAGCGTGATGGACTGGGGCTGGTAGGACCGCATGATCCACCAGGTCTGGGTCAGGCCGATCATGTTGAAGATGAAGTAGTAGATCGTGAGGCCTGCGGGGCTCTGGGCAAACATGAAGGTCATCATCGCGGGCATGAGCACGAGCATCATCTTGCGCTGGGCGGGGTCCCCCACGGCTGGGGTCATGTACTGCTGGGCGAACATGGAGCCGCCCATGAGCACAGGGTAGATGAAGTAGGGATCCCGGGAAGAGAGGTCGATGATCCAACCAAAGAAGGGGGCGTTGCGGAGCTCGAAGACGGCATTGAGCATGGACCAGAGGGCCAGGAAGATGGGCATCTGCAGCAGCATGGGCAGGCAGCCACCCATGGGGTTGTGGCCGTTCTTCTTGTAGAGCTCCATGAGCTCCTTCTGCATCTCGGCCTTCTTGGTCATGTCGCTGCCGAACTTCTCGTACTTGGCCTGGATGGCCTTCTGGTGGGGCTCGAAGTCCTTCATGCGCAGCATGGAGATGGTCTGCTTGGTGTTCAGGTGCCAGGTGGCAAGGCGGATGACCACGGTGAAGAGCACGATGGACCAACCCCAGTTGCCGACCAGGGCGTGGATCTTCTTGAGGATCCAGAACAGCAGGTGGGCCACGGCGCCGAAGAAGCCGTAGTCGATGACCTGGGTGAAGGGCTTCTCGAAGGCCAGGAGGGGCTCATCCTGCTTGGGCCCGAGGTAAAGTGTGGCCTCCAGGCGACCCTGTTCGGGCAGCAGGGTATAGCCGGCGTTGTCCCGGGCCGCCGGGCGCGGCAGCTTCCAGAGGGCGGCGAAGTAGTGGTTGCGCTGGTTCTTTTCGTCCTTTTCAAGCCCTGCATCCAGGCCCAGCCGCTCTGCGGCGGGCGGCAGCACCTTGCGCTTGGAGCCCAGGAAGCTGAAGAAGGGGTCGCTCAGCATATCGGTCCAGGCAACGGCCTCGATGCCCTTGTCGGTAAGCGTGAACACGCGGCCCAGGTGCTTGACGGGTTCCTCGGTGGTGGGGTTTGGGATCAACAGAGCCGCAGCACCGGTGGGGGAGGTGCCCTCCACCCGAAGCACGTGGCCGAGGGGGGGAACCAGGTAGCCCAGGCGCTCGCCGGCAGCGTTCTCGAAGATCACAGCCGTCCCCTTGGCGCCTCTCTCCTCCTGGCGAACGGCCTCGAAGCCAGCGCCGCGGGTGGCACCCAGGCCCGGAAAACCCGCCGGGAAGAACTTCGTGCCGTCCTGCCGCCAGACGACCTGCTTGAGGGCGCCGGTGGAGACCTGCCAGGTCAGGGTCAGCTCGTTGTTGGACAGGGTGTGGGTGGCGGCCGCGTCCGCGGTCTTCACGCCTTCGGCGGGCTTGGTGGCCGTCGGAACTACCGCTGGAGCGGTTGGCTCAGGCTTGGTGGGAACCGGTTCGGTTCGGGGGGCTTCCGCCCCGGGAACAGGCTTGGCATAGCGCGAGGACAGCCAGAGCTGGCCGCCCAGCAGAATCATGCTGCCGATGACGAAGAGGATGACGTTGCGATTTTTCATGGGGTTTCCCGGGGGGAAAGACGACGCAGGGCCTGCCGAAGCTGGCTTTCAATGTCTTGGAAGCTGATGGCGCCGAGGGCTGGCGCCGAGCGGCTGGGCCGCACCCATATCACCCAGGGGCCGCCCGGGAGGGATCCGGCGCTGGCCAGGAAGGCCATGCGCACCTGCCGCCGGAAGCGATTCCGCTGGACCGCGCCCCCGGTCTTCCGTGGCGAGGTCACCAGCAGCAGCGGCTGGTCCGCTTCGGTGTGCTGCCAGGCCCGGATGTCCAGGAACGAGGATTGCCCCAGCAGGGGCCGGGGCGGGGGTGTGGGAACCGCGTGGTCCTTGTGGCGGACCGTGCGGAATCGGTCCTTGAAGATCACGGGCCAGGGCCTGGGCGGAGACTAGAGCGCCAGGACGTGACGGCCCTTGGCGCGGCGGCGCTTAAGCACCAGGCGGCCGTTCTTGGTCTTCATCCGGCTCAGGAACCCGTGGGTCTTGGCGCGGCGGCGGTTGTTGGGCTGAAAGGTGCGCTTCATGGTTCCACCTCGGGGGTCCCCTCCCGGGGAGGAGGACGAACCTTCAACGATACCAGTGAGGTCCGTACAACTCAAGGGCATTTCCACCGGCGCATCCCCGCCCGGGATGCTAGATTGATCTTTCCCCTCTGCGAGCCCTGTGAGGCCGGAGCGCGCGATGCGCCCTTCGTCGACAGGGGCGCGCCAGTGCTCGCTTTTCTCCGGTGCTAACCATGCGATCCACCGACCCCACCGCCCTTTGGGACACCATCCGGCAAGGCCTGTCCAAGCAGCTGCCGGAGGCCAGCTTCAAGGAGTGGATCGCGCCTTGCGCACCGCTGGAGATGAAGGGCGGCACGCTGTGGATCCAGGTTCCCAGCGCCGCGGCGAAGCTCTGGATCGAGCAGCAGCTCCCCGAAGAGTTCAGCGATGCGCTCGCGGTCGGTGGCCTGGGCGACCTGCGCCTGGAGTTTCGGGTGAACGGCACCCCGGTGGCCGAACCCAAGGCGGTGCGGCGCGCCCAGTCCACCGCGGCGGGTCCTGTGGAGCCCCCCGCATCCTTCCCCTATCTGTTCAATCGCTACACCCTCGACCGCTTTGTCGTGGGCCCTGGGAGCCAGCTCGCCTTCGCGGCAGCCAAGGCGGTGGTGGACAGCTACGGCAAGGCCGCCACGCCCCTCAGCATGAACCCTCTGTTCATCTATGGCGGCGCGGGCCTGGGCAAGACGCACCTCATGGTGGGCATCGGGAAGGGCCTGCTGGACCGGGATCCCAAGCTCCGCGTCGTCTACGTCAAGGTGGACAACTTCTTCAACGAGCTCACCGTCGCGATCCGGGCCAAAAATACCGAGCCCATGCGCAAGAAGTATCAGCAGAACGACGTGCTCCTGCTGGATGACGTGCAGACCCTCGGCAAGATGGAGCGGACCCAGGAAGAGATCTTCCACGTATTGGAGCACCTGCTCCAGCATGGGAAGCAGATCGTCATCACCTCAGACAAGCCGCCCCAGCGTCTGGAAGGCTGTCATGAGCGGCTCATCACCCGCTTCAAGTGGGGACTGACCGCCGACATCCAGCCGCCCGACTTCGAGACCCGCATCGCCATTCTGCGCAAGAAGCTGGAAGATGCCGACTTCTCGAATGTTCCTCCCATCCCCGAGGACGTCCTGACCTTCATTGCCCACAAAGCAAAGGGCAGTGTTCGCGACCTGGAGGGCTTCCTCACCCGGGTGATCTTCCAGGCCAGCCTCATTGGTGTGCCTCCCAGCCTCGAGGTCGCCCACGCGGCGTTCCTGGGCCAGAGCGGCGAGGAGGCCTCTGCGCCAATCCCGCCCGAGCGCATCTTCCGCATGACTGCCGAGACCTTCAACGTCTCCTTCGCGGACCTGATGAAGAAGCGCTCCCGGCAGCAGGCCATCCTTCTCCCCCGCCAGGTCGCCATGTATCTAGCCCGGGAAATCGCCTCACTGCCCTTCGCGGACATCGGCCGATCCTTCAACATGCACCACTCGACCGTGATGAATGCCATCGATTCGGTGCGGGAGCGCATGAAGCGGGATCCCGAATTCCACAGGATGGTCCAAGCCCTCCTGAACAGCATTCATTGATTTCAAAAGACTTCCTTACTTTTCCACAGAGCCGGGCCCCTCAGACTCCACACTCGCCCCCGAAGGACGACCTCTGGGATCCCGAAATGCCGGCTTGCACCACGTACCGGGGGGTTTCCACAGCCTGTCCCATGCAAGGAAACTCCGGTAGGATAGGGCTTTGACGCGACTTTCCACAGGCTGCCCCGGTCTTCAGCATCATCAAGGGTGATATATGAATCTTAATTTACAGGTTTCTAAAGATCGTCTGGATCGAACCCTCGGTCTGCTGAAGCATGCCCTGGATCGCCGGGTCACCCTTCCGATCCTCCAGCACATCCTCGTGGACGTCCGTCCTAAGGAAGTGGTCCTCAAGGCCACGGACATGGAGCTAGCCTTCGAGGCCACCGTTCCTGGCGAAGGTCAGGGGCAGTGGACCATGGCCGTCCCAGGCAAGAAGTTCATTGAAACCGTGCGGGTCTTCCCCGAGGGCATTCTCAGTCTCGAGTGCCCTGAAGCCGGGGGCCGCCTCTGGCTGCGCGCAAAGGGCATGAACTCCGAGCACAACATCCAGCCGGGGGAGGGTTTTCCCGAGCTTCCCACCCCCGGCAAGGACCTTCCCGTCGTGAAGATCCCCGTGCTGCGCTTCAAGCGGGCCATCCAGCTCGGCTCCATCGCCGTGAGCCGGGATGCAACCAAGCCCACCCTTTCGGCAGTCCTTGTGCACCTCTCCAAAAACCATGTGCGTGTCGTCTCCACAGACGGCTTCCGCCTTGCGGTGGCGGAAGTGCCCTGTGACACCCGCCTGAAGGACGACGTCCGTCTCATCGTACCCAAGCGCGCCCTGGACCTGATCCCCACCCTCCTGGGCGACGAAGGCGAAGTGGAACTCTGCTGGGATGGCACGACGCTATTCCTCGATCAGCCCGGCCTCAAGTTCAGCACCCGCCTGGTGACCGGCAATTATCCCGCCTACGAGAAGGTCCTCCCGGCCGAGCTGCCCAAGCGCGTGATCATGGACCGCGAGGTCTTCCTGCGCACCCTCCGTTTCGTGGGTCTGAAGAAGGACGACTACAACAAGAATGTCCGCCTGTTCTACGAATTCCCCAGCCTGCGCACGGTCTTCCAGCACCCGGATGAGGGAGTGAACCAGGCGACCCTGCCCTTCACGGGGGAGGAAAATCCCTTCGAGCTGGCCTTCAACATCGACTACCTCACTGAGTTGCTGGAGCGGCTCCCTGGCGAGGAAGTGGTCTACCAGTTCAAGGACGAGGTCGGACAGGGGGTCTTCATGTCCCCCAGCCTCGAGGACTTCAGCTTCCGCTACGTCCTCATGCCCGTCCGCTTCGCCAACAGCGCGTCCGCCTGATCGGCGCCAACCACACCGAAAACCTGCAGTCCACCAAACCACGATAAAGCGAGTCTTGATGTCTCAAGAAGTCCACAGCGCCCGAGTACATACCCCCCTGGAAACCGATAGCTACACTGCCGACAACATCACGGTTCTGAGAGACCTCGAGGCGGTCCGCAAGCGGCCGGGCATGTACATCGGCGATACGGATGATGGCAGCGGCCTGCACCAGATGGTCTACGAGGTGGTGGACAACGCTATCGACGAGGCCCTGGCGGGGTTCTGCAGCCGCGTGGACGTGATCCTCCACAGCAACGGCAGCTGCAGTGTGGACGACAACGGCCGCGGCATCCCTGTGGACATTCACAAGGAAGAGGGTCGCAGCGCCGCCGAAGTGATCATGACCGTGCTCCATGCGGGCGGGAAGTTCGACAACACCAGCACCGAGGGGAAGAACGCCTACAAGGTCTCGGGCGGCCTCCACGGGGTGGGCGTGTCCTGCGTGAACGCGCTCTCCTCCAAGCTTTGGCTCACGGTCTGGAAGGATGGCCAGGAGCACGCCATGACCTTCTCCCAGGGCAAGGCCGACGCCCCCCTGAAGGTCGTCGGCGCCGCGGCCCGACGCGGCACCCGGGTCCGGTTCCTGCCTGATCCCGAGGTGTTCAACAACGTCCTCGACTTCAGCTTCGAGATCCTGAGCCAGCGCCTGCGCGAGCTGAGCTACCTGAACCAGGGCGTGCACATCCGCATCACCGACGAGCGGACCGGCGACACCCACGACTTCATGACCGCCGGCGGCATCAGCGCCTTCGTGGAACACCTGAACCGCAACAAGGTGCCTCTCCACAAGCCCCCGATCTTCATCAAGGACGAGAAGCAGGACACCACCGTGGAGGTGGCCCTCCAGTGGAACGACACCTACCAGGAGACCCTCTACTGCTTCACGAACAACATCCGCAACCGGGACGGCGGCGCCCACCTGGAAGGCTTCCGGGCTGCGATGACGCGCGTCATCAACAGCTACGCAGAGAAGAACAACCTGCTCAAGAGCGCCAAGGTGAGCCTCTCAGGCGAAGACGTCCGCGAGGGCCTGACGGCTGTTATTAGCGCCAAGGTTCCTGATCCCAAGTTTTCCAGCCAAACGAAAGACAAGCTCGTCTCCAGCGAGGTCAAGGGCATCGTCCAGACTATCGTCTACGAGAAGCTCTCCGCCTTCTTTGAGGAGAACCCCCGGGAGGCCAAAGCCATCCTGGAGAAGGCCATCGAGGCCGCCCGGGCCCGCGAGGCTGCGCGCAAGGCTCGTGAGCTGACCCGCCGCAAGGGCGCCCTGGATGGCGGCGGCCTGCCGGGCAAGCTGGCGGACTGCCAGGAGAAGGACCCCGCCCTGAGCGAACTCTTCCTGGTGGAGGGTGATTCTGCCGGCGGCAGCGCCAAGCAGGGCCGCCACCGCGCCACCCAGGCCATCCTGCCCCTCAAGGGTAAGATCCTTAACGTGGAAAAGGCCCGCTTCGACCGGATCATCAGCGCCGTCGAGCTCCGGATCATGATCCAGGCCCTGGGCACAGGCATCGGCAAGGACGAGTTCAAGGTCGAGAACCTCCGCTACCACAAGATCGTGCTCATGACCGACGCCGACGTGGACGGCGCGCACATCCGCACCCTGCTGCTGACCTTCTTCTACCGGCAGATGCCTGAGCTCGTGGAGCGAGGCCACCTCTACATCGCCCAGCCCCCGCTCTACAAGGTCAAGAAGGGCAAGACCGAGAAGTATCTGAAGGACGAGCGGGCCCTGGAGGAGTTCCTATTCCAGAAGGCCCTGGACGGCTGGAGCCTCACGTTACCGGACGGCAGCGAGCACAAGGGCCCGACCCTGGTCCGCGAGATGAAGAAGTGGGGCGAAGTGAAGCAGCTCTACGGTAAGCTCAACCGCCGTGGCTACAGCCAGCCCCTGGTGGACGCCCTGCTTGCCGACGGCCTCCTGGATGCCGACCGGTTCGCCGAGCGTGAAGGGCTGGAACAGCTGGCCGCCGCCATCATCAGGCAGAAGCTGGGCACCTGCGAGCTCGAGACCACCGAGGCTGTGGAGCTGCCCGCCGCGGGCGATGAACCTGCCGTCACCATCCCCGCCAGCCACCGCCTCCGGGTGGTGCGCATGCACCTGAACCGCCCCATCACCCTCTGGATCGATAGCCAAGTGGCCCACTGGGGCGAGTTCCGCCGTCTGGCCTCCCTGCACGCCGAGCTGGCAGCCTTCCGGGGAGGAGAGCTGCGGCTGCGCCGCCTCAAGGACGTCAAGGAAACCGCCAAGGAGGCCGCTGCGGAAGAAGAGGGCGAAGGCGCCCCGAAGCTCGGCAAGGAGCAGGTCTTCGCCGACCCCGAGGCCATGCTGGCCATGGTGATGGAAGAGGGCAAGCGGGGCCTGGGTATCCAGCGCTACAAGGGCCTGGGCGAGATGAACCCTGAGCAGCTCTGGGAGACCACTATGGATCCCGAGCGCCGCACCCTGTTGCAAGTCCGGGTGGACGACGCCGTGGAAGCGGACGAGATCTTCACCATTCTCATGGGCGATGCCGTGGAACCCCGGCGCCGCTTCATTGAGACCAACGCCCTCCTGGCCGAGAATATCGACATCTAAGTTCTTTTTTTACAGTTATGTCGAGCCGCGTTCCACGTAGAACACTGGAAGACCCATGAACCAGAACCGAATAGAGCCCCTGGAAATTGAAAAGGAAATGCGGAAGTCCTATCTGGACTACGCCATGAGTGTCATCGTGGGCCGGGCCCTGCCCGATGTCCGCGATGGTCTCAAGCCCGTGCATCGCCGCGTCATGTTTGCCATGAAAGAGTCTGGCAACGAGTGGAACCGGGCCTACAAGAAGTCCGCCCGCACCGTCGGTGACGTGATGGGTAAGTACCATCCACACGGCGACTCCGCCATCTACGACACCCTCGTTCGCATGGCCCAGCCCTTCTCCATGCGCCACGTGCTGGTGGACGGGCAGGGCAACTTCGGCTCCATCGATGGCGATTCCGCAGCGGCCATGCGCTACACCGAGGCCCGCCTGTCCCGGCTGGCCAACGAGCTGATGGGCGACATCGACCAGGACACGGTGGACTTCGGCCCCAACTATGACGGCAGCATGGAGGAGCCCCTCGTCCTGCCCTCCCGCTTCCCCAACCTGCTGGTGAATGGCTCCCAGGGCATCGCCGTGGGCATGGCCACCAGCATCCCACCGCACAACCTGCGGGAGTGCTGCGCGGCCCTGGTCACCCTCATCGACCATCCTGAGACAGGGCTCGAGGGCCTCATGGCTCACATCCACGGTCCCGACTTCCCGGGCGGCGGCCTCATGCTCGGCACCGAGGGTGTGGTGGATGCCTACCGCACCGGCCGTGGCCGTTGCGTGGTGCGCGCCAAGTCCCACGTGGAGCAGATCCGGCGGGCCGGGGACCGTGAGCAGATCGTGTTCACGGAGCTGCCCTACCAGGTCAACAAGGCCACCCTTACCGAGAAGATCGCCGATCTGGTGCGCGAGAAGAAGATCGACGGCATCAGTGACCTGCGGGACGAGAGTGATCGCGAGGGCATCCGCCTGGTGGTGGAGCTGAAGAAGAATGAGCCCAGCGACATCGTCCTGAACCAGCTCTACCAGCAGACCCAGCTCCAGAACAGCTTCCCCATCACCATGCTCGCCATCGTGAATGGCCAGCCCCGGGTGTGCACCCTCCGGGAGATCCTCCAGGAGTTCATCGGGTTCCGTCGCGAGGTGGTAACCCGCCGGACCCTCTTCCAGCTGCGCAAGGCCGAAGAGCGCCACCACATCCTCATGGGCCTGAAGATCGCCCTGGACCACCTGGATGCGGTCATCAAGCTGATCCGCGCGGCCAAGAGTCCCGAGGAGGCCAAGGCCGGCCTCATGGCGGGCGCCTTCGCCACCGCTGCGGCCCTCAAGAAGGAGCCCTGGCTCTGCCTGTCGGCCCTGCAGGCCCAGGCCATCCTGGACATGCGCCTCCAGCGCCTCACGGGCCTGGAGCGGGAAAAGATCCTCGACGAGCTGGCCGAGCTGGAGAAGACCATCGCCAAGCTCCAGGCCATCCTGGCCGATGAGAGCCTGCTGCTGAAGGTCATCAAGGAAGAGCTGCAGGCTGTGGCCGAGCAGTTCGGCAATGACCGCCGCACCGAGATCGTGGGCTACTCCGGCGAGATCCGCATGGAGGACGTGGTCCCCGACGATCCCATGGTCGTCACCATGTCCAAGGCCGGCTACATCAAGCGGACGGACCTGAATGCCTACCGCCGCCAGCGGCGCGGGGGCCGGGGCAAGGTCGGCATGAAGACCAAGGACGAGGACTTCGTCGAGCAGCTCTTCATGACCAAGGCTCACGACACCCTCATGGCCTTCACTGACAAGGGTATCGTGTACGCCCTTAAGGTTTACGACCTACCCGAGGCCGCCGCATCCACCCGCGGGAAGCACATCCGGAACCTCATCTCCCTCAAGGATGGCGAGAGCGTCGTCACCCTCATGGCCCTGCGGGACTTCCCCGAAGGGGAGTATCTGGTCTTTGCCACCGCCGATGGCACGGTCAAGAAGAGCAGCCTGGCGGCCTATGCGAACATCCGCGCCAATGGCCTCATCGCCCTCAACATCGACGACGACAACAGCCTGGTGACTGTCCGCCGCTCCACCGGAACCCAGCAGATCGTCCTGGCCACCGCCCAGGGCAAGGCCATCCGCTTCCCCGAAGAGGACATCCGCGCCACGGGCCGCGCCACCACCGGTGTGCGGGGCATGAAGCTGGCGAAGGCCGACCACATCGTGGACATGGAAGTTGCGGATGCCCTGCCGGACCTGCCGGAAGGTGTCGAGCCCGATGCGAGTACCGAGGGCCACGGCATGCTGTTGACGGTCTGTGAAAAGGGCTATGGCAAGCGCAGCATGCTCCAGGACTACCGGCTCCAGGGCCGCGGCGGCACGGGGGTCATCAACATCCGCGCCGGGGTCCGCAATGGCCGGGTGGTGGGCTTCAAGCTCGTCAAGCCCGGGGAAGGGTGCCTCCTCATCAGCCAGGAGGGCATGGTCATCCGCTTCCTCATCGACGAGGTCCGGAAGACCGGCCGCGCCGCCCAGGGCGTGGGCTTGCTCAAGCTCGCCAGTCCTGCGGACCGGGTGGTGGGTCTGGCCAAGATCGACGCCAGCGCCATGGCTCTGGACGAGGAAGAGGATCTGGTGGACGGCGACCTGGCCCACCCGGGTCCCGACGAAAGCGGCGAGCAGCCCAAACTGGGTCTATAGCCTCCAGGCCTTCACCAAGATAAACGGCGCGATCACTCGCGCTGTTTGTCTTGGTGTTGTGGTTCCTTGTCTCCTCCTCCAGATAGGGTTTCTCCATCCCCCGCGTCTTTCCCCCTTGACGGGCCCCAAGACTGACTTACTGTATTAATCCAGCGATACAGTAGCCCGCTCGGGAGGCAACGCATGAAGGCCATCCTTCAGGTGGATCCAGCAGAAGCAGCGCCCCTGTGGCGGCAGATCGAAGAGGGTGTGCGCCGCCTGGTGGCCACGGGTGGCCTGGCCGCCGGGGCCCTCATGCCCTCGGTGCGGGACCTCGCCCGGGAGCTGGGGGTGAACCCCAACACCGTGGTGCGGGCCTACCAGCACCTGGTGGAGGCGGGCGTCCTCACGGTGCGTCGGGGGGACGGGACCTATGTGTCCGAGACACCCCCGGGCTTCAGCCCCGCCGAGCGCCTCGGCCTGCTGCGCGAAGGGGCCCTGCGCTTTGCCACCACGGCCCTCTCCGTGGGGGCGGACCAGGCAGAGGCCACCACCACCCTGGGTATCGCCTGGAAGACGCTCAAACCAGCCCCGACAGGAGGCCAGTCATGACCATCCAAGCAGCGTCGCTGCCCGTGGATTGCCGCCAAGTGGGGGTGCGCTACGGCCACACCCAGGCCCTGGACCGGGCCACCTTCCAGGTGGAGCCGGGGCAGGTCTATGCCCTGCTAGGGCGCAATGGCTCCGGCAAGACCTCTCTGGTGCGCTGCCTCCTGGGCCACCAGAGGCCCACGGCCGGGCGGGTGGAGCTCTTTGGCCAGGATGTGTGGTCCTCCCGGCAGGCCCTCATGCACCGCGTGGGCGTGGTGGCCGAGGAGCCGGACGCACCGCCCCTCATGACCACCCGCCAGCTGGTCCGGTTCTGCGGGGGCCTCTACCCCACCTGGGACCAGGTGGGCGTGGACCAGCGGCTGCAGCGCTTCCGCATCCCCATGGACCTGCCCTTCGGCCGCTTGTCCCGGGGCCAGAAGGGGCAGGTCGCCCTGGCCCTGGCCCTGGGCCCCAAGCCGGCCCTGCTGGTGCTGGACGACCCGACCCTGGGCCTGGACGCTGTGGCCCGGCGCGAGGTCTACGATGAGCTGCTGGGAGAACTGGGGGAGCGCGGCACCACGGTGCTCCTCACCACCCACGATCTGGCGGGCATCGAGGGTCTGGCGGATCGCATCGGCATCCTGCACCAGGGCCGGCTCCTCGTGGACGCCAGTCTGGAGGACCTCAAGGCCCGGCACCGGAAGGTGAGCTGGGCGCCCACCCAGGCGGTGGACCCCGGGGACCTGGCCCCCTTCGCACCCCTCTGGAGCCGTGCGGGCAGCCTGGGCGGGGAGGCCATCCTCACCCAGGGTGATCCGAGCCAGGTCCCGGGCCTGCAGGCCCATCCCTTGTCTCTGGAAGAGCTGTTTGTCGCCCTGGTGGGCAGTGAATCCGAGGTGGCCTCATGAGCATCTTTGCCGTCACCCGCCGGGAGTGGACCGGCCGCCGCAACGCCCTCCTGCTGGCCCTGGGCATTGGTGTCATCCAGCTCCTGGGGCTCTACTTCGATCCGAACCCCGTGACCACCCAGGACAAGGCCTCCTTCATGGGGGTGTTTTCGGGGACCATGCTCGCCTGGGTCATAGCCCTCCTCTTCGGGGCGACCATGGTGAGCCGGGACCTGGAGGAGCGGCGCTTCGGGTTTCTCCTGAACCAGCCCCTCCATCCAGCCCAGATCTTCCTGGGCAAGGTGATGGCAGGTCTGGGCCTGGCCCTGGTGGCAGGCATTCTCGCCAGCCTGCCCTCAGTGCTGCTGAGTGGCCTCTGGCGCCAGCTCGGGCTCAAGGATGTCGGGTCCATCCTCGGGGTCGGCCTAGCCGGGAGCCTGGTCCTGCTGCTGTTCTTTCACGCGGTGTCCATCCAGGTGCGCTCCCGGTCCCTGTGGCTGCTGCTGGACCTGGCAGCCTGGGCGGGGTTCTTCCTTGGGGTGCGGTGGCTGAGCCTGCGGCTCATTGATACGGAGGCCTTTCCTGACATGGTCCACCTGTGGGGTGGCCTGCTGGTGGGCGTCACCCTGGGCCTGGGCATCGCCGGCTACCTGCAGGTGGCCCAGGGTCGGGCGGATCTCCAGCGGGGCCACCGCTGGGTATCGGTCACCATGGCCTTCACCCTGGGCTTGGTGCTGCTGGCCGGCTGGGCGGACGTGGCCTGGGTGCTCAAGCACCGGCCCCCGGCGGCGAAGGCACCGCCCGCAAGGGTGCAGATCCGTTAGGCCCCGCAGCTCGGGGGTGTCCAGGCGGTACCCCACCTCGCCCTGGAGACTAGAGGTAGGAAGACCAGTCCCCATCCGTCAGCTCCACGGCCTCCCGCAGCAGCCGGGGCAGACGTTCCACATGGAACACATAGACCCAGGCCTGGTAATGCTGGCCTCCTTCGAGGATTACGGGCAGGATCTCGCGGCTGAAGAGCCCCTCCTCGACGCCCTCCAGGGGGTCCAAGTCCGCCAGGGCCGAATCAAGGTCGCCCCCGTCCTCATAGCCCACGAAGTCGCCGAAGACCCAACCAGGGCAGGGCGGCGGCGCCTCGGGCTCCGGCCCAGGCACCAGGGCGGGATAGCCCGCCGACAACTGGAAGAGCCGGCCCGGAACCCGGGCGTGGGTCAGCCCCTCGGGGTGCGTCCGAAGCAGCCAGGCATGGTTCGGCCCGCCCTCCCGCAGCGTGCCATAAACGAACAGCCCGTCGGCGCCAGCCATGTGACCCCCTGAAAAATAATCCGCCAAAACGCAGAGCGTTTTGGCGGTGGTCAAGCCCCAGGGCGGAACTACTCCGGGATGGGAAACTGATCGGTCAAGTGGAAGACCTCCTGGCGGACTCGGGCGAAGGTGCTCTCATCAGCCCGGTGGCGCAGGGTCAGGTCGAAGAAGCGGGCGATGTGGTCCATCTCATCCTCCTTCATGCCGCGGGTGGTGAGCGCGGGGCTGCCGAGGCGCACGCCGGAGGGCTTGAGGGGCGGGTTTGGATCGAAGGGAATGCCGTTCTTATTGGTGGTCATGCCGGCCCGGTGGAGGCACTCCTCAGCCTCGTGACCCAGGAGCCCGTGGTCCCGGAGATCCACCAGGAACACGTGGGTGTCAGTGCCGCCACTGACGATGCGCCAGCCACGCTCCTGCAGGCCCTTGGCGAGGGCGTGGGCGTTCCGGATCACCTGGCCGCTGTAGGCCTTGAAGTCCGGCTGCATGATCTCGTGCAGCGCCACAGCCTTGGCGGCGATGACGTGCATGAGGGGGCCACCCTGGACTCCCGGGAAGACCGCCCGATCGATGTCCTTCGCGTAGTGGGACTTGCAGAGGATTAGGCCGCCGCGGGGGCCGCGCATGGTCTTGTGGGTGGTGGTGGTTACATAATCCGCGTGCGGCACGGGGCTCGGGTGGTGTCCGGTGGCGACAAGTCCCGCGATATGGGCCATGTCCACCATGAGCAGAGCCCCGACCTCGTCGCAGATCTCGCGGAAGAGGGGGAAGTTCCAGGTGCGACTGTAAGCGGAGGCACCCACCACGATCATCTTGGGCCGGTGTTGGAGGGCCAGGGCCCGGACCTCGTCCATGTCCACGCGCTCGTCCTCCTGGCGCACGTGGTAGGGCACGAACTTGTAGAGGATGCCCGAGCTGTTCAGGGGGTGGCCGTGGGTGAGGTGGCCGCCGTGGGACAGATCCAACCCCATGACGGTGTCGCCGGGCTTCAGCGCCGCGAGGTAGACGGCCATGTTGGCCTGGGCGCCGCTGTGGGGCTGGACGTTGGCGTGCTCGGCCCCAAAGATGTGGCGGGCCCGATCCCGGGCCAGGTTCTCGATGATGTCCACCTGGCTGCAGCCGCCGTAGTAGCGCTTGCCCGGATAGCCCTCGGCGTATTTGTTGGTGAAGTGGGAGCCCATGGCCTGCATGACAGCCCGGGAGGCGTAATTCTCTGAAGCAATGAGCTCCAGGTGGTGCCGCTGGCGCTGGACCTCCAGTTCCAGGGCCTGGAACACGGCGGGGTCAGCGGCTCGGATCACTTCATACATGGGGGGGGCTCCATTGGTGATGCCCCTATCCTAGCCGCGCCGGGGCGCGTCCAAGGGGCCCTCTTCGTGAGCAGGATCACAGTCCCGTGGCCATGCGACACTGGAAGCCGGAGTTCCCATGTCCTTCCTTCCCCCCCACGAGGGCCCCGAGCTGGAGCGCTTCGAGCACCCTCTGGCCAGCCGCTACGCCAGCAAGGCCATGGTGCGGCTGCTCTCCCCGCTCTATCGTCAGCGCGTGTGGCGGCGCCTCTGGATCGCCCTGGCCGAGGCCGAGGCGGAGCTGGGACTGCCCGTCACCGAGGCCCAGCTCGCCGAGCTGCGCGCCACCCAGGATGACGTGGACCTCGATGTGATTGCCAGTCACGAAGCCGCCCTGCGCCACGACGTCATGGCCGCCATTCACGCGTGGGGTGAGCAGGCGCCCGGGGCCCGGCCCATCATCCATCTCGGCGCCACGAGCTGCTTCGTGACCGACAACGGGGACCTGCTCATCGTGCACGAGGCCCTGGTCCTCCTGCGGCGGCGCCTGCAGGATGTGCTCGCGGAGCTGAAGACCTTCGCCGCCCAGTGGCAGGACCAGCCGACCCTGGGATTCACGCACTTCCAGCCCGCCCAGCCCACCACCGTGGGCAAGCGCGCCACCCTCTGGATCCAGGACCTGCTGTTGGACCTGGAGGACCTGGATCACCTCATGCGCACCACCCCGGTGCGCGGCGTGAAGGGCACCACGGGCACCCAGGCCAGCTTCCTGGAGCTGTTCGATGGGGACGGTGCGAAGGTCGAGGCGCTCGAGGCCCGATTCTGCGCGAAGGTGGGCTTCCCGGCCATTCCTGTCTCAGGCCAGACGGCCACCCGCAAGCTGGAGGATCGCATCGGCCAGGTGCTGTGCGGCATCGCGGCCTCGGCTTCCAAGTTTGCCTGCGACCTGCGCCTACTCCAGCACCTCAAGGAAGTCGAAGAGCCCTTCGAGACCAAGCAGGTCGGGTCCAGTGCCATGCCCTACAAGCGCAACCCCATGCGGTCAGAGCGCATCAACGGCCTCGCCCGCTTCGTGCTGGGGTTGATGCCCTCGAGCTACCAGACCAGCGCGAGCCAGTGGATGGAGCGCACCCTCGATGACAGCGCCCATCGCCGCCTCACCATCAGCCAAGGCCTCCTGGCGGCGGACGCGATCCTGGTGCTGCTGCGCAACGTGGCGTCGGGTCTGGTCGTGTACCCGAAGATGATCGAAGCCCGGCTCGCTCAGGAGCTGCCCTTCATGGCAGCCGAGGTCCTGCTCATGGAAGCGGTGAAGCGTGGCGGGGACCGGCAGGACCTGCACGAGCGGTTCCGCGTCTCGGCCCTGGAAGCCGGGCGCCGCATCAAGGCCGAGGGGCGTCCCAACGAGCTGCTACAGCTCCTGGCCGCGGACCCCGCCTGGGCCATGACCGAGGCCGAGCTGGCCGCCCTGCTCGATGCCCGGCGCTTCACGGGCCGCGCCGGCGACCAGGTCCGCCAGTTCCTTGCGGGACCCGTGGCCCAGGCTCTCCAGGACCATGTCCCCGCCGACGCAGCCGCCGTGCGGGTTTGATCCGCGCGGGGAGACACCCCCCGCGCTTTGAATGCACCACCCGAGAGGAACCCGCATGTTGAAACTTGCCGTCATTGGTGCCCAGAGCCTGCTGGGTCGCGAGCTGGTGAGCGCCCTGGAGGCCTGCGAGGCTTCCGTGGTGCCCCTCTCCGTCGGGGCCCTCACGGTGGACGAAGAGGTGGGCGACCTCGTGGTCTTCGCTCCCAGCCAGCTGCTGCTCGAGGGCTTGGATGCGGTGCTCCTCGTCGCTACGCCGGATCCAGCCCTCCTGGAGGGTTTCCCGGGCCGTATCCTGGACCTGCGGGCCGAGCCAGAGGCCAGGATCGATGCCGCGCCGCTCGCGGGAACCTGGCCCCAGGGCACCAAGAGCCTGCGGGGACGCCCTGCCCTGGAGCAGGTTCTCGCCCTCATCCCCTCCCTGGTGGAGGGCGTCGGCGAGGTTGGGGGCACGCACCTGCGCTCCGTGGCCTGGCTGGGGGACCGTGGCCTCGATGGCCTCGTGGAACAGACCCTGGCGGTGCTGAACGGCGAGGATCCTCAGCCCGGCAAGCTGGGCTACCGCCAGGCCTTCGAGGTGGTGCCCGTCTCGCCCGTCGTGGGCAAGGGGCGACTCATGGAGATCCGGGTGCCTTCCTTCCATGGCGACCTGCTGGTCCTGCAGGTGCGCGCCCAGGAAGGCCACACCCTGGCGAAGAAGGAGGCCCCGGCAGGCGTGCAGTGGGTGGACGCCGCCCCCAGCTCTCGGGACGTGGCGGTCAGCGCCGACCTCCTGGCCAACTTCGACCTCGCCAGCGACAGCAAGGCCGCTGTGCTGACCCTGGGCTTCGACCCGGTGCTCTGGGGCGTGCTGAGGCCGACGCTGCGGCTGTTGGGGCTGATGTAGGAAGCCATGGCCAAGAAGCTCGACGAACCTCAAGAGCGGGGGGACTTCTTCAAGTCCCTGGGGACACTCTTTGCTGGCTTCGTGGCGAACCGCATCGAGGACACGGTGACTGGCCTGGGACCCACGCTGCTGCGGCCACCTGGCGCCCTGGATGAGTTCGAGTTCCTCGTCAAGTGCACCCGCTGCGACAAGTGCATCCGGGCCTGTCCCGAGAATGCCGTGATCAAGGCCCCGCCCACCATGGGCCTCGCCCTCAAGACGCCCTACATCGATCCTCGCAGCATCCCCTGCTTCCTCTGCACCACCCTGCCCTGCGTGGCGGAGTGCGAGGACGAGGCCCTGGTCTGGCCCCGCCTCACCCGCGCGGACGGCACGGTGCTGGAGGGCGCCAAGGCGGTGCGCATGGGCACCGCCCGGGTGAAGCCGGGGCTCTGTGTCACCTGGGGCACCCTAGACCGGGAACCCCGGGCCTGCCGGATCTGTGTGGACCGGTGTCCCTACCCCGAAGAGGCCATCTGGATCTCGGCCCCTGCCGAGGGCGCGTCCATCGGGCACCCGGTGGTGTCCGCAGACGCCTGCACAGGCTGCGGCCTCTGCGTCTTCTCCTGCCCCTCCGAGCCCACCGCGATCATCGTGGAGCCCCGCCGGGACTAGGGGATGCTGATGCCGCTGGTCTCGGCCACTTCGTGGGCGTTGAAGCTGGAGCGGACGAGGGGGCCCGCGTAGACGGTCTTGAAGCCGAAGGTATTGGCCAGCTCACCCAGGGCGGTGAACTCCTCGGGCGGCACGTAGCGCTTCACGGGCAGCTGGTGGCGTGTGGGGCGCAGGTATTGGCCCAGGGTGAGGATGTCCACGCCGGCGCCCGCCAGGGCCGCGAAGGTGGTGCGGAGTTCTGCCTTGGTCTCTCCGAGGCCCAGCATGAGCCCGCTCTTGGTGCGGAAGGCGGGGCCATAGAGGGCCGAGCCCAAAGCCTTGGCGTGGGCGAGGACGCCCAGGGTTCGGTCGAAGCGCCCCGCGGGCCGCACCACCGCGTAGAGGCTGGGCACGGTCTCGGCGTTGTGGTTGAACACCGCCGGCCCCGATGCGACCACGCGGGCAACGGCGTCCTGGTCCCCCAGGAAGTCCGGCACCAGCACCTCCACCCCCACTCCGGGATTGCGGCGCCGGATGGCCAGAATGGTCTCCGCGAAGTGCCCGGCTCCGCCATCCGGCAGGTCGTCGCGGTTGACGCTGGTGAGCACGGCGAAGCGCAGGGCCAGGGCGGCTACGCGCTCGGCGGTTTCCTGGGGCTCCCGGGGATCCAGCGCCAGGGGCTTCCCGCTCTGGATGCTGCAGAACCCGCAGGCCCGGGTGCAGATCCCACCCATGAGCAGAAACGTGGCGGTGCCCTGGGTGAAGCAGTGGCTGCGGTTGGGGCAGCGGGCCTCTTCGCAGACCGTGTGCAGGTGGGAGTCGCGCAGGTCCTTCTTCATGCCATGGAGGTCACGCAGCTTCACCCGCTCCTTGGTGATCCACTCCGGCAGCCGGGGATGTCCCTCGAGGACTTCCCGGCCGGCGCGTTTCGAGAATCGGGGCATGCGGACTCCTGATCCTCCAGTCTCGCGCACACCGCGCCCCAGGGACAGGGTCGGTAAGATGCTGGGATGTCCACTCCCCTCGCCCGGCTGCTGCGTCAGGAGCAGCTCGCTTTCCTCACCCGGGACCACTCGGCCTGGGCCGGGCACCTGGACCAGGTCCGGGCCTTCCTGGGCGAAGGCCTCCAGGCGGCGGATCCCGCCCGCCCCGTGCTGGTGCTCGGCGCGGGCTCGGGGCTGGAAGTGCCCTGGGCCCTGGCCCCCCCGGACACCACCGGCTGGGACGCGGATCCCTGGAGCCGCGGCTGGACGGCCCTGCGCCACCGGCGCTGGGCACCCTGGGTGTTCTCTGACCTCACGGGCGGGCTGGCGGACCTAGAGGCCGCCGTGCGCCGGAGCGTGGCCGAACCCTGGTCCGGCCGGCGCCGGGGCCGGGAGCAGGCGATCCTCCGGCTCGCCGGGCTGCTGCCCTCACTGCACCCAGACCCCGCCGTCCTGCGG
Source organism: uncultured Holophagaceae bacterium (assembly GCA_903843705.1). GTDB lineage: Bacteria > Acidobacteriota > Holophagae > Holophagales > Holophagaceae > Geothrix. The sequence goes on along the minus strand of CAIMQW010000093.1, from coordinate 58,936 downwards.
GCCTGGATCGCGGCCCGGCGACCGGGGACCATCCTGTCCGCCAATGTGATGGGCCAGTTCGGAGTCGTCGCCGAGCGGCTGGTGGAGGGGCTCTTCGGGGGCTCGCCCTGGAGCCCGGACCCAGACCTGATGGACCCCCTGGCGGAGGTTCTGGACGCCTGGACGCGCCAGGCTACGGTGGCCTTCCTGGCTGTGCTGCAGGAAAGCGGGGCCGAACTGTGGCTGGTGCACGACCGGGCCGTGGTGTTCACCCAGGAGTCCCTGGGCCTGGGTCCCTGGGAGGACCGCTGGCCCCAGCAGCTCAAGGGTGCGGAGGGGCTCGAGATCAGCGACCCGCTCCCGGGGTTGGATGTCATGACTCTGCTGGGGGAGACCGAGAGAATACCGTTCCGGGCCCAGCGCTGGATCTGGCCCGTGGCGCCCGGCCAGCAGCACCTGGTGGAGGCGGTGGCCTTCCACTCGCCCCGGGCGGGTGCCTGAGTTGCCTGTGGCGACGGTCAACCCTTGTCCCCACTCCTTGTTTTCAAGGCCATAATGGTTGGCTTATGGATGCTCTCCCCCGGCTGGTGTCGCGCCTGCCCCGCCCCCTTCTTTCAAGAGCCGCCCGGGTCATCCAGGCCGGTGGGTCTTGCCGTGACCGTCTCCAGCCTCTGGTCAAGGCAGCCATGATCCGGGAATCCTGAACCATGACCAACGTCAGACGAATGCTTCTCGGACGGCGGCTGTCCAGCGTCGAGAGCCACCACAATAAAGTCAGCAACGTCATCGGCCTCTCCGTGTTCAGCTCGGACGCCCTCTCCTCGGTGGCCTACGCCACCCAGGAGATCATGGCCAGCCTGTCCAGCAACCTCCACGGCATCGCGGCTGCCGCCACCGTGGCCGCGGTGCACCCACTCTTCGGCCTGTCCGTGCCGGTGGCCCTGGGCATCATCGGGCTCCTGGCGATCCTGGGCATCAGCTACCGGCAGACCATCCTGGCCTACCCCACCGGCGGCGGCGCCTATATCGTCGCCAAGGAGAACCTGGGCGAGATCGCGGCCCTCGTGGCGGGCGCCAGCCTGCTTATTGACTACATCCTGACCGTGGCGGCCTCTGTGTCCTCGGGCGTGGCCGCCATCACTGCCGCCATACCCAGCCTCGACGGGCACAACGTCTTCCTGACCATCGTCTGCATCGGCCTCATCGCCATGGCGAACCTGCGCGGCGTCAAGGAGAGCGGTGCGCTCTTCGCGGTGCCCACCTACGGCTTTGTGCTCCTGATGCTGGTGATGATCGGCTTCGGGACGGTGCGGACGCTCCTCTCTGGCGGCCCCACCCACGTGCAGGTGCAGACCGCGGTGGAGCACACCCAGCGCTTCGGCGGCCTGGCGATGATCTGGATCTTCATGCGCGCCTACTCCGCCGGTTGTACCGCGCTGACCGGGGTGGAGGCCATCTCCAACGGTGTGCAGGCCTTCAAGGACCCGCCGGAGCGGAACGCCTCCAAGACCATGATCTGGATGGTCATCCTGCTGGGCATCATGTTCCTCGGCATCACCCTGTTAGCGAACCGCCTGGGGGTGGTCTACCAGCACAGCCTCGACCCCAGCGTCGTGCCGGAGACCTTGCTCTCCAAGCTGGCCAAGGCGATCTACGGCGACGTCACCCACGGCCTGCCCAAGCTGATGTACTACCTCACCCAGGGCTTCACCTTCGCCATCCTGGTGGTGGCCGCAAACACGGCCTACGCGGACTTCCCGCGCCTGGCGGCGCTCATGGGCCGGGACAACTACCTGCCCCGCCAGTTCGCCAGCCAGGGGGACCGCCTAGTCTTCTCCAATGGCATCCTGATCCTGACTTCCGTCAGCTGCTTCCTGGTCTTCGTCCTCCACGCCAACACAGACCTGCTGCTGCCGCTCTACGCCTTGGGCGTCTTCACGGGCTTCACCATCTCCCAGGCGGGCATGGTCATGCACTGGACCAAGCTCAAGCGGGAAGAGCCGCGCTGGCTGGCCAAGGCCATCACCAACGGCATTGGGATGGTGGCCTCGGGCGTGGTCATGATCGACATCGCCGTCACCAAGTTCGCCCACGGCGCCTGGTTGGTGGTGGTGCTGATCCCCCTGATGGTATGGCTCTTCTTGAAGATTCACCGGCACTACATCCGGGTGAAGTCGATCCTGGCGGGCAGCCGCACGGAGTTCCTCCCCCACCGGCGGAACCGGGTGGTGGTGCTGGTCTCAGGCATCCACTCGGGCGTGGTGCAGGCGCTCAACTACGCGAAGGTCATCGCCGCTCACGGAGAAGTGGAAGCCCTCACTGTGGACTTCCCGGACGAGCACGGCCGGGAAAGCGCCGCCCTGGAGAAGCTCCGCGCCGACTGGCCCCACTACTGCGAGGGCATTCCCCTACGGTCCATCGAGAGCCCCTATCGGAAGATCGTCGAGCCCATCGTCGATGAGCTTGACCGCATGCGCCGGGTCGAGCCGGAATACACCATCACCGTGATCCTGCCCGAGTTTGTGACGGGTCACTGGTGGGCCAACGTGCTGCACAACCAGACCGCCTGGCGCATCAAGGGCACCCTGCTGATGAAGCCCAAGACGGTGGTCATCTCGATTCCCTACCACCTGGAGCCCCTGGTGGAGTAGCCTCCCTCCTGGGGTGGCAGGATGCAGAGCCTGAGGCGGATCCTCCTGGGCAGACGGCTGTCGAGCCAGGAGACGCCCCACACCAAGATCAGCAATCCCGTCGGTCTGGCGGTGTTCAGCTCGGACGCCCTCTCCTCCGTGGCCTACGCCACCCAGGAGATCATGGCCTCGTTGTCGGGGGCCCTGCTCCCCGTGGCGGGCGTGGGGGTGATCGCGGGCGTGGCCGGCCACGGGATCCTCGGCTGGTCCATTCCAGTGGCCCTGGGTATCGTGGCCCTGCTGGTGATCCTCGCCATCAGCTATCGGCAGACCATCCTGGCCTATCCCGGCGGCGGCGGCGCCTACATCGTGGCCAAGGAGAACCTGGGGGACCTGCCGGCCCTGACCGCGGGGGCCTCGCTGCTCATTGACTACCTGCTGACGGTGGCGGTGTCGGTCTCCTCGGGCGTGGCGGCCATCACGGCGGCGGTGCCGGCGTTGGCGGGCCACAATGTCTTCCTGACCATCCTGGCCATCGGCTTCATCGCCCTGATGAACCTCCGGGGCATCCGGGAGAGCGGGATCGTGTTCGCCATCCCCACCTATGGGTTCGTCGTCAGCATCCTCCTGGTGCTGGGTTATGGCTTGGTGCAGATCCTCCTGGGGTGGGGCCCCGCGCTGCCGGAAGCCCAGCAGGCGGCGGAGCAGAGCGTCCAACTGGCGGGCCTGTCCATGGTGTGGGTCTTCATGCGGGCCTACAGCGCGGGCTGCACCGCCCTCACCGGCGTCGAGGCCATCAGCAACGGCTCCACCGCCTTCCGCGAGCCCGCGGGCCCCAACGCCGCCAAGACCATGGTCTGGATGGTGCTGCTGCTGGGCACCATGTTCCTGGGCATCACCTTCCTCGCGCATCGCTTTGGCGTCACCTACCAGCACAGCGCGGACCCCAGCATGGTGGCCGAGACCCTGCTGTCCAAGCTGAACAAGGCCATCCTGGGGGACGTTAGCCAGGGGCTGCCCAAGCTGATCTACTACGGGGTCCAGGGCTTTACCTTCGCCATCCTGGTGGTGGCTGCGAACACGGCCTTTGCTGACTTCCCCCGACTGGCGGCCCTGCAGGCCCGGGATGGCTTCCTGCCCCGGCAGTTCGCCAGCCAGGGCGACCGCCTGGTCTTCTCCAACGGCATCCTGCTGCTGTTCTTCTTCTCGGCGCTGCTGGTGTGGCTGTTCCATGCGAACACGGACGTGCTGCTGCCCCTCTACGCCGCGGGCGTGTTCATCGGCTTCACCCTCAGCCAGTCGGGCATGGTGGTCCACTGGCGGAAGGTGCGGGGCCGCCACTGGCATCTGAAGGCGTTCGTGAACGGCCTGGGCGCGGTCACGGCCCTAATCGTGCTGCTGGACATCGCCATCACCAAGTTCATCCACGGGGCCTGGATCGTCCTCCTGCTGGTGCCTCTGCTGGTGGTGCTCCACCTCGGCATCCGGCGCCACTACGTCGGGGTGCGCTCGCGGCTGGCCGCCAGCCGGACGGACGCGGTGCTGCTGCCCAAGCACCACGCGCTGGTGCTGGTCAACAGCATCCACGGCGGCGTGGTGCAGGCCCTCCTCTACGCCCGCCTCATCTCCGGCGACCGGGTGGAGGCCATCACGGTGGACCTGGGGTCGGACGGCGGCCGGGACAGCAGCGCCATCGAGCGGCTCCGGGAGGACTGGACCAGCTACGGCATGGGCATCCCCCTGCGGGTGCTGCCCAGCCCCTACCGCCGCATGGTGGAGCCGATCCTTGAAGAGGTGGAGCGCCTGCTAAAGGCGGAGCCTGAGCTGGCCCTCACGGTCGTCCTGCCCGAGTTCATCACCTCCCACTGGTGGCAGCAGTTCCTCCACAACCAGAGCGCCTTGCGCATCAAGGCGGCGCTGCTGCTGCGGACCGGGGTGATCGTGACCTCGGTGCCCGTGCATCTGCCTTAGGGCTGGTGGGTTAACGCAGCCTGGGTACCGGCCGGGCCAGCAACTCCTGGCCGCTGAGCAGCTCGGCCAGGGTCTGGTGGCGGGGGCTCAGCACCATACAGAGAAAGCTCAGGGGGAAGCAGGCCACGGAGACCAGATGCACCAGGGAGAAGGCGATGCGTCGCTCAGGGGTATTCTCGGGTAGGGTGACTCCGAAATAGCCCATCATTGGCGACTGTCCCGTGAGGCCGAGGGGCGCCAGGAACAGCACCCAGGACAGCGCGACCAGGTAAGGCACCATGAAGTACCAGGCCCCCGTCAGCAACCGGGCCGGCGGGACGCCCAGGACCCAGGCCGGCAGCAGCAGGCCCAGAACCTGGAGGCAGGCCAGCAACAGCGCCTCAGTGGCCTCCACCTTCACCAGGGGCCAGAAGCTGGTGGTGGGTTCGGCGCCGAGCGCGGGCTGGGGGAGCAGGTCGTGAGCGGGCTCGGGTGCGGCGGAACGCGCGGGGTCCCGGAAGGGCGCCTGCAGGAGCTCGTCGGGGCTCACCTCGACCGCGATGGGCGCCACCCGGCCCAGGGCGGGGGCCGTGAGGGTCCGGGGCGGCGGCGAGAACGCCACCTGGGCCAGGGCTGAGGCCTGGAACAGTAGGGGGCGGCTCTGCCGGGGGGGCGCCAAGCCCAGCCCGCACTCGGGACACTCCGCGGCCAGAGGCGACAGGCGCGTCTGGCAGCTGGGGCAGGTCCTGCGGGCGGGGGCGGTCATGACTCCTAACTATCCGACAGGCGAGGCGGCGCTGCAAACGACAACGGCGCCCAGGAAGGCCCTGGGCGCCGCAGGAAGGGAGGTGGGTCTACTTGACGTTGACCGCGAGCCAGGCGCTGTTCACGGTGGTGTAGACCGTGCTGCCAGCGCTGTAGCCCAGGGCCGTGCAGGCGCTCAGGGTGGCGGTGCGGGCGCCAGCGTAGGTCGTGCTGCTGGTCATGTAGCCGGTGAGAGCCTTGTACCAGATGCGCCCGGCCAGGTCGTTGCCGAGGCCCGTGATGCTGGTGACGCCGTTGGCCAGAGGGGACTGGATGCCGCCCGAGAAGGCATCCTTCTGGCTGCCGTGGGCGAGCAAGAAGAAGAAGTGGTTCGCGGGGCCGGAGCTGTAGTGCACGTCGAGCCGCTTGAGGCTGGTGGACCAGGCGTCTGCGCTGGCGCCGTCCAGGCTCGGCTTGTACATGTAGCGGAGGGGCTTGGGGAAGGCGCTGGTCTCGAGCTGCTCGCCGATGAGGTAGTTCGCCGCCGGGACGGCGCCAGCTACGGTGCCGATGGTGCTCGTGATCGCCGTGTAGTTGGGGATGATGCTGCTGCCGCCGCCGCGGGCCATGAACTCGACCAGGGTGCCGAAGATGTCCGAGTTGGCCTCGTTCAAGCCCCCGGACTCGGCCCGGTAGGCCAGGTTGGCGGTGCGGGCGCACACCCCGTGGCTCATCTCGTGGCCGGCCACGTCGAGGGCGGTCAGGGTGAGGAAGCTGGTCCCGTCGCCGTAGGTCATGCAGAAGCAGCTGTCTGACCAGAAGGCGTTGTCGTAGCCGCTGCCGATGTGGACCCGGCTGTAGGTGGCGGTACCCGCATTGTCGATGCCGTTGCGGCCGAAGACCTTCGCATAGAAGTCCCAGGTCTGGGCCATGCCGTACATCGCGTCCACGGCGGCGGTCTGGCCATTGGCAGCGGTGGTGGCGCTGCCTTCGACATAGTTCGCCCCGTCGCCCCAGGTGTTGCTGGCGCTGGTGTAGACGGTGCCAGCCGCGGTGGAGCTCGTGGCGGCGTGGTTGGCGTTGGTCACCACGTTGTTGCCGAAGGTGCCGCGGGCGCCCCGGGTCATGTCCCGCAACTCGAAGCCCGTGGCCGTGCTGTTGGCGGGCAGGGACACGACCCCGGAATACTGGCTGTTGCCGGTGGCCGTGACACCGGCGGTGTGCAGGGCATTCCACTGCTCCAGCACAGCGCCCGTGTGGGCATCCACCAGGAAGTCCGTGTGGCGGATGCCATCCTGGGCGTTCTCGAGCTCGGTGTGCACGTAGTAGACCAGGGCGGGGGCGGGCGGGCGGCCCTTCTCGGAACCCTCGGTGGGAGTGGCGATCACCATCTCGGCGGTGGGCGCGTAGGCGTAGGCCCCCCGGGGTGCGAGCAGCCCATGGGTGACAGCCAGGGCCTCTGGGGCGCTGAGAGAGGGGGATACGTTCAGGGCGAGGCCTCGGACCAGGGCATCCGTGTGCTCGGTGACCGCGCCGCCCCGGAGGTGGACGATGGACTCACCTTCGAAGACCCGCACGCCCTTGTAGAATTGGTTCAGGCGGACGTGGGCTTCGCCCGTGGCCTCCTCAAACACGTTCCGGGTGGCGAAGCTGTGGTCGCGGCTGAGACCCAGCTGGTAGACCCGGGCCTCCAGGTGTCGCTGGGCCTCGGCAGCGAGGGGCGATTCGTGGTCGCGCGCCCCGAGGGTGGGCACCAGAAGCAGTCCGGCTGCGATCAGGCGAAAGGCAAGGCGGGTTGACATTGGAAACTCCTTTGAGGACCGAAGGGTCGCACTGGTCTGACATAAGAGAAGGAATAAACAGTGAATGATTGTGTTTTGAAAATAGAAAGCAATCAGCCAAAAAGCAAGAAAACAATTTCTATCGCAGCACTTCTCTCCAAGGCCTCATCCCTGTTGCTGGCAGGATGGAGCGTTATCCAATTCGGGAGCTCCATGTCCTCGTCTGTGCCAGCCCAGGAACGCCCCGCGCCACCCCCAGCCTTCCGCTGGCTGGTGCTGGTGGTCATTAGCTTGGCCATGTTCGGCAACTACTACGTCTATGACGCCATCAGCCCCCTCGCGGACGTGCTGCAGAAGCAACTGGGGTTCACGGACGCGAACATTGGCCTGCTGCAGGGCATCTACAGCGTGCCCAACGTGGTGATGGTGCTCATCGGCGGCATCCTCATCGACCGGATCGGGGTGAAGCGCGCCACCTTCATTTTTGCGCTGCTCTGCTTCCTGGGAGCGGCGGTGACGGCCCTGAGCCCCCGCCTCGCCATCATGGCGACGGGGCGCCTGATCTTCGGGCTGGGCGCGGAGAGCCTCATCGTCGCGGTGACGGCTGCGGTGGCCCAGTGGTTTCGGGGGAAGGAGTTGAGCTTCGCCTTCGGCATCAACCTGCTCATCGCCCGCCTGGGGTCCTTCGCGGCCCTCAACAGCCCCACATGGGCTCACTCGGCCTTCGGCTCCTGGCGTACGCCCCTGCTCATCTCCACGGTGTTCGGATCGGTCTGCGTGATCGCGGCGGGGATCTACTGGCTGATGGAGAATCAGGCAGCCCGGCGCTACACGCTGCGCTCCCAGGGGGGCACAGACAAGGTGGTCTGGGGCGACCTGTTGAAGTTCAGTCCCACCTACTGGTACGTGGTGGCCCTCTGCATCACGTTCTACAGCGGCATCTTCCCCTTCCAGACTTTTGCCGTGAAGTTCTTCCAGGATGCCCACGGCGTGAGCCGTGAGGCCGGGGGCTTCCTCTCCTCGATGCTGACCCTCTTCGCCATGGTGGGGACGCCGCTCTTTGGCCTACTGGTGGACCGCGTCGGCAAGCGGGCCCTCTTCATGATGTTGGGCAGCCTCCTGCTGATCCCTGTCTACCTGCTCATGGCCTACACCCACGTGAGCCTCTACGTGCCCATGGCCCTCATGGGCATCGCCTTCAGCCTCATTCCCGCGGTGATGTGGCCCTCGGTGGCCTATCTGGTTCCCGAGGAGAAGCTCGGCACCGCCTACGGCCTGATGACCCTGATCCAGAATGTGGGCTTGGCGGGCTTCAACTTCCTCATCGGCTGGGCCAATGACCACTCCTCCGCCAGCGCCGCGAATCCCGCCGGCTATCACCTTGGCATGTGGATTTTCAGCTGCCTGGGCTTCTTCGGCTTCCTCTTCGCCTACCTCCTGCGCCGGGCCGAAACGGGCCCCGACGCCAAGGGCCTGGAGACCATCACCACCGCGAACCAGCCCGCCTAGGGGTACACTTCATCTAGCCCCGGAGGACCCATGACCCGTTGGCGAAGGACCCTTGCACTCCTGGCCGCAGGCCTGGTCTGCCTGGGGGTCCTCCTGTCGGCGCTGGCCTGTGGTCCTGGTCCCGCCGCACCCCCGGCGCCGGTACAGCCCACGGCCGTGGTGCAGGTCGACGCCATCCCGGCCCACGTGCGCCACACCCTCGCCTATGTCCGCCAGCACGGCTATGCCCCGCCGGGCTTCGTGGGCGGGCGGGTCTACGGCAACTACGAGGGCCAGCTGCCCCGCTACAACGCCCGGCGGAAGCGCATCGAGTATCGCGAGTGGGACGTCCGGCCCCGGGCCGAGGGCCGCAATCGCGGCGCGGAGCGCCTGGTGACCGGCAACGACAGCCGGGCCTGGTACACCACCGACCACTACCGAACCTTCCTTGAGGTGAAATGACCGGCCTCGCCTACCCGGCCCCCGGAGATCCCCTGATCCAGGTCTGGCGCGGCTCGGCGGCCACCCTCGTGGACGCCACTGCGGACAAGGGGCCGGTCTGGTGGTTGCGGGGCGCCCGCATGCGGACCCGGCACGGGCTCATGGACGAGTGGGCCGCCGCCGCCCAGTTCCCCCCTCACTTCGGGGGCACCTGGGATGCCCTGCGGGATGCGCTCGCGGACCTGCCTGAGGGGGGCACCTTCCTGATCCTCGACGCGGACCGGCTCTTCCAGGAGGCCCCGCCCATCGATGGCATCACCTGGCTGGCCGTGCTGCGGGCGGTGGCCGAGGAGCTGGCGCCCAGGCCCTTCCGGGTGATCCTCCAGGCTGAACCCTCGCAGTTCCGCGACCTGGAGCAGGGGGTGCAGGCGTTGTTAGAAGGAAAGCCCGAGGGGCTAAATTAAATGTTCCAACATATTGTTTGAGTTTGTGACTATTCTGGTGCTCTTCTGGAAAGGAGATCCCCATGAGTCGCGACCTCTTCAGCTCCGCCCCTCTCGGCCCCCTCACCCTCTCGAATCGTGTGGTCATGGCCCCCATGACCCGCAACCGGTCCCTCGGCAACGTCCCCGGGGAACTGGTGGCAACGTATTACGGCCAGCGCGCCAGCGCTGGGCTCCTGATCACCGAAGGCACCTCGCCCTCTCCCAATGGTCTCGGCTACCCTCGCATTCCAGGCATCTTTTCTAAGGCCCAGCTGGTGGGCTGGAAGGCGGTGACGGCCGCCGTGCATGCCCAGGGCGGGCACCTCTTCCTCCAGTTGATGCACACGGGACGCATCGGCCATGCGGCCAACCTGCCTGTAGGGGCCGAGGTCCTGGCGCCGTCGGCGGTGGCCGCGGCGGGGGAGATCTGGACGGACACCCAGGGCCTGCAGCCGCACCCCGTGCCCCGGGGCATGAGCGATGTGGACATCCGGCAGGTCGTGGCGGAATTCGCCCAGGGCTGCACCAACGCGGTGGAGGCAGGCTTCGACGGGGTGGAGCTCCACGCTGCCAATGGCTACCTGCTGGAGCAGTTCCTCAATCCAGGCTCCAACACCCGCACAGACGCCTACGGCGGCTCCCTCGAGAACCGTAGCCGCGTCACCCTGGAGGTGGCTGCCGCGGCGGTGGCTGCCATCGGGAAGGACCGGGTGGGCATCCGGCTGTCCCCCCATGGCGTGTTCAACGACATCGCACCCTTCGCGGAGACCGAGGTGGCCTACACCACCCTGGCTCGGCAGGTCGATGGTCTGGGTCTCGTCTACCTCCACCTGGTGGACCACAGCCCCATGGGCGCGCCCGCGGTGGCGCCGACGACGGTCCAGAAGATCCGGGAGGCCTACCGCGGCACGCTGATTCTGAGTGGCGGCTACGACCGCGAGCGGGCGCAGGCGGACCTGGCCGCGGGCCGGGCGGACCTGATCGCCTTCGGCCGCCCCTTCATCTCGAACCCAGATCTCCCGGCCCGCCTCCAGGCCGGCGCGCCGCTGGCCGCCTATGACATGGCCACCTTCTACACCCCCGGAGAGAAGGGCTACACGGACTATCCAGGTCTGAATCCCTAGAACTGGTCCCGGAAGACCTCGAAGGCCTGGCGGAGCTTGGCCAGCTCGGTGCGGAGAGCGCTCACTTCCGCCTCGAGCTCCTCCATGCGGCTCGTGCGGGCGGGGGCGGCTTCGGGGGTGGCACCGGTCTCCACGGGACCCGCCAAGAGCTGGGCCACGCGGGCTTCCCTTGCACCCGGGGCCCGGGGCAGGCGGGCCACTAGCGGCGGCTCGGCCTCCATCAGCACCGCCAGGCAGCCCTCGACTTCGGCGAGATCTGGGAAGGGGTACATGCGCCGGGTGTTTGTGCGCAGCTCGCCGGAGGTCTGGGGACCACGGAGCAGCAGCTCCGCCAGCAGGGCCGCCTCCTGCACGGACAGGTTCCAGGTGGGCTTGGCGGTGTGGGCGATCTTGACCACGCGGCCGGGCCAGTGCTCCGCGAGACCCCGCTGGATCAGGGTGTCCACGGCAGCCTGGACCTCGCCCTCGCCGACCGAGAGCACAGGGTCCCGGTTGCTGGATTGATTGCAGGCGTTCATCAGGCTGTTGAGGGACAAGGGGTAGATGTCTGGGGTGCTCAGCTGCTTCTCCAGGAGGCAGCCGAGCACGCGGCATTCCAGGGGCTCGAGGTCGAACACCAGCACGGCGCCTACCTGCCGATCAGGCCAGTGGTGGGGCTGCTGGCGCTGGCGTAGAGGCGCTTGGCCATGCGGCCGCTCTCGAAGGCCAGGCGTCCCGCCAGCACCGCGTGGTCCATGGCCTGGGCCATTTTGGTGGGCTCTCCCGCCTCGGCCACAGCCGTGTTCAGCAGCACGCCGTCGGCGCCTAGCTCCATGGCCAGGGCGGCGTCCGAGGCTGTGCCCACGCCGGCGTCCACGATCATGGGCAATTGGTAGGCCTCCAGCACCTCCTTGATGAGCAGCAGGGTCATGGGATTCTGCACCCCGAGCCCTGAGCCGATGGCACTGCCCAGGGGCATGACGGCCGCACAGCCGATATCACAGAGCTTCTTGGCCAGGATGGGGTCCGCGTTGACGTAGGGCAGCACCACGAAGCCCTCTTTCACGAGGATCTTGGCGGCTTCCAGGGTCTCTTCGTTGTCGGGGTAGAGGCTCTTGGGATCGCCGATGACCTCGAGCTTCATCCAGTTGGTTTCCAGGGCTTCCCGGGCCAACCGCGCCACCCGCAGAGCATCCTCCCGGGTGTAGCAGCCCGCGGTGTTGGGCAGCAGGGCGATGTCCTTGGGGATCCAGTTCAGGATATTGTCCTCGCCCTTGGCCCCCAGGTCGAAGCGGCGCACGGCCAGGGTCACCATCTCCACCCGCGCGGCCCGGTAGCAGGCCTGCATGGTGGCGAAATCCTTGTACTTGCCCGTGCCGAGGATGAGGCGGTTGCTGAAACTCTTGCCGGCGATGACGAGGGACATGGGCACTCCGAAGCACCAGTCTAGCCCCGCTGGGCCCTGACTCAGAGGGGGTTGGACCCAGGACAGGTCAATTCCAGTGCCCGCTCTCCCGACCCGCTGCGGGTGATGACTCGGATCGTGAGCGGCGTGTGGGGGTCTGGGCTGCGGAGAAAGACTAGGCCGCCTCGGGCCTGGCCCGGCTCCAGGTGGCCAGGAGACCAGGCCTCTGCCAGGAAGAATTGCTCCAGTCGGCGGTTGCTATTGGCGGCGACCGCCATATTGGGCAGGCCCACCAGCAGCCCCACCACGGCCATCGCGCCGAAGAGCATGGCTGGAGTGGGACCGATGGTGGCGCTGGCCCCCCCGCCGCCACTGGATCCCGCAGTGAGGAGGGCCGGGATGAGGGGATAGAGGAGGTGGGCCCCGCTGTGTTGCTTCACCAGGCGCGCCGCGGCCTCCGCTGAAAGGGGGGTGACGCCATCGGGCAGGTCCAACCGGAGGATCTCCGCACCGGCGGCCGTAGTGTTCTCCAGGCTCAGCGCGAGCACCCGGAGGTTAGCATCGTGGGCCTTTCGCTCATAGCGGGAGTTGTCCCCCCAGGGTTGGGGCGCCAGCCAACCAGAGAGACCCTCGCCCTGGGCCGCCAGCTTTGGCGGAGGTACCAGGGTGACGGGCCGATAGATACGGGCGCAGCTCAGACCCCCGAAACAGAGCAACAGGACACAGCCAAGAGCCTTCATGGAGCCTCCGGGAGGGGATGAGCTATTTGCGCGTGGGGTCATAGCTGCTGCTGCCCAGCAGGTTCCCATCCTTGTCCACCAGCTGCACGTCTTTCCGGGCGCCCTTGACTAGGTCTTGCTTGAAGCCCGCGACCCCCTGATCCAGCGAGGCGGAGAGGTTCCCCATGGCGAGCTTCAGGCTCTCCCGGGCCTGCTGGCGGAAGGCGTCCTCCCGGTTGGACCAGGAGGAGCTGCCCTTGGTGGTGCCGACGGCCCCGGCGCGGAACAGGAAGGTGCGGGAGGGCACGTGGTAGACCGCGGCGTCCACCAGGGTGGTGGTGTCGTTCTTGTCGCCCTTCACGATGTAGGCGCCGACGAGGGTCCAGTAGGTCCACGCATACCACCGCGGGCTGCTGAACTGCACCTGATCCACCGAGACCAGCGCCACCACGTCCACCCCGAAGCTGCGGGCCACCTGGGTCAGGTCCTCGAACCCGCCCTCCTTGGTGAGGTAGAGGGCCGGGATGATCTTGAAGCTCAGGGTCCAGGGCTTCTGGCCGAACAGGTCCGCCACCTGCTGATGCAGCTCCTGCTCCTGCCCAGAGGCGAGCAGGTGGGTGGCTGCGTTCCCTACGAGGGAGCCCTGCCGCTGACCCGTTTCGGCAGGGATGAAGGCGATGCCCAGGCGCAAAGGCAGCTGGAGCTTCACGGGGCCCGCGGGGGCTTCAGTGGCTGGGGCCGTCTTGGCGCCCAGGTAGGAGGCCAGGCTGCTGCGCCGCTGGATTGTCTCAGGGGTGGCGCAGCCTATACCCAGGAGCAGCAAGGCGGCCAGGGCGGCGAGGAGAGGGTTTCGCATGGGATGGGCTCCAAGACAATACGGTTGCGTATGGTTGCCATACGGTATGGTATGGTAGGCTGAGTCCCAAGCCTGTCAAGGACCCCATGTCGCCAACCCCGAAAAAGCCCCGCCCCAGCCCTGCCCTCTCCCGGGAGGCCTGGGTGCTGGCGGCGACAAACCTGCTCGCCCGGGAGGGCCTGCAGGCCGTGGCCGTGGAGCCGCTGGCGCTGGCTCTGGGGGTGACCAAGGGCAGCTTCTACTGGCACTTCAAGAGCAGGAACGACCTGATCCAGGCGGTGCTGGAGGCCTGGGAGCAGGACCAGAGCGCGGATGTGGCCGCCCGCTATGGCGGCATTCAGGATCCGCGCCGCCGGCTGCGGGTGCTACTCTTCGCGGCCTTCGAGGATGTGGAGAACGGGAAGTTCTTTGCCGCGCTCACGGTGTCGGGCCAGGACCCGCGGGTCGCGCCAACCCTGCACCGCGCCACCGAGCGTCGTCTGGCCCTTGGCAGGGAGGCCTTACAGGCCCTCGGCCTCTCCGAGGAGGAGGCCCGGCAGCGCGCCCTCCTCGCCTATGCGGCCTATACGGGCTACTTCCAGCTCCTCAGGACCACGCCAGAGGCTGTGGAGGCCGTCACGGATCTTAGCGGCTACGTGCATCGCCTGGCCGACGCCCTCGTGCCGACCAAGCCCCAGCGGGGTGGTTGAGTTGGGCCTGGGCGCTTGCAGAAACCGACCCAGCCGTGGGAAACTCGACGTTCCGATGGAGGAGCGGTTCCCATCAGTAGCCACGGCGAGGGTGATGAACCTGCTGACCCGGTGTGAAAGGGGAGAATCGCCGAAGGGTTCGCGGCTCATCGACGCGCCCCCTGGACGTTGAGGCGAAAGCCCGGCGGCTGTCGTGCTGGTCACCCGGCGCGGAGGGCCTGAGGCGCGGCGGCGGGAATCCTCCCACTGCGTTCCTGAAGGCACCGTCGGCACGCCGAGGTAGCTATGAACGCCATCCCCGCAGACCTCCGAACCTGGCTGAGCACTCGGCTGGTGGAGCTCTGCTCGGCCGAGACCACCTCGGGCCAGGAGGATGCGGGCCTGTCGGGCCTCCGGACGCTGCTTCAGGAGTTGGGCGCCACCGTGGTGGAACAGCCCGTGGGTCCGGGACGCACGAACCTGCTGGCCCTGTGGGGTCGGCCCCGGGTGCTGTTCTCCACCCACCTGGACACGGTGCCCCCCTACCTGCCGCCCCGCCTCCAGGACGGGGCAGTCTGGGGTCGCGGCGCCTGCGACGCCAAGGGCCAGATCGTGGCCCAGCTGGGCGCGGTGAAAACCCTGCTGGCGGAAGGCCGTGACGGCTTCGCCTGGCTGGGGGTGGTGAGCGAAGAAACGGATAGCACCGGTGCCGCCGCAGCCCTGGGTCTGGCAGACCGCCTCCAGGACCTGAAGGCGCTCATCAATGGCGAGCCCACGGAGTTGAAGCTGGCCACGGGTCAGCGCGGCGCCATGCACCTCTGCCTGCACTGCAGCGGCCGGGCCGCCCACAGCGGCAGCCCCAAGCTGGGCGAGAACGCAACCTGGCCGCTGTTGGACTGGCTGCAGCGCCTGCGCGAGCAGCCCCGTGCCGTGGATCCCAAGCTGGGGCCCGAAGTCTGGAACCTGGGCCTCCTGCGGGCCGGAGAAGCCCTCAACTCGGTGCCAGCCTCTGCGGAGGCGCACCTCATGGCCCGGCTGGTGCCTGGCAGCGCCTTCCTCGACGACGTCCGTCGCCTGGCGCCCCCCAACGCCACGGTGGACCTCCGGATGGACGAGCCGCCGGACCTCTATCCTGTCCTGCCCGCCTTCGAGCACGCGGCCATGCCCTTCGGCTCCGACGCCCCGGCGCTGCGGGTGCTGGTGCCCGACCGCACCGTGGTGCTGGCGGGGCCCGGCAGCATCACCGTGGCGCACACCCTCGACGAGCATCTTAGCCTGGCCGACCTCGAGGCCGGAGTAGACCTGAACCGCCGCCTGGCCCTGCACTTTCTAGGAGACTGAACTATGACCGCGAAAATCCCCGTCACCGTCCTGGGCGCCACCGGCGTCGTCGGCCAGCGCTTCGTGCGCCGCCTGGCCAACCATCCCCTCTTCAGGGTGGAGCACCTTGCGGCCAGCGAGCGCAGCGCGGGCAAGCGCTACCGCGACGCCTGCGCCTGGCGGCTGGATGGCGAGCCCTACGGTGGCCTGGGCGACCAGATCATGGCCGACGGCACACCCGAGTTCGCCCTGTCCCCAGTGGTCTTCAGCGCCCTCGACACCGGCCCGGCTTCGGAGCTCGAGCCCCAGTTTGCCAAGGCGGGCTCCATGGTGTTCTCGAACGCCGGGGCCTTCCGCATGTCCCCGGAGGTGCCCCTCCTGGTGCCGGAAGTTAACCCCAGCCACCTGGGCCTGCTGGACATCCAGCGCCATCACCACGGCTGGACCGGCGGCATCGTCACCAACGCCAACTGCACCGCCACCGTGCTGGTCATGGCCCTGGCGCCCCTGCAGGAAGCCTTCGGCATCGAGGCCGTGATGATGACCTCCATGCAGGCCATCAGCGGCGCTGGCTATCCTGGCGTGCCGAGCCTGGACATCCTGGGCAACGTCATCCCCTTCATCCGGAACGAAGAGCCGAAAGTGGAGGAGGAAACCCCCAAGATGCTGGGCCACTTCAACGGCAAGGTCGTGGTGATGGCCGACATGCTCGTGAGCGCCCTGTGCCACCGGGTGCCTGTCATCGAGGGCCACACCGAGGCCGTCAGTGTGCGGCTCAAGGGCAACCCCTCCCTGGACGCCGTGCGCGAGGCCTGGCTGGCCTGGAAGCCCGAGCCCCAGCAACTGGGTCTCTTCTCGGCGCCCGCGGTGCCCATCCATGTCCACACGTTGGAGGATCGTCCCCAGGTCCGCCGTGATGTGGACCGCGACGAAGGCATGAGCGTCCACGTGGGCCGCCTGCGGGTCTGCCCCATCCTCGGCATCAAGTTCGCACTCCTGGGCCACAACACGGAGCGCGGCGCCGCGGGTGGCAGCATCCTGAACGCCGAGCTGGCCCATGCGAAGGGATACCTCCGATGATCGTCCTCAAGTTCGGTGGCAGCAGCGTCGCGGACGCGACCTGCATGCGGCAGGTGGCCAGCCTCGTGGATGCGGCCCGGCCTCGCTCCCCGCTGGTGGTGCTGTCGGCCATGGGCAAGACCACCAACGGCCTCTTCGAGGCGGCGAAGGCCGCGGAGCGGGGGGACCTGGCGGCAGCCATGGACCGCCAGCGGAGCCTCATGGCAGCCCACCGGAAGGCCTCGGAGGAGCTCTTTGCCGGTGGCGTACCGGAGGGGCTGGACGCGGCCCTGACCGACCTCTTCGGTGAGCTGGAGCTGCTGCTACGCGGCGTGGCCATGCTCCGGGAGCTGAGTCCCCGAAGCATGGACGCCGTCGCCTCCCTGGGTGAGCGGCTCTCCACCCGGATCTTCGCGGCCTACGTCGAGGGCGCCTGGGTGGATGCCCGGACCGTCCTGCTCACGGACGCGGTGTTCGGCGAAGCCGCGCCCCAGGTGGAAGCGGTCCACGATCTGGCCGGAAAACACCTGGCCCCCCACCTCGGTCCCGGCCGGGTTGTGGTGACCCAGGGCTACATCGGCGCCACCGAGGATGGCCTCACCACCACCTTGGGCCGGGGCGGCAGCGACTACTCTGCGGCCCTGTTCGGTGCCGCCCTGGGTGCCGAGGAGGTGCAGATCTGGACCGACGTGGAGGGCGTACTCACCTGCGACCCCCGCATCGTGCCCGAGGCCCTGCCGATCTCTGACCTCAGCTTCGCGGAGGCCGCGGAGCTCGCGGCCTTCGGGGCGAAGGTGCTCCATCCCGCCACCATCCAGCCCGCGGTAGAGGCCGGCATCCCCGTCACGGTCCGCCACACGCAGAAGCCCCACGGCCGCTTCACCACCATCTCCGCCGAGGTGCAGACCGGTCGTCCCATCACAGCCCTGGCCAGCCGGGGGCCGGTCACTGTGCTCACCGTGAGCAGCTCCCGGATGCTGGCCCAGAGCGGCTTCCTGGCTCGCCTCTTCGAGGTGTTCGGTCGCCGCGAGGTGAGTGTCGATCTGGTGGCCACCGCCGAGGTGAGCGTCTCGCTCACCGTGGAGGCCGACGTCCCCCTGAAGGCCCTGCTCCAGGACCTGGCCGTCTTCGCGAAGGTCGAGGTCCACGAGGGCCGGGCCATCATTGCCGCCGTGGGTGAGCGCCTGAAGTCCACGCCGGGCGTCGGGGCGCAGCTGCTCAGCTCCCTGGGTGACATCAACGTCGAGATGATTAGCATGGGCGCCAACGAGATCAACCTGAGTCTGGTGGTCAAGCAGGGGAGCACATCCGAGGCCCTGCGGCGCCTGCACCGAGTGCTGGTCGGGAGCGCCTCTTGAGCGCCCTGCGCATCGGTCTCTTTGGGCGCGGGCGCCTGGGTTCGGCCATCACGGCCGAGGCCGCGGAGCCCTTGGCCTGGACCGTGGATATGGGGGAGACCCCCTCGGGTCCTGCGGATGTGGCCATCGACGCCAGTGTGGCGGAGGCCGTGGCAGGCCACCTCGACTGGGCCCTGGCCACGGGCACGGATCTGGTGATCGGCGCCACCGGCTGGTCCCTGCCAGATCTGGAGCACCGCGTGGCTGGCCGCATCGGCGTGCTCGCCGCCTCCAACTTCTCTCTCACCGTCGCCCTGATGGCCCGGCTGGCCACGGTCATGGGGCGCTATGCCGCCCTGGACCCGGCGCGGGATCCCTACCTGCTGGAACACCACCACCGGCTCAAGGCCGACGCGCCCTCTGGCACCGCCAAGACCCTGGCGGCCGCCGTGCTGGCGGGCTGCCCCCGCAAGACCGAGTGGACCCTGGGAACGCCCGATCTCCACCAGTTGAACATCGGCGTGGTGCGCGCCGGCGTGGAGTTCGGCACCCACACGGTGGGGCTCGACTCCCCGTCGGAGGTGCTGGAGTTGACCCACACCGCCCGCTCCCGGGCGCCCTTTGCGCAGGGGGCCCTGGTGGCGGCGCGCTGGCTCCATGGCCGCAAGGGCGTCTTCGGCATGGACGACCTGGCCGCTGACCTGCTGGACCCACTCTTCACCTTTGGAGGCAAGCCATGACCTTGAACGTCTCAGGCCTGGCCGTCGCGCTGGCCACACCCTTCACCCTTTCGGGCGAGGTGGACTTCCCTGCCTTCCGCCGTCTGGTGCGCCACGTGGTTGCGGGCGGCGTGGACACGCTGGTGCCCCTCGGCACCACCGGCGAAGCCCCGACCCTGGTCGAGACCGAGCGGGACGCGATCATCCTGGCCACGCTGGAGGAATGCGGCGGCCGCCCCGTCGTGGTGGGCACCGGCTCCAACGCCACCCACCGGGCGGTGGCCATGACCCGCCGCGCCCAGGAACTCGGCGCCGCCGGGGCCCTGGTGGTGACACCCTACTACAACAAGCCCAGTGCCGAGGGCCTGGTGGCCCACTTCGCTGCCATCGCCGCCGCCGCGCCGGGCCTGCCCCTCATCGCCTACAACGTGCCGGGCCGCACGGGCCAGAACATCACCCCCGCAGTCCTCGCCCGCCTCTGGGAGAACCCGCAGATCGTGGCCGTGAAGGAGTGCAGCGGCAGCCTCGCTCAGGTGGCAGAGATAGCCCGCACCCTGCCCGACGGCAAGACCCTGCTGGCAGGCGATGACATCCTGGCGGTGGCTTCTATCGCCGTGGGGGCGACGGGCCTGATCTCGGTGCTGGGCAACGTCCTTCCGAGGGAGACCGCCGCTATGGTCGCGGCCGCGCTCCGGGGCGACAGAGGCGAGGCCCTCCGCTTGAACCAGCGGCTGCTGCCCCTCATCGACGCGCTCTTCCTGGAGAGCAACCCGAGCCCGGTGAAGGCCGTCCTGGCGCAGCTCGGCTTCGGGGGGGACGGCCTGCGCCTGCCCCTCACGCCGGCCTCCGCCGCCACCCGTGTCCGCCTGGCCGAAGCCCTAGCCCTGGCCACCGGTGCCCTGCCTGGAGTCTCCTGATGGTCCTCGACGTCAACACCATTCGCACCTTCTTCTCCCGGCCCGCTGACGAGGTGCTGGCGGACCCCGAGACGCCGGCAATGCACCAGGTGCTGCTGGTGGCCCTGGAAACGGGCATCATCCGGGCCGCGGAGCGGCTCGAGGACGGCACCTGGGAGACCAACACCTGGGTGAAGCAGGCCATCCTCTTCGGCTTCCGGCGCACCAGCCTGGTGGAGATGGCCGGGCCCGGCTTTCCGATGTTCGACAAGACCGCCTATCCACCCCGGCACTTTGGCCTGGAGGACGCGGTGCGTCTGGTGCCCGGCGGCAGCGCCGTGCGCCGGGGCGCCCACATTGCCCGCAGCGTGGTGCTCATGCCGCCGGCCTATGTGAACGTAGGAGCCTTCGTGGACGAGGGGACCATGGTGGACAGCCACGCGCTGGTGGGCAGCTGCGCCCAGATCGGCAAGCGGGTACACCTCTCGGCCGCTGCCCAGATCGGCGGTGTGCTGGAGCCTGCGGGTGCCCGGCCCGTGGTGGTGGAGGACGACGCCTTCGTGGGTGGGCTCGTGGGCCTCTTTGAAGGCATCGTGGTGCGCAAGCGCGCGGTGCTGGCCTCCGGGGTGGTCATCACCGGCAGCAGCGTGATCTACGACCTTGTCCATGGCCGGGAGCTGCGCCGCGAGGTGCCCGAGGGCGCCGTGGTGGTGCCGGGGTCCCGGCCTGCCTCCGGCGACTTCGCCCGGAGCCAGGGCCTTCAGCTGGCGGCCCCCTGCATCGTGAAGTACCGCGATGACAAGACTGACGCCGCCACGGCTCTGGAACAGGCCCTCCGCTAGCTTCGGAGCCAGGAACCACCCATGAAAACAGCCTCCCGCCTCTCCCTGCTCAAGCCCTCCCCCATCCGGGCGATTACAGACGGCACGCCGCCCGGGGCCATTCCGCTGGGTCTTGGTGAGCCCACCTGGGACCTGCCGGAACCCGCGCGCCTGGCCCTGCTCCGGGCCCCTGGCCCCTGCGGCTATGTGCCCCACGCGGGCCTGATGGATCTCCGCAAGGCGGTGGCAGCCTTCCATGGCGCCACTGTGGACGAGGTGCTGATCACCACGGGTTCCCAGGGGGCGCTCTTCGCCCTCTTCCAGGCCTGGGTGGAGCCCGGCACCAAAGTGCTAATGCCTGATCCTGGCTTCGTGGCCTACCCGGCCCTGGCCCGGATGGCGGGCGCGGAGCCGGTGCCCTACGCCCTGTCGCCGGACCGCTTCCGCCTGGATGCCGATGCGCTGCTGCAGGTGCTGGCGGCCACGCCGGACGCCTCGGCCGTGATCCTCAACCTGCCCTCCAATCCCACCGGCGGGGGCGGGGATCTGGAGGCGCTGCGCCGGGTGGCCGAGGCCTGTCTGGCCCGTAGCCTGCTGCTGATCTCTGACGAGGTCTACCGGGACCTGCACTTCGGCGTGCGCCCCCCCGGACTGCGGGATGTGACAGACCGTGGTGTGGTGGTGAGCTCGGTCAGCAAGGGGTGGGGTGCCCCCGGCCTGCGGGTGGGTTGGGCCATCGGCGATCCCGTCTGGCTGACCCCGGCCAGGGTGGTCCATGGCTACGCGGTGACCGGCACGGCCACGCCCGCTCAGTGGGCGGCCCTGGCTCTGCTTGAACACTCTGAATCCATCCTCGCCGAGGCCCGTGCCGCCATCCGTGGCCGGTGGGAGGCCTTGGCGGAGGCCCTGCGGGAGCACCTGGGCCAGACGGTGACGCCCCCGGACGGCACCTTCTACCACTTCATGCCCCTGCCAGAGTCGGCCCATGCGGACCCCCTGGCATTCGCCCTCAAGCTGCGGGATGAGGCCAAGGTGGTGCTCATCCCGGGCCTCGCCTTTGGCGAAACCGGCCGCGGTCACGCCCGCCTCAGCTTCGCCGCCACCCCCGAGCAGCTGCGCGAAGGCGTCAAGCGGCTCGCGCCGCATTGGCTCAGTTAAAGGTCCCGTGATGAACCCCCTCTTCGCCTTCAACGACGCGCAGTGCCAGACCCTGGCGGAGGCCCACGGCACGCCCTGCTTCGCCTACTCGGGGCGGGTGGCGGAGGAGCAGCTTGCGGGGCTGCGCGCGGTGCTGCCTGCTCGGGTGCGGCTGGCCTTCGCGGTGAAGGCAAACTCGCATCCCGCCCTGCTGCGCCGCTTCGCGACCCTGGGCGCCAGCTTTGATTGCGCCTCCATCGGCGAGCTGGAGAAGGTGGAGGCCCTGGCGCTCCCGCCGGGCCGAGCCTTCTTTGCGGGTCCCGGCAAACGGGGACCGGAGCTGCGGAAGGCCCTGGCCATGGGGGTCCGCGTCCAAGCCGAGGGCTGGGAGGACCTGGCCCGCATCGACGAGCTGGCCCAGGCCGAGGTGTCCGTGAACCTGCGGGTGCATCCAGCCATCGATATCACCGAGGGCAACCGCATCATCGGCGGCAGCGGCCCCTCGGCCTTCGGGGTGGACGAGGAGGATGTTCCGGCGGTGTTGGCCCGGGCCGTCACGCTGCGCCACGTCCGCATCCGTGGCCTGCATGTGTTTGCGGCCAGCAATCAGCGTGACGCGGCCAAGCTGCTGGCCATCCACAGCGCCGTGCTGGAGCTGGCCCGGCGCCTCTGCGCCACCCATGGCCTCGTCTTCGAGCAGATTGATTTGGGCGGAGGCCTGGGTGTGCCCTATGCGTCGGAGGAGGCCCCCTTGGATCTTGCGGTCCTTGGCCGGGGGCTGTCTGACCTGCTGGAGCGCCACCCCTGGTTCACCGGGGAGCTGATCCTGGAACCAGGCCGCTTCCTCGCGGGTCCCTGCGGCGTCTACCTGGCCCGCGTGGTGCGCGTCAAAGAGAGCCGGGGCATCCGCTTCGCCATCCTGGAAGGCGGCATCAACCACCTGCTCCGGCCCCTGCTTACAGGGCAGCCCTTCCCGGTGAAGGCTGTGGGCAAGCCCGAGGGTCAGGTCCCCTTCACCCTGGCGGGACCCCTGTGCACCAGCCTGGACCGACTGGGGGACGTGCGGCTGCCCGAGTTGGCGCCGGGGGACCTCCTCGCCTTCGGCACCACCGGGGCCTACGGCCTCAGCGAGGGGATGACCCACTTCCTCAGTCACCCTGTGCCCCCCGAAGTCTGGGTGGATTGAAATCAAAATTTAGTTTAATGAATGGGCACCTGTTCTACTTCACCAGACAGCAGAGAGATGAGCCCGATGCGCACCCTTGTATTTGTGGATGATGAGCCCCATATCCTGAGCGGCTACCGCCGTTCACTGCAGGACCTTCGTGAGGACTGGGAGCTGCGGTTCTTCGAGTCGGCCGAGGCGGTCTTGGACTACCTCCAGGACCATCCGGTGGACGTGGTCATCAGCGATGTGAAGATGCCGGGGATGGACGGGATCGAGCTCCTCTCCCGGATCCACGCGCTCGAGAGCGGCGGGCCGCCCGTCATCATCGTCACGGGGCTGCAGGACCAGACCCTCAAGCGGCGCGCCCTGGACCTCGGCGCCGCGGATCTTCTGGACAAGCCGGTGGATCCTGAGGTTCTCCTGGCCAGACTGCGGAGTGTGCTTCGGATTCGGCACTACCAGGAAGAGCTCCAGAAGCAGAACAACCTCCTGGAGAGCAAGGTCAAGGAAAGAACCCGTGCACTGGAAACATCCAACAAGGAAATCGTCCTAAGCCTTGCCAGGGCCGCGGAGTACCGTGACGAGGACACCGGCGGACACGTCTTCCGCGTGAGCCACTACTGTCCGCCGCTCGCCTCAAAATTGGGCATGAGCGCGGATGAGTGTGAGCTGATCTTCATCGCGAGCGCCTTGCACGACCTTGGCAAGATCGGGATTCCTGATCGCGTGCTCCTGAAGCCCGGGAAGCTCACCAGCGAAGAGTGGGTCATCGTCAAGCAGCACTGCACCATCGGGGCCGGGATCCTGCGCCGGGACCACCCGGTCAACCGCCTGGTCTCTGGGATGGAAGGGCCCCTACCCTCCGGAGAGCCGATCAGTGGTAATCCCCTGCTGCACACGGCGGCCCAGATCGCCCTGTCCCACCACGAAAAGTGGAATGGCAGCGGCTATCCCCATGGCCTGGCCAAGGAGCAGATTCCCCTGGAGGCCCGGATCGTGGCCCTGGTGGATGTCTTCGACGCCCTGTCCACGCGACGTCCCTACCGCGAGGCGATGAGTGAGGACGAAGCCATCCGGATCATCAGGGCCAGCGCAGGGACCCACTTCGACCCCGAGGTGCACCGCGCCTTCGAGGCCTCCCTGGATGAAATCCGGCAGATCCAGGCCGACTTCGACGCCCAACTGGGACTCCCCGGGTTGTAAGTCCGCCGGACCCCCTAGCCCAGCAAGGGGATCCACGCTGCCTGTTGGGTCCTGGGCAGAGCCTTCACCCGCTCAAGCAGCTGCAGGCGGATCTGCCAGCTCTTGTCGCCGGGCTGGAGCGCCCGACCCCGGAGCAGGTCTTCCTGGGCGGCCTCCCACTTGGCCTGGGCGGCATGGATGGAGCAGAGCGCCAGCTGCACCCGGCAGGCGCGGAGGCGCAGCACGGCATCCTCGGGCTGCGCCCGGAGCAGGGCCTCGATCACCTTGGCTGCGCCTTCCAGGTTGCCGCTCTGGAGGTGCTTCTCGAACTCGCCGAGGCTGGCTCCCGAGACACCCCCTGGCAGACCCGCGCGGGCTTTCTCCAGCAGAATCCCCGCCGACGCGTCGGCGGGATCCCGTGCCAGGAGGGCCTGCGCCCGCAGGTAGGCGCGCAGGGGATCCGTGACCAGGGCGGTCTCCGCCTCCTGGCGGATAGCGGCCGGAGTTTCCACCAGGTCCACGGCCAGGGCTTCCTGGGCCAGGGGCACGGCGGCGGCGGCCCGGGCAGCCCGCACCTCATCCTTCAGGGCCTGATCCTTGCGGTAGTTGTGGACCAGGGCGAGGCAGGCGGCCAGGGCCAGCACGGCGCCTCCGATGGCCGCCATCCGGCGGGGGTCCTTCAGCCAGGGCAGCCGGTCCGCGGTCTCGCGGAGGCCTTCGGGCAGGTAGAGGCCCTCCCGGAGGGCTGGGGTGGCTTTCAATAGAAGCGCCGGAGGTTCTACCCCCCGGCCTTCGCCAACCAGAGTGCTGTCCTGGTGCGCCAGAAGATGGATACCCTTCGGTGGGCCGGGATCCTCCTGCTGAGCCGAGGGGCTGCCCTCGCCCGGGTTCGATTTTTGGCAGCGCGCCAGTCCCTGGAGCGCCCTGACGTTCCCCGGGGCGAGGCCAAGGGCCTGCTGGAAGGTGAAGGCGGCCTCTTCGTGCCGCTGCAGGATGAGGAGGTGCTCGGCCTGGCGCAGCTTGAGGTCCAAGGACTCGCGGTCATGGGTGGCGGGAACGAGGAGGGTGACCTGCCCCACCTCGGCCTGCGCTTGATGCAGGTAGGCCTGAATCTCCTGTCGATGGGGTTCCAGGGCGAGGATCTGTTCCCACTTGGAGATGGCCTCCTCGACGAGGCCCAGGTCGTAGAGCTGGACGGCCTCCCGCTGGAGCTTGTCGGTGTCCTCTTCGGTCGGCGGAGCCTGGCTTGCTGTGGTCGCTGGTTTGGTGGCCGCGGCTGGGGCCAGCAGGCTGCCCAGCTCCCGGCGGGCGCCATCGGCGTAGCTCCGGGCCAAGACATGGTTCGGATTCAGGCACAGCAGCTCCTCCCACTTCAGGAGGGCATCCTCAAGCTGGCCCATGTCGTAGAGGGTGCAGCCATCTGCCAGGAGACGCTCAACGTCCTGCGACGAAGGGCTACCGCGGTCTGGGCTTTCTGGCGGCAGCTCGGGTTCAGGAGCGGGGC
Organism: uncultured Holophagaceae bacterium; assembly: GCA_903843705.1. Classification (GTDB taxonomy): domain Bacteria; phylum Acidobacteriota; class Holophagae; order Holophagales; family Holophagaceae; genus Geothrix. The sequence continues at coordinate 33,544 of CAIMQW010000093.1, read as the reverse complement.
CCCGGGATTCAGTCTCCTGGATGGCCAGCAGGCGTGTCCGCACGGCCATGAGCCGCTCGCGGGCCACCGTGTGGGTAGGCTGCTGTTTGAGAATGGCCTGCCAGATCTGGCCGGCCTTGACGACCTCCCCCTCGGCGAAGAGTGCTTCCGCCTGGAGCAGGTAGGACTCGTAGGTGTCGGGCGTCATGGCATCAGGTCTCAGTTCAGGGGGAACTCGTCGGTGTTACGCACCAGCAACATGAACGTGCTGTTGCCGCAGGAGAACTCCTGCTGGCTGCTGAGCTGGACAGGGGCTGTGATCCGCTCCCCATTGACCAGGGTGCCGTTGGTGGATTGCAGATCGCTGATCCAGACTGAGCCGTCGGGGTGGATTTCCAGCAGAGCATGGCGGCGGGAAGTCTCGGGGTCCTGGGTGATCACATCCCCCTCCTCGCGGCCGATGACCGTCTCGGGGACCTGGAGCACGTGGACCATGGAGGCCTGGGGACCCGTCAGAAAGGCGAGGCTGAAGCGGAGCCCCGGCGGAATGCCGATCCCCTGGATGCCAGCAGCAGCCAGCATGGAGTCCCGGTCGCGCTTGGCGGTGGTCCGGGCGGCGGGCACACGGGGTGGGGCCGGCGCCTCCTCGGGCAGGGGGCTGGTGATGGGTCGGGAGAGGGTCTCTTCCACCGGGGGCGGGGCCATGGCCGGGTTGATGACCTCAAACACGTGGCTGCACTTCGGACACTTGAACCGCTTGGAGACAGCCGCGCCGAAGCGACTGTCGTCGTATTGGAAGCGGGCCTGGCAAGCAGGGCACATCACAATCATCGGGCCCTCGGGAAGCTAGCAGTGTAGCTCTACTTTTTCCGCGTGGCGAAGAAGCTAAACTCGCTCTGGAGTGGGATGCCCTCAGGCAGCTTGAAGCCGGTGACAGACGCGGGCAGGGGCTGGTTGATCCGCAAGGCGCCCAACTCCAGCAGCCAGGAGTCGCCGCTGCGCTCGATCCACTGGATCTGCCGGGGCAGCCAGGTCTCCTTGTCCACCCAGAGGTTCACGGCCTGCATCCGCTTCCGGAGCGAGAGGGTGCGCGGGGTCAGGGCCAGCAGCCAGGCGCTGGTGCCGACCTTGGCCTCGCCCACCTCGATCTGGAAGTAGTCGGACAGGTAGCTGAGCTTCTGGCCCAGGCCCAGAAACTTCCGGTCGGAGTTCTTGATCATCCCGATCTTCATGAGCTCTCCCTCCCGGGCCTCGGGGCTGTAGGAGATGAGCGCCTTGGGGGTCAAGTGGAGGATCAAGTCGTCTGGGGGCTGGAAGGCGAAGTGGGCGAACTCAGAACCCTGGAGGGAGAGGGTTCCCCGGGTCACCGAGGGGGTCTTGAGTAGGGCCCGCCGTAGGGTGAGGGTGAAGGGGCACTGGAGGGTCTGGACCTGGGCCTGGGCTGCGTCGAAGCGCTCCACCACCTCACGCAGCGGGGGCGGCGCCTGGCCCAGGGCGGGCAGGACCAGGAGGAGCAGGGAGGCCGCGTACCGAAGCATCAGGTGATCCTCAGACAGAAGGGAGGGCGAGGGCCAGGGGATTCCGCTGGTGGGCGACATGCAGCGCCACGGCGGTGCCCTGGAGGATCTCTTCCGCCGCGAACCGGGCCAGGTCGGGGTGGGTGTTGGACTCGCTCAGATGGGCCAGGATGAGCAGCCGCAAGCGGGGCGAGCAGACCCGGGCCAGCAGCTCCGCCATGGAGGCATTGCTGAGGTGGCCGACCCGGCTCAAAATCCGGGCCTTGAGGTGGGGGGGGTAGTCCCCCTCCCGCAGCATGTCCACGTCGTGGTTCGCCTCCAGCGCGAGCAGGTCCAGGTCCTGGAGGTGATCCGCCACCAGGGCCGTGGGGTGGCCGAGGTCCGTGACCACGGCGCAGGCCAGGTCCCCGACCTCCACGCGGTAGGCCACGGGGTCGGCCGCATCGTGGGGGATGGCGAAGGGCAGCACGCGCCAGCCTGCCCAGTCCAGGGCATGGCCAGCTTCCACCTCGATCCAGCGCTCGGCGGGGATCTCAAGGTGCTGACCCTGCTCCACGGCCCGGCGGGTGTCGGCGGTGGCCAGGATGGCCCAGGGGGTGCGCCGGAGGATGACCCCCAGGGCGCTGACATGGTCGGAGTGCTCGTGGGTCAGGGCCAGGGCCTGGATGGTGCTGAAGTCGCCTCCGACCACCTCCAGTCGCTCCCGGATCTGGCGCAATGAGATGCCCGCATCGACGAGCAGCGTCCGTTCGCCATCCGACAGGGCATGGCAATTTCCCTTGGAGCCGGACGAAAGTGCTGAATAGTGCATGGCCCAGGATACCGCCTACACTGGTGGCATGACTCCGACACTGCGTACCTCTACCCTGTCTGATCTGGAAACCCATGTGGCCCATCGCGTCGCCATGTTCCGCGACATGGAGATGGGCACCGAGGAGGGCCTGAAGCGCATGGGCGAAGCCTTCCGTACCCAGTTGCGCGGCTGGCTGGTGACTGGCCAGTGCCGCGGCCTGCTCCTCGAGGAGGACGGGCGGGCGGTGGTCAGTGTCCTGCTGCTGCTGAAGGACACCCTGCCCACGCCGGTGACACCGCTCTCTGTGCGCGGCTATCTCTTCAACCTGTACACGCTGCCTTCCCACCGTCGGAAGGGCCTGGCGGGACACATCACGGACGCCGCGCTGGAGCTGGCCCGGGGCCTGGGCATCGAGATCATGGAGCTCCACGCCAGCCTGGAAGCCGAAGGCATGTATCAGCGCATGGGCTTCGTGCCCACCAGCGAGATGCGCCTGGTGATGGGTGCCGGGATCAAGACTCCGAAGCAGTGGAAGCACCGCCGGTAGAGCCCTTCCAGGCCCCCAGCGCCAGCACCGCCGCTCCGCACACCAAGACACCAGGAAGGCTCGCTTCCAGGCCGAAGCTGCCGCCTGTCAGCCACTCGGGCCGGCCGTGGAAGACGGGCGTCCACCAGCCCTGGCTGGCGGTGCCGCTGACGCCGAAGCCGAGCAGGCTGCCCTGGGTCCAGTTCCAGCCGAGGTGCACGCCAATGGGGAGGGCGAGGCTCCCGGTGCGGCGCCAGCAAAAGCCCAGCAGCAGCGCCGCCAGGGCGATGTTCACCGTGGCCCAGGCCCTGGTCGCGCCGGCCATGCCCGGATTGCCCCAGTGGAGCAGGGCGAAGATCAGCGCAAAGGCCGTCTGGGCACCCGTGAAACCTAGGCCCCGGGCGGCCCGCTGGAAGGCGTAGCCACGGAAGAGCAGCTCCTCGAAGAGGGCGACAGCAAGGAAGAGCCACGCGGCCTTGGCGAGGGGGGCAATGCCCACCCCGGGCGTGCGGGTCCAGTGCAGACCCCCCAGGGACCAGACCAGCCCGGCCGCGGCTCCGATGAGCGCGCAGCCACCCAGGGTGCCGAGGAGCAGGTGGCTCAGGAAGCGACCGTTGAGGCGGAGTCCGAGGGAGCCCAGCGGGGCGCCCTCGGTGCGGAGAAAGCACCAGGCGGCGGCGAGGCAGGCCAGGACTCCGGTCCCCTGGGCCGGGAACCCGGCCCGGAGGGGGCGTGGCAGCAGGCGGTAGACGGGCGTGAGGAGCAGGCTCAGGGCCACCACCAGCAGGAAGTAGCTCAGGGCCTTCCAGCCATTCCGGAGGGCGCCTTCGGGATCCAGGAAGACCTTGCGCAGGTAGGCCGGCATTACATGACGCTCTGGGTCTCGGCAAAGATGCGGGAGAGCTCAAGGAACAGCTTCTCCTCGTTGGGCTTCAGGATGGCGGCGCGGGCGAACCAGGTCGCTGCCTTCTTGCGCTGCCCGGCGACCAGGAGGGCCCGCCCGAACTGCAGGAAGCGCTCCCAGGCGTCCTTGTCCAGCAGGGTCATGGCGCCCATGTAACGCTCGGCCTCATTGACTAGGCCCACTTCGGCCAGGTCCACGGCGGCCAGGCTGACCGCCTCTTTGTTTTTGGGGTCGCGTACGAGGATCTTGCCGTAGCCCTCCAGCGCCTCGCTCTTGTAGCCATGCTTGAGCCAGCCCTGGGCGATGAGCCGCAGCACGAGACCGTCCTTGGGCTCGCGCAGCTCCGCCTCGCGGAAGGCCGCCTCGGCCTTGGGCTTATCCAGGGCCGCCAGGTAGGCTCGGCCGCACTCTGCGAGGTACTTCGCGTCCTTGGGCTTGAGGGAGCGGGCCTTGTCCGCGCAGGCCTCGAGGATGGCGCGCCGGTCGCCCGCGAAGAAGGCCTCGTCGAAGGAGGCGAGACCCGGCAGCGGGGCAGCGCCCTGGCCGGCAAGGCTGAGGGTTGCGAAAAGGAGCAGGGCAGCGCGCATGGGACTCCCGGGGCTAGTTCGGTTCGGCGCCGTTGTCGGCGTAGGCGAGGGCGACGGCGTTCCACATGCGCTCCTCCGTGGGCTTGGCCTGGGTCGCCCGGGAGAACCACTTGGCGGCCGCTTCCCGACGGGCCTTCCGCAGGGCTGCACGGCCGAAGAAGATGCAGTTTTGCCAGTCGGAGGGATCCAGGATCCAGGCCCGCTCCATGAGTGTGTCCGCCTCTTTGGCGAGCCCGAAGTCCTGCAGGTTCACCGCCGCGCGGGTGAAGGCGTTCTTGGCCTTGGGGTCCAGGGTCTGCATGTCGGCGATGGCCTTCAGGGCCTCGGTGCGCTGGCCGCCCCGCAGCCAGGCTAAAGCGATGAGGCGGTGGACGTCCGCGTCCTTGGGGCTTTCAATGCGAGCCGCCTGGAAGCACTCCTCGGCCTTAGCTCGCTCGCCAGCCACCAGGAAGGAGCGCCCGTACTCGGCGAGCATCTTGGCGTCCTTGGGGCGCAGCAGCCGGGCCCGGTCTGCACAGGCGGCAGCGAGGTGCTTGGGGTCACCCCGGAAGGAGCCTTCCTCCAGGGCCTGAGAAAGGAGCGGGAGGGCCAGCAGGCAGCAGGCAAGCAATCGCACAGGAACTCCAGGAAGGGGTTCCCGCATCCTACCGCTTGTGTCAGATGGGCTAAAGAGGGATATTCCCGTGCTTCTTTGGCGGCATGCTGTCGCGCTTGGTCTCCAGGAAGGCCAGGGCCTTCACCAGCTTGAGGCGGGTCTCACGGGGAAGGATGACCTCGTCCACGAAGCCGAACTCGGCGGCGATGTAAGGGTTGGCGAATTTCTCGTTGTAGTCGGCAACCAGCTCCGCCTTCTTGGCGGCGGGATCCGGGGCGCTGGCGATGGCCTTGCCATGGAGGACGTTCATCGCCCCCTCGGCGCCCATGACGGCGATCTCGGCCGTGGGGTAGGCGAAGTTGAAGTCGGTGCGGATGTGTTTGCTGGCCATGACGCAGTAGGCTCCGCCGTAGGCCTTGCGGGTGATGACCGTGATCTTGGGCACCGTGGCCTCGCAGAAGGCGAAGAGCAGTTTGGCGCCGTGGCGGATAATGCCGCCGTGCTCCTGGGTGACACCCGGCAGGAAGCCCGGTACATCCTCGAAGGTGATGAGTGGGATGTTGAAGGCGTCGCAGAAGCGCACGAAGCGGGCGCCCTTCTCGCTGGAGGCGATGTCCAGCACCCCGGCGTAGAAGGCGGGCTGGTTGGCGACGATGCCGATGCTGCGCCCCTCGATGCGGGCGAAGCCCACCACCAGGTTGGGGGCGAAGGCCTCGTGGACCTCGAAGAAGTGGGCGTCGTCCACCACGCCGCGGATGATGTCGCGGATGTCGTAGGGCTTGCTGGGATCGTCCGGCACGATCTTGTCGAGCTCGGGGTTCTCCAGGGGCATCTCCGCCTTGGAGGCCCGGCGGGGGGCCTCGCCCAGGTTGTTGCTGGGCAGGAAGGAGAGCAGCTCCCGGGTGTGGGCCAGGGCCGCCAGATCGCTGGCGCAGACGAAGTGGGCCACGCCGCTCTTGGCGGAGTGGGTGTGGGCGCCGCCCAACTCCTCCTTGGTGACCTCTTCGTGGGTGACCGCCTTGATGACGTCCGGGCCGGTCACAAACATGTAGCTGGTGCCCTTCACCATGGTGATGAAGTCCGTGATGGCGGGGCTGTAGACCGCACCACCGGCGCAGGGGCCCATGATGAGGCTGATCTGGGGGATCACGCCGCTGGCCAGGGTGTTGCGCAGGAAGATGTCTGCATAGCCCCCCAGGGAGACCACGCCTTCCTGGATGCGGGCGCCGCCACTATCGTTGAGGCCCACCACCGGGCAGCCCACCTTCATGGCCAGGTCCATAACCTTGCAGATCTTCTTCGCGTAGGCCTCACTGAGGGAACCGCCGAACACCGTGAAGTCCTGGGCGAAGATGGCCACGGGGCGGCCGTCCACCCGGCCGAAGCCCGTGATCACGCCGTCGCCGGGGATCTTCTCCACGCCCTCCGTGCGGTGCACCATCAGGGCGTCCATCTCCTCGAAGGAGCCCTCGTCCAGGAAGGCCACTACGCGCTCGCGGGCCGTCAACTTGCCACCCTCGTGCTGCTTCTTGATCCGGGCCTCGCCACCGCCGGCCAGGGCCTGGGCGTGCTTGGCTTTCAGGGTCTCGATCTTTTTCTCGAGCGTCATGAGGGGGCTCCCGATGGTGAAAAAGGCTGTCGATAAATGGGGTTCACCAACCAGTTTAACCGGACCTCCGGCGAGCCGGGCATCCGAGTGCGCCGGGAGCCCCTGGTAGGTGCTGGGCGGCTAACGGATGGGCCGGGGCTGGGTCATGGCCTCCAGGCTGAAGGCCTCATCCAGCTCGGCGGGGGTCAGGTAGCCCTTGCGGAGGATCAGTTCCCGCACGGAGACGCCGGTCTCCAGGGCCTCCTTGGCTACCTCTGTGGCCTTCTTGTAGCCGATGGCGGGCATGACGGCGGTGACGATGCCGATGCTGTGCTCCACTAGCTCCAGGCAGCGCTCGCGGTTGGCGGTGATGCCGACGATGCACTTGGTGTTGAGCACGTTCACGGCGGCGGTGAGGGTGCGGAGGCTGGTGGCCAGGCTGTAGGCGAGGATGGGCTCCATGACGTTGAGCTGGAGCTGGCCGGCCTCGGCGGCGAGGGTGATGGTGAGGTCGTTGCCAATGACCTGGTAGGCCACCTGGTTCACCACCTCGGGGATCACGGGGTTCACCTTGCCGGGCATGATGCTGCTGCCGGGCTGCATGGGGGGCAGGTTGATCTCGCCGAAGCCGCAGCGGGGGCCGCTGCTGAGCAGGCGCAGGTCGTTGCAGAGTTTGCTGAGCTTCACCGCGGCGCGCTTGACCACGCCGGAGAACATCACAAAGGCGCCGGTGTCCGGGGTGGCCTCGACCAGGTTCTCGGCCAGGACGATCTCCAGGCCGGTGACCCGGCGCAGCTCCTCCACCACCACTTGCGGGTAGCGGGGATCGGCGCAGATCCCGGTGCCGATGGCGGTGCCGCCCATGTTCACCTCCAGGAAGAGCCGGGCCGTCTCGCGCAGGCGCTGGATGTCCTCGCCGGTGGTGACGGCGTAAGCCTCGAACTCCTGGCCGAGGGTCATGGGGACGGCGTCCTGCAGTTGGGTGCGGCCCATCTTGATGACATCCGAGAACTCCCGGCCCTTGGCGTGTAGCGCGCCCTTCAGGCGATCCATCGCGTCCAACAGGTTCTGCAGCATGAAGATTGCGCTGAGGCGCAGGACTGTGGGATAGACGTCGTTGGTGCTCTGGCCCAGGTTCACGTGGTCGTTGGGGTGGCAGTGGGCGTAGTCGCCGCGCTTGTGGCCCAGCAGCTCCAGGGCCCGGTTGGCGATCACCTCGTTGGCGTTCATGTTGGTCGAGGTGCCCGCGCCGCCCTGCACCATGTCCGTGGGGAAGTGGCCGTGCCAGTGCCCGTCGATGATCTCCTGCGAGGCCTGGTCGATAGCGTCCGCGATGGCGGGCTCCAGCAGGCCCAGGCGCTTGTTGGCCCGGGCGGCACCCTGCTTGACCATGGCCAGGGCCCGGATCATGGCCGGGAAGTGGCTCGTGGGCGTGCCGGTGATGGGGAAGTTGTGCACGGCGCGCAGGGTCTGCACGCCGAAGAGGGCGTCCTCGGGCACGTCCATGGGGCCGATCAGGTCCGTCTCGCGCCGGGTGCGACCACTGGCATAGGCCTGCTCGCGCCCGGTTCGGGGGGTGCCCGAGTAGAGCAGTCGCTGATTGAGCACCGTCGCCACCTTACTGAGCACGGCGATGGCGGCGGCGCCGTCCTTCGCCAGGCTGGCCAGGACGGCATCGCGGTCCAGATCCAGCAGCACAGCCGGGGTGAGGGTGGCGCCCGTGGCGGTGTGGCTGCCCACGGCCAGGAAGGCCTGTTCGCCGGCCACGTCGCCGGGGCCCAGGATGACAACGGGCTCGGGGCCGTCCCCGTTGTCCCGGGTGATCTCCACCCGGCCCTCCGCGATGACGACGGCGCCGGTGCGCGATTCGCCCTGCCGGAAGAGGTTGATGCCCGCGGCGACCTCGCGCCGATGGGCGGCGCGGGCGATCAGGTTCAGATCCGTGTCGGACAGGCCCGAAAAGATCTGGCAGCGGCGGAGAACTGACGTGATCGCATCCATGGACAGCACCTCGGGGCCCGGAACCGGGCAGGGGCCATGGTACTGAGATCACCGGAGAACCTGGTCACGAATGAACCCGGCGGTCGGTTGCCTTTACGATTCGTATAGGGGAGCCCTACCGCCCGCTCTTTTTCCAATCCGCCAAGAAGCCTTCGACGCCCTTGTCGGTGAGAGGGTGCTTCAGCATCTGGTCGAAGACCTTGGTGGGGATGGTGGCCACATGGGCGCCGGCCAGGGCGGATTCGGTGACATGCCGGGGGCTGCGGATGCTGGCGGCCAGGCACTGGGTATCGAAGTCGTAGTTCTCATAGATGGCGCAGATCTCGCGGATCAGCTCCATGCCGTCGAGGTTGATGTCGTCCAGGCGGCCCACAAAGGGCGACACATAGGTGGCGCCAGCCTTGGCGGCCATGAGGGCCTGGGTGGAGCTGAAGCAAAGAGTGACGTTGGTGCGGATGCCTTCGGCTGTGAGGGCCTTGCAGGCCTTGAGGCCCTCGGCGATGAGGGGCAGCTTCACCACGACATTCTTGTGGATCTTCGCAAGGCGGCGGCCCTCCTCGATCATGCCCGGGGCCTCCAGGCCGATGACCTCGGCGCTGATGGGGCCGTCCACGATGCCGCAGATCTCCGCGATGATTTCCTCGAAGGGCTTGCCTGTTTCCTTGGCGATGAGGCTGGGGTTGGTGGTCACGCCGTCCAGGACGCCGAGCGCGTTGATGCGCTTGATCTCGTCGATGTTGGCGGTATCGATAAAAAAGCGCATGGGGACTCCGGTTGGCCCCCAGGATACCAGGGGGCGCCGGTCCGGGAGGGGACGGGCCCCCTCCGCCGCGATACCCTGAGACCCGGAGCCCGCCCATGACGAACCCCGAGATCAAGGTCCTCGACAAAGGCTTCGTGCGCCTCGTCGACCACATGGGGTCCGACCTCAGTGTGGTGAATGCAGCCCGGGTCTCCTTCGGTAAGACCAAGGAGACCTTCGAGGAAGCCGACGCCAAGCTGGTGGACTACCTGGCAGCGCACGAGCACACCTCGCCCTTCCGCCACACGGCCCTCACCCTCCACGTGAAGGCCCCAATCTTCGTCTTCCGGCAGTGGATGAAGCACCGCATTGCGTCGGAGTTTAATGAGATCTCCGGCCGATATGTGGAGTTCCCTGAGGACGAGTTCTTCGTGCCCGAGGCGTTCCGCCGGCAGGCAAAGGTGAACAAGCAGGGCAGCGAGGGGGCCATCGACGTGGCCAACCGGGAGCAGGCCATGGTCACCTACCTGGAGAGCTGTCGTGGTGCCGTGGCGCACTACAAGGAGCTGTTGTCGCTGGGCGTCTGCCGGGAGCAGGCCCGCTGCGTGCTGCCCCTGGGCCTCTACTCGGAGGTCTACTGGACCGTGAGCCTCCAGGCCGTGGCCCACTTCATCCGCCTCCGCTCAGATGGCCACGCCCAGTGGGAGATCCAACAGTACGCCGCCGCCGTGAGGTCCGTGGTGGAGCCCCTCTACCCCGTGGGCCTCAAGGCCTTGCTGGCAACGGCGCGCTAACGGAACAGCCAGCTGATCTTGGCCTGGATCACATCGTCCGAGGGCAGGTGGCGCAGCACCGCCAGATCGGGTCCCGGCACCAGGGCGGCGTGATCGTTGGCGAGGACGCTGCTGTTGGCACCATGGGTGTAGACGAAGAAGAAGGTGGAGCCAGGCCGGAACTCCCAGCGGGTGATGAGGTTCAGGTTCCAGGCCCGGTAGCTGAAGGCGGTCTGCGGCGAGGTGCCTGCGGGCTGGTCCGAGGGCAGGCCGTCCCCCAGGGTGTGGTCATCCACGTAGTGCTTCAGGTCCCGGGAGTGCCAGCTGGCGCCCAACCACTGGCTAAAGAACTGCACAGTGAGGCGAGGCGTGAAGGCGTAGGCCACCCGCAGGGTCTGGTTGAGCTGGCTGAGGCGGCGCAGGCCCACGATGGGCGTAGCCACGGGGGTCTCCATCCAGCGGCGACCACCCTCCTCCCGGGTCAGTGAGGTGGAGACCTGGAGCTCCAGGTTGGTGGCGGGCTTCACACTCTGGAACAGGGTTCCTGAGGTGGCGGGGCCGCCCTCGGCCCAGGCCCGGCTGGTGCTGAGGCGCAGGTACCAGGGTCGGTTGGCAGGGGTGTCGAAGCCCAGGTTGGCGGAGGGGATTGCGGGCCGCGGGAGGTATTTCTTCACGGGGTCGGCGTAGGTCCGAAGCTCCCGGTCGTCCGCCACCGGCAGGTCCAGGGCCGCTCCGCCCCAGAGGGAGAAGAAGTTCACGAAGTCCGTGCGGCCCCAGGTGCTGAAGCGGCGCTGGAAGGTGTGACCCGCCTGGTCCTCGGCGCTGGTGTGGCTGAGGCCGGCGCTCCAGGCCAGCAGGGGCCCCCAGTTGCGGTCCCAGGCCCGGGTCAGGGCGGCGTAGGTGCGGCGCTCGTCGGCGCGGCCCAGGTAGCCCAAGTCGTTGGGGTTGTAGGCCCGACCGGCCTGGATGGCCTGGGCCTCCAGGGCCCAGCCGTCCTTCCACTCCTGGTGGAGGCGGAGGCGGCCCCGCCAGCCATGCTCTTGGGCGGCCTGGGTGCCGGTCTGGCTGCGGCTGGCGGTGACCTCCAGGACCCGGCTCCGGTCCTCGCTCTTGAAGGCTGAGTCCAGGGCCTGGACCTGGGCTTCCCGCCCCGCCGGTCCCGCCTGGTCCACGGCGGAGGCAAAGAACCCCACGTAGCTGCCGCGCTCGTCCATCACCTGCTGCACCCGCAGGATGCCGTAGGCCGTGTGGGGCCACAGCTCCCGCTGGACGTCCTGGCCGCTGGGGTCCTGCACAGTGGCCCGGGCCGGCTCCACCGAGGCGGCCAGGAGGCCCACCTGGGTGCCTGTAGGGTACTTGGCGGTGTACTTGGCCGCCGCCAGGATGTCCGTGGCGTTGGGCCGGTCCTTCAGGGTCTCCCCGGTGGCGAGGACGGGATCCGCCAGCCCCTGGCCGATGCGGCGGGTGTAGAGCAGGTCCGGTCCCGCCACCCTGAAGATATCCATGCCCTCCAGGAAGAAGGGGCGCTTCTCCGGGAAGAAGGTCTCCACCGTGCCCAGATTCAGCACTGCCTGGTCCACCTCCACCTGCCCGAAGTCCGGCCGCACGCTAAGGTCAATCTGGGAGGCGGTGCTTAGGCCCCAGCGGGCGTCCAGGCCACCCCGGCCCTCCCATTGGCGGTCGTCGTAGGTGCGGGCGGTCTCGAATTTCCGGGCGGCCGACAGGTAGGGCAGGACCTCCCGCCGAGGCTGGGGGCTGAGGCCCTCCAGGCCCTCCAGGAGTGGGAAGTGGCTGACGTAGCCGGTGCCGCCTCGGGGGACCACCATCCAGCGGCTGGACTCTCGCACCACCCCCTGATCCACCCGGCTGAAGTTGATGCCCCAGCTCTGGGCCTGCTCACCCGGCTTGAAGCGGAGGAGGGAGAGCGGGATCTTCAGCTCGGCGGTCCAGCCCCCCTCGTCGGAAGTGACCCCGCTCTCCCAGACCCCGTCCCAGTTCACGTCATAGCTGCCGTCGTTGTAGATCACCTGGTCTTTCTGGACCCCGGCGGCATTGACCTCAAAGACCATGGCGGTGCGGTGGTCGTGGTTGGAGTCGATGGCCACCCCAAACCAGTCCCCCAGGCTGTCCTGGTCCCGCCGGTGGAGGCGCTTGACCACGTCCGCAGGCCCCTTGTCCAGGGCGGGGTCGTGGTGCATCCGGGCCCCCACGTAGAGGAAGCGGTCGTCGAAGAGCACGCGCACCTCGGTGCGCTGGTGGGCCGGCCCGCTACGAATGGGCCACTCCTGGGTGAAGCCCGTGGCCACCGGGGCCCGGGCCCAGTCCCGCTCGTCTAGGCGGCCATCCACTTGGATGCCCGCGGCCAGTCGCACGGCCCGGAGCCCCTCCACGGGGGCGCCCAACATCGGGAGGGCGGCGCACAGGGTGATGGCGGCGGCCAGACGCATCGGTCTCCCGGAGGTCGGGCGCCCTCCTGGCCGCCACCGCCATGGTGCCACAGGCCACCGGTTATCATGTCCCGGGTGGCCCACTCCGGCGGGTCGGCCCTGCTTCGAGGAGTCACCATGCGCTTTTGGCTCGCCGTCCTGCTGTCCCTCCCCCTGCTGGCGGGAGGTGGAGGCACCGTCACCTTCAAGCAGACAGCCTTTATATCCGAGGTAGCCGCCACCGAGCCGGAAAAGGCCAAGGGCTTGATGTACCGCCAGAGCCTGCCGAAGGACCGCTGCATGTTCTTCGTCTATTCCGCGGACGGCGACCATGCGATCTGGATGAAGAACTGCCTCATCGCCCTGGACGTAGCCTGGGTTGATGCTGAGGGCCGGGTGGTGGAGACCGCCGAGCACGTTCCCCCCTGCAGCCCCATGCGCGGGGATGACTGTCCCAGCTACGGGGGATCGGTTTCCTCTAGGCACTTCGTCGAGTTCGCGGCGGGCACCTTCAAGCGCCTGGGCCTGAAGAAGGGCGACCGCCTGGGCTGGGAGCTCACCCTGGACGATGGCCGGGTCGTGCGCGGCGGGGTGCCCGCGGCCAAGGCCAAGAAGAAGTAGCCGGGCCCTAGTCTTCCGCCTTGCTGGGGTCCTTGCCCTTCCGGGTGGGGCGTGTGAGGGTGCGGAGGTGCTCGGGGGTGGGCGGTAGCTCGCCCAGATCCACAGCGCTCAGGCGGTCCGCGAGCAGCTTCCAGACCCGAGCCTGGCGGGGCAGACGCTCGGGCTGGATCACCTCGAAGCCCTGGGCGTAGCTCACGAAGGGCGGCATCACCAGCGCGAAGCCGGTGTAGAGGAAGGCAGGCAGGCGCAACCAGTCAGGCTCGCCCTGGGGGCCGGGGCTGGGCACTGCAAAGAGGGGGTGCACGCCGCCATTGATCCAGAAGCCTGTGGACGGGTCGTGGCGGGGATAGACAAAGATGCGGCGGCGATGCATGAGGGTGAAGGGGCCCACGCGGTGCTGCTCCACGGGCACGATGCCGGTGCCGTCCAGCGCCGGGCCACTGCTGCGGTCCGGGTGGCCCACCACCTGGATCACCTTGCGGCCGCCACCCTTGAGCTTGCGGAAGATGGTGCGGAGCTCGTCGGCCTCCTCGCCCTCCACGGTGCCCTGGCTGGGCTTGAGGTCCCCCAGGAGGGCCACCTGCTCCGGCGCGTACTCGTCCAGGAGGCTGAAGACCCGCTCCCAAATCTCCATCTGAGGTGTGGCGGGCATGGGGTCGGGGCGGCGGCGGCGGGCTGCGCCCAGGCCGAAAAAGAGGTCCGAGAGCACCAGGGTCTTGTGCCGGGGCAGCCAGACGGCCCGACGGCTGTCGAGCACCACTTCCTCGTTAAGCTGGACCTGCACAGGGGCCTCCGGACCTCCATTGGACCACGAGCAGCCGTCAGAGCGGTCCCTGGTCGCGCCGGCGCCCGCAATGCGCCAGAATCCCGGGAGGGAGAGTGCATGCTCATGGACACGAACCACCTGCTGGCGGGCCTAGGTACCGGCTTGAGTGGCGGGCTTCTGGCCGGGCTGTTCGGGGTGGGCGGCGGCCTGGTCATGGTGCCCCTGCTGGGTACGATCCTGGGCCTGGACCAACACCGGGCCCAGGGCGCCACCCTGGCGGCCATGCTGCTGCCGACGGGGCTGCCGGCGGTACTGCAGTACCACCGGCGGGGGGTGGCCTCCAGCCTGCCACTGGTGGGCGTGTTGATCCTGGGCTTCCTGTTCGGCGTCACGGGTGGCTCCCTGGTGGCCAACGGCATCCCCTCCTGGCTGCTGCGCTATGGCTTCGCGGCTTTCCTGCTGTTCCTCGCTATCCGGACCCACCTCCGCCTGGAGTTGCCCGCCGTGGACCGTGAGGCCGAGCCTCTGGAAGTACATCGGGGGCTCTGGTCCCAGGGACTGCCCATTGGCGCGCTGGCGGGCCTGGTCTCGGGTCTAACGGGTCTGGGCGGCGCGGTGGTGGTCATCCCCCTGCTGGCTGCGCGGTTTCGAATGACCCAGCACGAGGCCCAACTCGCCAGCCTCATGATGCTGCTGCCGCCCATCGGTTTGCCGGCGGTCTACATCTACAGCAGGGCCCAGGGCGGCCTGCCCTGGCTGATCATCGGCGGCGTGGCCGTGGGCTTCGCGATTGGGGCGCTGGTCGGAGCGAAAGTGGCCACCCGCCTGCCGGGCGGCCGGCTGAAGCAGTTCTTCTCTGTGCTGCTGGTTGCTATGGCGCTGCTGGTGGCACTCCGGGGCCGCTGAATCAGAGGAAGCCCAGCCTTGGGTAGGCGCTGCCGAGCAGGGTGTCCGTGGTGCTGGTCGCCTGGCCCAGCCAGTGGTCGAGCACGGTGGCGTAGAGGCTCCGGAAGTCGGTGGTGTATTTCATGTTGCCGTTGGAGTCGAGGCTGGTGAGGTCGGGATATCCGCCGTAGAGGCCACCCTTGACGGACTTCCCCACACAGAAGGCGAGGCCCGCGGTGCCGTGGTCCGTGCCCCCGTTGTTCTCTTGCACCCGCCGCCCGAACTCGCTGTAGGCCAGGATCAGCACTCGGTCCTGGGCGATGCCTGCGGTGGTGGTGATGGCGGCCAGGTCGTCGTAGAAGGCCTTGATGGAGCCGCCGAGGGCCCGCTGGAGGTTGGGGTGGTCCACGGCCTGGTTGCTGTGGGTGTCCCAGCCGCCGAGGCGCGAGAAGTAGACCTGGGCGGGCAGGCCCGCGGCGATCATCTGAGCGATGAGCTTGAGCTGGGCGCTGAGGCTAGTGCTGAGCGCCGCGCCGCTCAGCTTCAGCACGGGATAGGTCGCATCGCCCGGGTAGGGCACGGTGGTGGTGCGGGCCGTGAGCGTACCCCCGGTCCCGAAGGCCGGGTTGTTCTGAGCGTCGAAGAAGAGCTTGCCCGCCTGGGCTGCTGCCAGGTAGCCCGGGTCGGTACTGCTGGCCGAGAGGGCGGTGCCCCAGCCGGTCTCCAGGGTCGTGGCATCCGGCACGGCCGTGCTGCTGAGCAGGTAGGCGGGAAACACATAGCCGCCGGCGCTGGTGATTGACACAAAGCTGCGGGTGGCGCCCTTCAGCATCACCGGCAGGTCCGGGGTCACCGTGAGGCCTCGGAGGACATCCCCTGTCGGGCTGAAGGCCGTGTCCGCAAAGCGGCCCAGCCAGCCATTTCCGGCGGGCACCGTCGCACCCTGCCCCCACAGGTCGATGGAGGTGAAGTGGGACAGGTTGGGGTTGGGCATGCCGATGCCCGGGATCCAGGCCACGTGGCCCAGGCTGTGGAGCGTGTCCATGCCGGTGAAGTCCTTGTTCAGGGCCATGCCGCTGCCCAGATCGGTGAGCAGGGCCGGGTTGGTGATGCCGAGGGCGGCGCGCTTGGTCTGGTAGACGCCCAGGTTGGTTCCAGCGTTGGGCGGCGTCACATTGAGCCAGTCGTAGCCCCCGTCGATGTTCACGATGACGAGGATGGGCGAGGTGGGCGTTGGTGTGGGTGTAGGCGTGGAGCCGCTGCCCCCACTGGAGCTAGAGCCCCCGCCGCCACAGGCGTCGAGCCCGGCAAGCAGGGCTCCCGTGGCGCCCAGGGTCTGGATGAATTCACGGCGCGTGGTCATGGTGGCCTCCCTTAGTAAAGCTGGCCCGAGGGCGAGCAGAGGATGAGGAAGGCCAGTTCCCGGGCCTTGGTCTGGGAGGCCGAGTCCCAGGTGAAGGTCGTGGGCCAGAGGGCTGCGAGCCAGGCGGCGGAGACGCTCGCCGGAATGGGTGCGGGCTGCAGAAGGGCCGCAAGCCGGTCATAGACGGCCTGGGCCGAGGTCGGGGCTGTGGGGAACCAGTCCGTGGTGACGAAGGTGGGGAAGAGCGGGTAGGTGGTCCCATTGTAGGACCGCGACTCGTTCAGGGTCAGGGCGGCGACGGCCTTCGCCCGGTACCGCATCGTGTTGCTGTTCAGCCAGGCCGTGTGCTCCTTCCAGCCGTTGGGGCCCGTGGGGTCCAGCAGCTTCATGCCCATTTGATCAAAGGTGGTGGCGCTGTTGGTCACCAGGCGCCAGGCGGGATAGCCCTTCGGCGTCTGTCCGCTGCCCGAAGCCAGCGAGGGGCAGAGCATGCGGGCGGCCCGGACCAGCCAGGATACGGGGCCTTCGACCAGGGCATAGCGGCTGGCGGCGCCGAAGAAGAACTGGGACTTGAGCAGGGTCTTCAGGACCACGCGGAGGTCAAAGGCGGCTCCCTGGATCAGGGTGGCCACGTCCGTCAGGTCCTGGGCGCTGTAGCCGGTGGTGACGAAGTGGGTGAGGAGGCGCTTGGCCAGGAACTGGGCGCAGTTGGAGCCCCTCGCCGAGATGATGCTGCGCACGGCGTTCTCGCCCTTTGCCCACCCGCTGGCAGTGGTGGTGACATCGAGCGGCTGCCCGAAGAGGCTGATGGTGCCCGTGGCGTGCAGGTTGGAACTGACGGTGGCCGCGCCGCCCCACCAGACCCGCGTGTCCGGGGCGAGGGTCGTCCCGTCGTAGACCTTGAACCGGGCGTCGGCGGGGAACTTCTGGCCCGGGTTCGCGGGGTTGATGCTGTAGTCCGCCTCAGCGAAGGTAAAGCTCCAGCCGCTGAGGGCCCGGGCCAGCTGGGTGATGTCGGCCTGGTTGTAGCCGTTGTCGGCGCCCAGGCTGTAGAGCTCCATCACCTCTCGGGCGTAATTCTCGTTGGGGATGTTGGTGCCGGCGGCGTTGTTCAGCACCGAGTCCAGCCAGATGGCCATGGCTGGATCCTTGCTGACGATCACAAGGAGGTCGTCGAACTTCGCCAGGCCCTGGCCTCGGAATAGCTGAATCTGCTTGAGCATCAAGGCGGTGTTGTCGACCTTGTGCCAGCCCGTGGCAAAGAGGTTGTGCCAGAAGAGCGCCATGCGCTCCTCGAAGGCGTGGGGGTTGTGCTGCATGCGCCAGGCCAGCAGCGCCTGCGCTGTGTTCAGGCTGTTCCGCCAGGTGTCACCGCCCTGAACGAGGAAGGGGTGGGGCGCAGCCACGGCCGCCACGTCCACGCTGCCGGCCACGGCCGTGTTGGCGCTGACTAGGGGTTCCAGGACCACGTCCGCGGTTGCCAGCGCGGCGGTGAAGGCTGCGGGGTCGTAGGCGGCGCCGGTGCCGTCGATCCAGGCGTCGATGGCCGCGCCCGGGGCCTGGGCCTGGAGGGCCACCGCGTCCGCCGGCGTGAGGCCGAAGCCCGCCCGCCGGGCGAAGTGCTGCGCATCGGCGAGGGTCCAGCTGGTGATGGCAGTCAGGTCGGCCATGGCGACTCCTGGGGTGCGTTTTCAGAGAGAAGGCGAGCCGCGACGGGTCCAGCTGTGTGACCCCGGCGGGAGGAGGCCCCTAGTTGCTGGGAGCGCCAGCATTGATCCAGGCCGTGAGGGTGTCCACAGTCGGCTGGCAGAGGTTCGGTGCCGCCTGTGGCATGCGGGTGCCGTAGCCCGAGCCGCCCGGCTGGTCTTTTGTGACCTTTTCGAGAAGCCAGGAATGGGTGGGATCGCCGGGCTTCACCAGCAGCCAACCTAGACCCGTCGGGGCGTTGGTCGGGACCACGTTGACCAACCGGGCGTGGAGCTCGGCCGGAGTGCCCGAGTACATCACATGCCCCGTGGGGGAAGTGCCGCCATGGCAGCTGGTGGCAGCGGCGCCGCAGCTGCTCTGGAGGGCCGGGACCAGGTCCGTCGAGAATGAGGGACTGGTCTTGGCCGTCGGGATCGGGCAGGTGGTGGGCGTGGGTGCGGGGACCGGGGTAGGCGAACTTGACCCAGTCCCCCCACAGCCCCAGGGCAGGATCAGAAGGACCAGCGGAATCATCGGGCGCATGGGTCTCCTGAGTGCGTAGAACCAGAATCGGCCTGCCGCGCGGCAGGTCAAGGTCGCGACAGGTAACTTGTTCGACCCAAGAGGGCTGCTCGCGGTTGAGAGACCATGCGCTATCCTCGTCCTGGAGGTTGCCGTGCCCCTGGATGCCCCGACCCCCCTCTTCGTAGGGGAGCGATTGCGAGACCTGATCCTCTGCTACGCGGGGCCCTGGGCCTTTGTGCCCTACATCAGGAACCGGGAGGACGGCGAGCTGCTCTGGCATGCGCGGCAGGGGGTGATCCTGGCCTTCGCCGAGTGCGTGGTGGGCCTGGCCATCGTCATCACCGGCCTGTTTCCGATCTTTGGCTGGGTCTTTCTCCGCTTCCTGCTGCCGCTCTGGTTGCTCTGGTGCCTGAGCATGGCCGTCACCAGCGTCCTGCAGGCCACCAAAGGCAAGCGCCACAAGATCCCGGTCCTGCACCAGTTTGTTGAATACCTCTGATCCCTAGCGGGGACCCGCCGGGATCAGAATCATCTGGCAAGTGGCTCAGCCCTTCGTCGGCCCCACATTCAGGAGCAGCATCGCGTCGCCGTAGCTGAAGAACCGGTAATGCTCCCGGACGGCCTCGGCATAGGCCGCCTGGGCCAGGTCCAGGCCCAGCAGCGCGGAGACCAGCACGAACAGCGTGCTCTCCGGCAGGTGGAAGTTGGTCAGCAGGTGGTCCGCGGTGCGCAGCCGGTAGCCCGGGGTGATGAAGAGGCGGGTGGCGCCCTGGCGTGCCAGAGCGCCACCGTCCCAGGCGCCCTCTAGGGTGCGCAGGGAGGTGGTGCCCACGCAGAGCACGGGGCGGGAGCGGTCCCGCAGCACTGGCTCCAGGGCCCCGGCCGTGGCCTCGGGCACCTCGAAGCGCTCCTTGTGCATGGCGTGGTCCTCGAGGCGGTCCGCGGTCATGGGGCGGAAGGTGCCAAGGCCCACATGCAGGCGCACGGGGTGCCAGCCGCAGCCCTGGGCCTGGAGCGTGGCGATGAGCTCGGGCGTGAAGTGCAGGCCGGCTGTGGGCGCCGCCACGGCCTCGCCTTCCCGGGCGGCGAAGACCGTCTGGTAGCGGGTCTCGTCCTCGGCCTCCGCCAGGTGGTCGATGTAGGGCGGCAGGGGTAGGCGACCGATGCGGTCGATCTCGTCCCAGTCGAGACCATGGCCGGACTCGACCTGGACCACGCGGAGGCCCTCAGGCAGCGTGTCCAGCACGGTGATCCGGGCCAGGTCGGCGCCGGTGACGGGGTCCACCACCGTGGCCGCGGCCCCCGGCTTCAGGCGCGCCCCGGGCTTCACCAGGGCCTCGAAGCGGCCCGGCCCCAGGCTCCGCAGCAGAAGGGCCTCCCCGGCGCCGCCCCCAGCCCGCCGCAGGAAGAGCCGGGCGTGGCGGACGCGGACATCGTTGGGCACGCAGAGACTGCCGGCGGGAATCAGGCCGGGCAGGTCGCGGATGGTGCGGTGGGACCAGGCGCTCGTCCGGGCGTCCACCACCAACAGGCGGGCGCCGTCCCGGTCCGGCGCGGGATGCTGCGCGATGAGTTCCGGCGGCAGGTCGAATTGGAAATCGGAACGTCTCATCGAGCGGCGGTCATCCTTCGGCGAACTGCAGCTTGTGCAGCCGGGCGTACTCGCCCTGACGGGCCAGCAGGTCCTCGTGAGTGCCGACCTCGACGATGCGGCCCTGCTTCATGGCGCAGATGCGGGTGGCGCGCTGGATCGTGCTGAGGCGGTGGGCAATGACCAGGGTGGTGCGGTTCTGCATGAGGGTCTCGAGGGCATCCTGGACCGCCCGCTCGCTCTCGGTGTCCAGGGCGCTGGTGGCCTCGTCCAGGATGAGGATGGGCGGGTCCTGGAGCAGGGCCCGGGCGATGGCCAGGCGCTGGCGCTGGCCGCCGCTGAGGCTGGAGCCGGTCTCGGCCAGGGGCGTGTCGTAGCCCTTGGGCAGCGCCATGATGAAGTCGTGGGCGTGGGCCTGCTTCGCGGCGGCGACCACGGCCTCGCGGCTGGCCTGCAGGCCGTAGGCAATGTTGTCGTGCACCGTGTCCATGAAGAGCAGGGTCTCCTGGGTGACGATGCCGATGGTCTTTCGTAGCTCGCGGGGGTTGAAGTCCCGGAGGTCGATTCCGTCCAGGGTGATGCGTCCGGCGGTGGGATCGAAGAAGCGGGGCACCAGGTTCACCAGGGTGGTCTTGCCGCCCCCGCTGCCGCCCACCAGGGCCACGGTCTCCCCGGCGCATACATCCAGGTCGATGCCGCTGAGGACCGCGTGCTTGCCGTCGTAGGTGAAGGCGACGCCCTCGAAGCGCAGCAGGCCGGGACGGGCGGGCACGGGCGTCGGATTCGGGTTCTCGGGCAGCTCGGGCGGCCGGTCCAGCATCGTGTAGACGCGGTCCAGGCTGGCGGAGGCCACCTGGATCTCATTGTTGAGCTTGGTGAGGCGCCGGAGCGGGTCATAGAGGGCGTAGATGCCCAGGATGTAGGCGAGGAAGTTCTCGGTGGTGAGGGTGCCGGACTTGAAGCGGCCCGAGGCGTAGGCGGCCAGGCTTGCGAGCAGCAGGCCACCCACCAGCTCCATGATCGGCGTCGACAGAGCCGAGGCCCGGGCGCTCTTCATGCCGAGGCGGTAGAGCTCCTGGTTCTGGACCTGGAAGCGACCCACCTCGTAGGACTCCCGCGCAAAGGCCTGGACCACACGGATGTTGCTGAAGACTTCCTTGAGGCGCTGGAGCAGGCGGCTGGAGGCCTCCTGGTTCCGGTGGTTCACACTGCGGATGCGCTGGCTCAGCCGCTTCACCGGGTAGACCACCAGGGGGCCGGCCAAGAACAGAGTGAGGCTCAGCTGCCAGTCCATGTAGAGGACCGTGGCCAGCATGGTGACCGCCACGCAGACCTCGCGCACCGCCTCGGCCAGCTGGTTGCTGGCGATGCCCTGCACGGCGCCCACGTCGCTGATGCTGCGGGTGATGAGCTCGCCGACCGGGTGCTTCTGGAAGAAGGCAGGCTCCTGGGCGAGGAAGTGGGCGAAGAGCCGCTCGCGGAGGGCCTGGGTGGCCCGGATGCCGCTGCGGACCATGAGCAGGGTGCCGGAATAGGTGAACAGCCCCTTCAGGGTGAAGAGGGAGACCAGCACCAGTGGGACCAGCAGGCCACTGCTGCGCAGGGCCGATGCCTCGGGCAGACGGGAGAGCGCCCAGGCGCGCAGGTGCTCCAGCTGGACGAAGAGGCCCTGCTGTCCAGCGGGCAGGACATGGACCTTGCCGTCATCGAAGACGAACTTGATGGAGGCAATCAGGGCCCCCTGGCACAGCCCGGCCAGGAGGAGCAGCAGCGAGGCCCCCGCGATGGTGGGCGCGTGGGTGCGGAGGTGATCTCTGAAGAAGCGCAGGAGTCGGGACATGTTCGACTCCAGCTTAGAGCCTCTTCGCGGCTTCCGGCTATTCGACCGTCACTGTCACGGTGCTCTTGCTGTCGTCCAGGCTGAACAGCTCGGTCCCCTTGGGGGTGTTCAGCGCCTGATCCATGATTCGGTTGAGGTCCACACCCTTGCCCTTGGCCTGGCGCAGCTGCTCATCCGAGAGGTAGCCGCCCACGGCCCTGGCGAGGCCCAGGGCCAGGCGCACCGTGAGGACCTCCGGCTTGTCGCGCTCCTTGATGCGCACCACCAGAAAGCGGCCCTGGGCCGGACCGGTGGCCTGAGGCTGGGCC
This sequence comes from uncultured Holophagaceae bacterium, assembly GCA_903843705.1. Lineage (GTDB taxonomy): Bacteria > Acidobacteriota > Holophagae > Holophagales > Holophagaceae > Geothrix. The sequence goes on along the minus strand of CAIMQW010000093.1, from coordinate 11,528 downwards.
CCCAGGGCAAGGAGGGCCAGGCGGCAGGCCTCGGAAGAGAGGTTGGCGTTCAGCCCTGCCTGAAGTACCGGGACGGCCCGGCTGTCCCGGCGCTTGGCGAGTTGCAGAGCTGCGGCGACGCGGACCTCCTCACGCTCGTCCGCGAGGGCGCTGACCAGCCCGGGGGTGGCGGCGGGGTTGTCCCACTGGCGGATGCCCCAGCACCGCACGCGGTTCAGCCGGGCTTCCTTGCCGAGCATGCGCTGGTCGGGGTGCCGGGCCAGGAACTCGGTGTAGGCGTCGATGGCCTCGTCCCACCGCCGGTCCTGCTCCAGGCTGGCGGCCAGCCAGTAGCGCGCGTCGGCGGCCCTGGTGGAGGCGGGGAACTCACGCAGCAGGGTCCGGTAGGCCTGCCCCGCCTCGTACCAGCGCTGGGCATAGCGCAGGTCCCGGCCCAGCAGGAACAGGTGCTCCGCGTGGTTCTCGGGGGCGACGGCGAGGGCGGGCTCCGGAGCCGCAACCTCCACCACCGCTGGAACCACCAGCAGGAAGACTGGCATCATGCGCCGTCTCCCCGGAGGCGGCGTTCCATGCGCTCGGACTCGGTCTCAAGGTTGTGGGCCGCGGCCCACTGGCGCAGGGCCTGGGCCCGTTCCACGGGCAGGCAGTTGTCTTCGAAGACGACCTCTGAGAGCCAGGCGTGGAGGCTGGCGCGGATCACCTCGGCCTCCTGGAGGGGTGCGCCCTGGGCGGCGAGCTGGTGGCTGGCCTCGAGCAGCGTCAGGGCCATCTCGCGCTCCTGGCGGCGGTCCTCCTCGCCCTTTCGGCACAGGTTTGGGTTCTGTTCGAAGTCCTGTAGGAGGGTGGTGCTCTGGCGGAAGAAGGCGATCCAGGCGCGATCCTGGGTCCGCTTCTGGGCCAGGGACTCAAGGCGGGCGGTATCCCGGGCCTGGGCCCGGATGGACTGGATCCGCTGGACCGTAAAGGCGGCGGGGAGGAGGGCCACCAGCAGGACGGCGGCGGCGGCCAAGCTCCAGGAACCCGTCCAGCGGGCCCGGGGGGGCGGGGCCAGCTCGGCGGCCAGGTCCGCGCCGTGGCAGGTCAGGGCCAGGTGGAGCTCCAGCAGGTCCGCCAGCTCCGCCTGGGCCGCGGGATCCTCGGGCCAGAGCTCGGGCTGCTCAAGGAGCTCGTAAAGCCGGGCCTCGTCCAGGGGGCTGGCGTTGGCGCGCTGGGGGTCGGAGGGGGCGGTCATGGCTGGGGTCCAAGGTTCTTGCGAAGTTTCTGGAGGCTCTGGAACAGGGTGGCTTTCACAGTCCCCTCGGCGCACCCGAGCTCCTGGGCGATCCGCTTCACGGGATGCTCATGCACGTAGTAGGCGGTCACCATGGCCCGCTGGCGGGGGGTCAGGCCCTCCAGGGCTCCGCGCAGAGCCTGAAGTCGCCGGCTTTGGTCCACGGATTCCCAGGGTGAGGCTTGGTGGGGATCAGGTGCGTCAAAGGTCTCGGGAGGGGATACCTCTCGTCCTCTTCTACGCAGGTGGTCCGTCGCCGCATTAGCCGCCAATGTAAAAAGCCAGGCAGCCACCGGCCGACCCTCTTCAAAACGTTGACAATGCTGGAGGCACTTAAGAAAAACTTCCTGGGCCAGCTCCTGCACGACCCCGGCCTCGCCCTGGAGCCGCCGGTGCAGAAAGGCGAAGAGGGGGCGCTCGAACCGGGCCATTAGGTGGGCGAGAGCTTCCTCCCGGCCGGCCTTCAGCTGGGCCATCCAGTACTCGGGGGTGGGGTCCTCTGGCGCCGTGAAGCCACCGCCCGCAGGGAGGGAGAGCGCCGAACTCATGCCTTGGGGCCTCGGCTCAGGGTTGGGAAGGTAAGCCCGGACTGGCCCAGCTTCTCCATCACCAGCTTGAGCTGCTCGGTGGTGAGATTGCAGCGCAGGCCAACTCGCCGCTTCTCCTGCAGCAGCTCCGGGGCCGAGCCTGGCGTGGACTGCACGGCGTTGGCCGCAGCCACCAGGCGCTGCAGCCAGGGTGCCACCTGGTTGATGCCCTCGGGGGTGCCCGCCAAGGCCAACTCGAAGTGCACAGGCTGGCCTGGCTCGGCCGCTGGCGTGATGCTCCAGAAGAGGGCCTTGACGCCCTGGGGCAGGTCCTTCATGAAGCTGCCTTGAAGGTTTTGGCGCAGGGTCCCCAGCAGGGCCTCCGGCTGGATGAAGCCCTGGAAGGGCGCGCGGGGGCTGATCCACTCAGCGGCCAGCGCCGCGTCCGGCTGGGCACTGAGGCCCTCCTTCGCGGCCATGCGGGTCAGGGCCTCCAGAGCGCCGATCCAGATCTGGCCCTTCTCGTCGCTGGCAGCCCGGATGTGGGCCTTGGTGCCCTGGGACTCGAAGTCGAGGATGACGTGCAGGGGCCAGTCCCGGCCCTGGAGGCGGAGGCTGCCCTCCTGGGGGAAGGACTCGGCCAGGGCCGCCACCAGGGCGGCGGGCTCCTTGAACTGATTGAGCTGGATCACGACATGCTGAAGCCCCTTCTGCAGGGTGGCCTCCGCCTGCTGGGGCACGCCGACAACATGGAAGGTCACCCGGCCGGTCTCGGTGCGGGGGTTGATGTGGGCCTTCTGCAGGAAGAGGTCCAGGGCCCGCTCGACCATGGGGTCGCGGCCGAGGAGACCCTGGACCTCCTTGTGGGTCAGGACCCAGCCCGCCTCGCCGCTGAAGGCAAGCACGCTGTCCACAGGGGCCGACTGCACCCACCCCGGCACCCGCGCCTTGGGGCGGCAGGAGCTAGCGAAGGAAAGGCACACCAAAGCCACCGCGGCGGGGATCAGCATGGCTGCGGGGCGTCGCATGGGGGCTCCTGGAGAGGCTACGCAGGGGCGGGCTGAATGTTTATTCCCATCAGCCCAGGACCCGGAGGGCGGCGGGCAGGTGGGGGCTGCGCTGAATCTGCTGCTGTTCCGCCTCGGAGAGCAGGCCCCAGATCCTCAGGGCGGAGTCCCGGGGGGTCTTCGGGTTCAACAGCAGCTCGGACATGATCGCGGCGTGGGCCATGAGCACCGGGTGCCCCGCGATCTGGCCGAGCACGCTGCGGGGCGTGAGCTTGTTCCGGGCCAGGCGCAGGAGGATTCCTGGATCCAACTGACGGTCGGCGACCATCCGGAGGAGGGTCTCCTCGTCCTGCAGCACCTCCTGGGGCAGGTGGCGCATGAGCTCTCCGCCGGAGGTGCGCAGGGCGGTGATCCGGTCAGCCACAGGCAGGCCCAGGTAGAGCGAGCGGAGTGTCTCGAGAGCCCGCCGCTTGACCTCTAGGTGCAGGACCCGGGGATCCCGCAGGACCTCGATGGTGGCCTTGATGCCAGCCAGTCGGCCGAGGAGGCGGAGGGCCGAGGGCTCGGAGAGTCCGGGGTGGTGGACCAGGGCCTCGACCACCAGGGAATCCTGGGACCAGAGCATGTGCCCTGCCACCACCTCGGCGCGCTCCCGGGAGAAAGCCGGGAGGGTGGAGGCTAGCAAACGCGGGGTTAGGGCCGGGTTCTCCAGGGCGAGCCGGAAGACCTGCGGATCGGGATCCTTCAGCACCTGGCTGATCTGCTCTTCCTGGGTGGCCTGGGTGGCGAGGAAGGCCCGCTCCTCCAGGGTGGCCCAGCGGCCCTCTTCGCCCCGTTCCGGCAGGGCAGAGGCGAAGCCCGAGCGCTGCCGCTGGAGGCGGTCATAGAAGTACTTCACCACGCGGAGGAGGTGCGGCGCGTGGCGCTTCGCCCAGAAGGTGACGAACTGGTACTCACTCTCGTCCAGCTGGGTGAACAGGCTCACGATCCGCCGCAGGCTCGAAGGGTCCTTGGCGCCCAGCTCCAAGACCGCCACCAAGTGCTCGGCCAGGGCGGTCCGCCGGCTGAGGTCGCCCGGACAGCCGGGGGCCTCCCGCAGGCTCTGCCGCACGGGATCCCGGAAGTACCAGCGGGCTTCGGCGTAGACCTCCTCGAAGAAGGCGGCCTCGTCGGACTGGGCCAGGGCCTGGCAGACCAGGTCCTCGGACACCATCGGGTTCTGAAGCGCTGCGTGGCGAAGCTCTGGATCCGCGTCCACGAGAAAGGTGAGCAGCTCGTCGGGCTGGGCGGTCTGCCGCGCCTGGTCGAGCCGCTGGGGACGATCGAGGCCTTTCGCCACGAGCTGGTCAGGCAGGGGGGCCGGCAGGGCCGCCAGGGCCTCCCAGTCCGGATGATCGGGCGGCAGGGCCGGCAGCTCCTGGGTGGTTCCCGTGGAGCTGACCGTCTTGGCCAGCTGTTTTGCGAGGAGCTTGGCGACGGGCTTCAGGCCGACGTTGAGCTGGGAGTAGAGGGCCTTCACGGATTCGGCGCGCTCGGCCTTCTCCTCGGCGGGGGCCTTGTCCATCTCCCGCATCTGATCAAAGAGCGAAACAACCATCTCCAGATCGCGGCGAATGGCCTCCGGGGTGGCCTCATTCTCGGCCACGCCGAGCAGGATGGGCCAGTGGGCTAGCCAGTGGGGGGTCCGGGCCATGACCGTAAGCAGCCTTGGCGAGGCCAGGGTGCGTGCCAACCCCTCGAGCATGCTGATCTGGCTCTCGGAGGGGAGCTGCGAGCGAACCAGGGCCAGGTGCAGGAAGGGGATCCTCTCCGCCTCGCCAAGGGATTCCAGGAAATCGGATTCCCGTGTGGTCACGGCCCCTCCCGGATCAGGCGCAGGTGGCCTGGAGGAAGGCGAGGAGGTGGGGATCCTGCCGGAACAGCACCGCGTCAACCAGCCCGCCCTTCAGGCTTGGGTGAGAGCTCAGGGCCTTCAGGTGGGCAGGAGCGGTGAGGCTGCCGCCCATGATCAAGGGCAGGCCCGTGGCCGCCGCAAGTTCGTTGGCGGTCTGGAAGTCCGGGACGGCGGCGGCATCCTCCGGGATGTCCACGAAGAGCAGGCGGCGGAAGCCGTAGGCCTTGGCTCGCTGCGCCAGCTCTAGGGCGCTCTGGGTGGTGGGGTCCACCCAGCCAGAGCGGTGGACTTTCCCACCCCGGGCATCGATGGCGGCGACCAGGTTGTTCTGGAACCGGGCCATGAGCTGCTCGGCGACCATGGGGGACTTGTGGAGGATGGTGCCAGCCACCAGCCAGCTGGCGCCAAGATCAAGGAAGAACTGCGCCTGATCGGAGCTGCGAATGCCCCCCGCGACCTGGAGGCAGACCTTCCGGTCCCGGGTCCGGCAGCGCTGGAGGACCTGGCCGATGATGTCGCGGTTGTTGCCCTTGCCCAGGGCCGCATCGACATCCACCAGCGCCAGGCGGGTGGCACCCTCGTCGATGAGGCGGTCGGCCAGCTCCTGCGGACTTTCCACGCAGGACGTCACGCCCCTTGCGGTGGAGACCACACGGCCGTTCTGGAGGTTCAAGGTAGGGTAGATCTTCAAGCGCTCACCTTGGGCGACAGGCCAATGGGAGTGTAACGCATCAGGAGGGGGACCGCGCCGCGATCAAGTCCAGCAGCTTCCGGGCGGCATCGCTTTCGGCCCGCTTGCGGGTGAGGCCCTCGGCCTCGGTCGCGAGCTCGCCGATGGCGGCCCGCATGGTGAAGCGGGGGGCGTGGCCGGGTCCGGCCTGCCCCACCTGGACATAGACCGGAGCGGCAAGGCCGAGCCGGGCCGCCGTTTCCTGGAGGTGGGTCTTGGGATCCCGCTGGGTGAGGGTGTCGGCCCGGGCAGCCTGGACGTCCTCCCGGAAGCGCGCCTCGACCAGGACCTTCACGGTGGCCCCAGCATCTGCGCCAGCGGCCTGGGCATCGAGGTAGATGGCGGCGAGCAGGGCCTCCAGGGCATCCGCCAGGGGCTTGGGACCCATGGGTGGGGCTTTGCGCGGGTGGGCGGCACTCAGGAGCTGATCCAGGCCCAGATCCAGGGCCCACGCCGCCAGGGATTCCGTGCAGACCAGCAGGCCCCGCAGCTTGCTCATGGGGCCCTCTTGCCAATCCGGGTGGGCTTCGAAGAGAATCCTGGCCATCGTGAAGTTGAGCAGGGCATCCCCCAGGAACTCCAGGCGCTGGTTGTCCTGCCCCTTGGTGGCCGAGGCATGGGTGAGCGCCTCCACCAGGAAGGCCCGGTTCGAGAAGGTGTAGGCCAGGCGGGTTTCAAGAGCATCCTGGCCTCTGGTCTGCCTGGCGCGCATCAGTCCCCGAGGTCGGAAGGCAGCTTCCCGCTGAGCCGGGCCTGATTGAGCACGGACCTGAAGCGGGCGTTGCGGGAGGACATCTGGCCGAGGATGCCCTGGCGGCGGGCTTGGTGGAGCGCTTGGTTGAACTCGGCCTGGCGGCCCTGATCATAGAGGACCACCGCCAGCCAGGCGTGGGCGTTGACGTTCGAGGGGTCAGCCTTCAGGGCCTGACGGAAGCCGTGGATGGCCTTTTCGGGTTGGCTGTCTGCCAACTGGATCGCCTCGCTGAGGGAGACGTTGCCGAGGTTGAGGCGCTCGTGGACCTCAAGCTTGTTGAGCTTCTCGGGCTGATAGAGATCCGGCTGTTCGATCGCCTTTGTTCCTGGGGTGGGCTTCGCCTTGACCACCGCTGTTTCAGGTCGAGGCTCGGGCCGGGACTCGGGCCTCGACTCCGCCTTGGATACCCCTGGGGATTCCACCTGGGCGGGACCCGCGGGCGCCGGCTTGGGGACCACCGGGGACCCCGGGTTCGGGGAGGCCGGGGCTGGGCCCTGTTGCGACACAGAGGCTGGTTTCGGCTCGGGGCTGACCGCACCCTCGGGGAGTGGAGCCCGGCCCCGGAGGGCCCACCAGGAGGTAGCACCTACGCCGACGAGCAGCAGGGCCGCCAGGCCCAGCCACAAGCCCTTGCTCCCGGCGCCGGATGCGGCGGCAGGGCGCGGGGCGACCGCGGCGGGGGGTGGGGTCGGAGGGGCAGCGGAAACCTGCTGGGTGGTCGCGGAAGGAGGCGGGACCACCGCCGGGGCCGTGGGTGCCGAGGCCTGGAGCCGCGCCGTGGCGTCCTCCACCTGCCCCATCCAGGAGGGATCCTTGGCCGCGCGGAGGGCCTTCGCCAGGTCTTCCGCCGTCTGGAAGCGCTCGTCGGGGTTCTTGCAGAGGGACCGATCCAGCACTGACCGGATCGCAGGGCTGATGCCGTGCAGCTGCTCGAGGTCGATGGGATCTGGCGGCTCGTTCACGATCTTGTAGAGCACCGTGGGTGTGGTGTCGCCAGAGAAAGGCTTCCGGCCGCTCAGGCCCTCGTAGAGCATCACACCGACGGCGAAGAGGTCACTGCGGGGGTCAGGCTTGCCGGTCCGGATGTACTCGGGCGCCATGTAGCTCACGGTGCCCATGACCATGCCCGTGGCGGTCATGTCGGAGTTGCTGATCTTCGCCACACCGAAGTCCATGACCTTGGCATGGAGGCGCTTCCCGTCCCGCTGCACCCGCACATTGGCGGGCTTGATATCCCGGTGCACGATGTGCTGCCGGTGGGCGAAACCCAGGCCGTCGCAGACCTGGGCCAGCACTTCCAGGGTCTCCGAGCGGGTGAGAGACTGCTCCCGGAGCAGGTCCTCGAGGTCATGGCCCTTTACGAACTCCATGGCAATGTAGAGGACGCCCTGGTCCTCTCCGAATTCATAGATGGTCACCAGGTTAGGGTGGTTCAGCACCCCCGCTGCCCGGGCCTCCCGGGCGAAGCGCTCCTTGGCATCGCCGCCCTGGGCCGCGGCTGGCAGGATGGTCTTGATGGCCACTTCACGCCCGATGGAGGGGTCGATGCCGAGGTAGACCTCACCCATGGCGCCATTGCCGAGCACGCGTCTTATCTCAAATTTTCCAAGCTTCTCGAACATCGGGGCCCTCTCTGGGCGGCGGCAAGGACAGGGAGACAGCATAGGTCCAGACGGGGCTGCGGCCAAGCTGATTGGATTATTACTGCAGGACAATCCTCCATCTGGGACTGGCGTCCCGGTCCGGAACGTGCAAACTAGGTAGCACTCCCGGAGCCTCAGTGCCCGAAGTTCGTCTGCGCCATTTTTTGCCGGCCCTCATGGGATCCCTCTACCAGCAGGAAGCGGTGGGGGTGCTGGTGCTGGAGCAGAACGATGGAACCCGGCGGCTCCACTGGCTGGACGGCGAGCTCCATCACCTGAGCAGCGATGCGGTGGGCGAGCAGTTCGGTAACTTCCTGATCCGCCGGGGCGTGCTGGACATGGCCTCCCTGAAGGAGCTGCTGGACGACAGCGAGGGCGCACGGGTGGGGGATCGCGTCGTGCAGTGGGGTCTCCTGACGGCCACGGAGCGGGACGAACAGCTCCACGAACTGTTGGGCTCGGTGCTGCTGCATGCCATGGAGCATCCCATCCTCCGCATGACCTGGCTGCCGGCCACCCCGGGCGCTGTCATCAAGGGTGAATACCAGTTCCACCTGAGCCACCGCCGGCTGGTCTGGGACACCTTTCAGAAGGCTAAGATCGACCGCGAGCTGATCGCGATGTTCCAAAGCGAGCCTGACTGGCGCTGGCAGGCCCGACCGGACCTCCTGGAGTCGCTGAGCGACCTCCCTCTTACGCCCACCCTGGCCTATGCGCTGACCCTCCTGGGCACGGAGCCACTGGGCTGCAACACCATTGCATCCCTGGCGGGCCTCCCCCAGGAGGATGCCACCCGACTGGTGGCCACCCTCTGGGCCCTGGGCGGAATCAGGCTTGTGGCAGGCGCCCTGCCCCTCATGCCCATCGAGCCGACGCCGCCGCCACCCGTCGTGATCGAGCCGCCGCCCACACTCCTTCCTCCACTCGAGCTTGAATACGAGATCGAGTTGGAGGCCGAGTTCCTGGCGGATCCCGAGCCACTCCTGCTGGCCCAGGAAGACCTGCTGCCTGCAACGCCGTCCAGGCCTTTGCCGCCACTGACCGCGGAGGCGCTGCCGCCATCGTCCCCATCGATGACACAGGAGCCCCTGGATGAGGAGACCTTGGCGCCCCAGGAGCGCGCCCGCCGGTTGCTCATCAAGGCCAAGTCCTACGTGATGCAGGAGCGCACTAGCGAGGCCATCCGGGCCTTGGAGCAGGCCATCAAGCTGGACGGGGAGTCCCCGGCGGCCTTCGAGACCTGGTTGCTGCTCGGGCGGCTGCGCATCAGCAACCCGGCCTGGTCGACCCGTGCCATCGAGGCCCTCCAGGTGGCCTCCCGTCTCAACCCCCGGGCCGCTGAACCCTGGGCTCTCATGGGCGACCTCTATCATCGCAAGGGCTTCCGGGCCAACGCCCAGGGCTGCATCCGCCGGGCGCTGGAGCTCGACCCCTCGGTGGCGGTGCCCCCGGGATGGTCACGGCCGGAGCCCGAGCCGCCCGCTGCCCGCGAGGGTCAGAGTGGCCTGATGGGCAAGCTGCGGGGCATCTTCGGCCGCGAAAAAGAATAGGATCAGGCGGTGCCGAAGAGTCGGTCGCCCGCGTCACCAAGGCCGGGCAAGATGTAGCCCTTCTCATTGAGTTGGCGGTCGATGGCGCCCACGACGATGGTCAGGTCGGGGTGGTCCTTCTTCAGCCGCTCGATGCCCTCGGGTGCGGCCAGCACGGACACCAGCGTGAGGGTGATCGCACCAGCGGACTTCAGCTGCCGCACGGCTTCCGAGGCGCTCCCGCCCGTGGCAAGCATGGGGTCAAGCACGAACACGGGACGCGCTTCCAGGAGCGGGGGGAAATTGCGGTAGTAGGGCACGGGCACCAGTGAGTCGTGGTCCCGGTAGAGTCCGAGGTGACCGACCTTCGCCGTCGGCAGAAGTTTGAGGAAGGACGGCAGCAAGCCGAGCCCGGCCCGGAGCACGGGCACCAGCACGGGATCCAGCGGCTTGAGCCTGCGCGTACCTGTCCGCTCAAGGGGCGTTTCCACGACAACCGAATCTGTCGGCAGATCGCGTGTCGCCTCGACGGCGAGCAACAGCCCGACTTCCTCCGTGAGCGCGCGGAACAAGCTGCCGGGCGTCTTCCGGTCGCGGATGAGTGAGAGCTTGTGGTGGACGAGAGGGTGGTCGAGCAGGTGGACCGTCATGGGGTACCTCGGCATCGGATTCATCAAGTGTCGCGCACTGCGGGGTCTCGAACAGCGGAAAAGAATGAGCACTCGGCGAGGCAGTAGCGTCAAAAAAAATGAAGATTTTTTGTTTTTTGCTGTTGACCTCATCCAGATCGCTGGTTTCATGTTGAATCAGAGGGAAAATGCCCAGTGATCTTCCGCATAGGGCCAGCAGTGAGGTATCTGAGATTTGGAGCGTGGTAAATGCTAAAGAAAGTCGCCATCTTTAAGGCCCTTGATGTGGAAATCAAGAAGCAGAGGGGCCCCGTGGCGGTGAAGGACGGTTACAAGGGTCACCACTCGCTGAAAGAAGAGCTCAGCCAGCCTGGAATCACCATCTTGGGTGAAGTTGCGGGAGGAGATCCGGGACGCGGGCAGGTCCGGGAAGCCTATAAAGCCTCCACCCACGCGAAGAGTTTGGCTGAGAACGGGGCCCGGGCCCTGTCGGTCGCCACGGACAAGTTCCTCTATTTCGGCGATGACAAACACCTCTCCGAGGTGCGCGCCCAAGTGAAACTGCCCCTGATCCGTCGTGAATTCATCTTCGAGGAGTACCAGGTCGAGGAGAGCAAGATCCTCGGCGCCGACGCCATCTTCCTGATGCCGGCGCTCCTGCCCCAGGACCGCCTCCAGACCCTCCTGAAGTTTGCCACCAGCAAGGGGCTAGACGTAGTGGTGGAGGCCACCTCCGAGGCCGAGCTGCAGCGCGCCCTCGAAGCCGGGGCCGACATCATCTGTGCCGTGGGCCGCAACCTCGACACCTGGGAAGCGTCCTGGGAGCAGGCGGTGGCGCTCGTCAAGAAAGTCCCCAAGAGCTGCCTGAAAATGATCGAGGGCGGCATCCAGCGTCTGGAGCAGATCAAGCAGGCGGAGGCCCTGGGTCTCCACGGCCTTTTGATCGGCGACGCCCTCCTCGATGACTACTATCCCGGCAAGCGCCTCGCCCAAATCCTGGCAGGCGTGGAGCCCCCGAAAAAAGCCGCGAAGCCCAAGGGCAAGACCGGCTCTGCCGCAGACGCGGCGCTAGCCCCCACGGCCGTTTCGGCGGCCAAGGAACGCATATCCACCCCGCGGAAAGAGCCGGTCCAACCTGGCGCGAAGGATGCCAAGGGCAAACCCTCTTCCCGCACGACCCCTTCCAACCCCGCCCAAAAGGGCGTAAAGGAGCCACCCATGGCCGAAACCCCCCTCCTCCCTCCCGCCGTCGAAGCTGCGAAGCCGGCGAAGAAGGCTGCCCCCAAGAAGCCAGCTGCCAAGAAGGCCGCCCCGAAGAAGGCCGCCGCCAAGAAGCCGGCTGTGAAGAAGGCCGTGAAGAAGGCCGCGCCGAAGAAGGCCGCGCCGAAGAAGGCCGCGCCGAAGAAGGCCGCCGCCAAGAAGCCGGCCGTGAAGAAGGCCGTCGTGAAGAAGGCCGCGCCGAAGAAGGCCGCCGCCAAGAAGCCGGCCGTGAAGAAGGCCGTCGTGAAGAAGGCCGCGCCGAAGAAGGCCGCCGCCAAGAAGCCC
>CAIMQW010000092.1 GCA_903843705.1 uncultured Holophagaceae bacterium | reverse complement strand
GGTGCCGGGAGAGGCGGGGTCCCTTGGAGCCGATGGGATCCTTCACCACTTGGACCAGGGTCTCCTCGCCCTCCTTGAGGGGGGGCAGGGGCGGTGGGGGCGGCGGCAGCTCCTCGGCGGCGGTCTCCTCGCCGTCTTCCTCGGTGGCCAGGTCGGCGCCCATGCGCTGGGCGACCGGATCGTCCAGGTAGAGGAACCCGTCCTTGACCCCGCCGATGTTGACGAAGGCGCTCTGCATGCCGGGCAGCAGCTTGGCGACCCGACCCTTGTAGATATCTCCCACCTGGCTTTTGTTCATCGTCCGTTCGAGGAACAGCTCGCAGAGCTGACCGTTCTCAAGCAGGGCGATGCGCGTCTCCAGGGGGGTCGAATTGACCACCAGGGACTTGCGGACTTCCATGGAACCAACCTTTCAGAACTTTGCGGAGGGACGCCTTGCCCCAAACGCGGGCCCCAGGGCCGTACCGGGCCGAAGGGTGACTTATTTCTACCATACCCCTTGGATGCCGTGCCACCCGGCAAAGTTTCCGGAAATGAGTTCAATTCGATCAGGGGTGGGATGCTGCGCGGCCAAAAGGTCCTCCCGAGGTTTTTCAGGGGGGCCTTCCAGCTTGACAGTCGAGGTCGATGGTATAACATTGTTATACGGAGGTTATCCATGCGTAAGACTTTGAGCCGTCACGGGAACTCCTATGCCCTGGTCCTGGAGCGGAGTCTGATGGAACTCCTCCACATCACGCCTGATACCCCCCTGGAAATTCAGACGGATGGGAAGTCCCTGACCATCACGCCCCAGACTCTGCGCCAGATCACTCCGGATGAGCTGGCCGCGCATGCGCTTCTCGCCGAAGCCAAGTACGGACCCGTCTTCGAGGCGCTTAGCAAATGAGTGCCATGGTCATTCTGGGGGTCGAGGACGTCCTGGCGCTGCACCGCCGCCAAATCGCCCGCTGGGGCGGTGCTGAGGGCATCCATGACCTTCCTGCGATCGAGGCCGCTTGTGCTGCCCCTCATCAGGTGCTCCGCTACGAAAACGGGGACGTGGTGGACTGTGCTGCGGCCCTGATGTGGCACCTGTGCGCGAACCATGGGTTCCGGGACGGCAACAAGCGGATCGGCACCGTGGCCGGGATTGTGATGCTCTCGGTGAACGGCGTGGCCCTGCCCGATGACCCGGGCTTTCAGGCTGCGCTCATCCAGCTGATGATGAGGACCGCCCAGGGTGAGACCAACCGGCAGGAGGTCGCTGCGTTTCTTCGCCAGCGGATGCTCTGACGAACGGCCTCAGCCCGCGAAGGCGTTCACGCAGAGCGGCGTCCGCTCCTGGGTGCTCTGCTCGGTGATGCGGTTGCGCTCGTCCACGAAGACCACCTTGGGGGCTACGGTCTCGGCCTCCTCGGGGCTCATCCAGCCGTAGGCGGCGATGATGACCAGATCGCCCTTCTGGACCAGGTGGGCGGCGGCGCCGTTGATGCCGACCTCGCCCGAGCCCGGCACCCCGGGGATGACATAGGTCGACAGGCGCGACCCGTTGGTCACGTCGTAGATGTCGATCTTCTCGTTCTCCAGGAACCCCGCTGCTTCGATCAGCAGCGGATCCAGGGTGATGGAGCCCACATAGTCGAGATCGGCCCGGGTCACCGTGGCGCGATGGATCTTTCCGAGCAGGAAGTGGCGCAGCATGCATCCTCCGGTCCAGGCTCCTCGGGAGTCCCGGCCAACGGATAAGGATGCTCTCCTGGCTACCTCAGGTCCACCCTCGATCTTTTCCTGGGGTAACTCAGTTGAACAGCACCACGTGCAGGTTCAGGCCCAGGTGGGGCGGAGGCACGGGCGGCGCAGCCATGGGCAGGCGGAACGCGCCTTCCAGATCCAGGCGGGCCCGGGGGTCGCGCACCTGGCGCAGCAGCCAGCGACCTTCGATGAAGACATACATCCGGGAGGGGTCGCCGGGAACCAGGGCCACATAGCGCCGGGACTCGCCCGCGCGCCAGTAGCTGTTCATCCAGGGCGGCGGGATCGGGCGGCGGCCCTGGTCATGGCGCTCGTCCTCGAAGTAGCGGTGGGGCTGGTGTCCGCGGGCTTCCCGCTTCTGCTCCTTCCAGTACTGCTTCTCCCGCTGGTCGTGCTCCTTCCAGGCGCGGCGGTCTTCCCTGTCGTCGCGGCGCTCCTGCCGGTGGTCATCGGGGCGGGCCGTGGCGCCCTGGGGGGCCAGGACGAAGGCTGCCAGCAGCAGGGGAGAAACAAGGCGGCGGATCATGGGCGCTCCTTCAGGTGCACCCTCAGACTAGGGTCAGAACCGCTGTGGGGCCATACGCCTTCCGGTCTAGCACGCTTCCATGCAACTTAATGGTTGTGCTGGAGCTAGGGCGAAAGTCTGGCGGGGTCCTTCCGGTTTCAGGAACGCGGGGTGAACCTGAGCGCGGCGGCAGCGATCTCGGGCGAAAGAATCTGCAAAGCTTCGATGCGTCCAAAGTCCCTGGGGTCCCGGGTGACCAGCACGGGAATGCCCGCTTCGAGGGCTGCGCCAGCCTGGATCCCATCCTCCAGATCTTCCAGGTCCAGGTTAAGAGCACGGACGATGGCTCCGGCTCCGACATCTGCAAGGCGCAACCGCTGCAACAGCACTTGGATCTTGGCGAGGGCCTTCTTCTTGGTATCGTGCTTCCGGATGAGGTAGTGGAGAGTCGCCACCGAGTTGGCCGCGATGTAGAGATCCACCTTCTCCTGGCGCTCGGCGAGGAAGAGAGCCTTGGCATCCAGATACCAGGGCTGGCGCTGCTGGAGGTAGTCCAGGACCACATTGACATCGAGCAGGTAGCGCGGCTTGGCGGGGGTCATCGGGCCAGTCGCCTCTCGTGCTGCTCCTTCCGGAGGGCCTTTTTGTCGAGCTCGGGCCAGCCTGCGAGCATGCCATCGAGGGGATCGTCGCTGGGCGAGGCGATCGAACCGGGGGGCACGGAACCTTCAAGCGCTCCCAGGAGGTCTTCCACCACCTGGGACAGGGACGTCTGATGCGCTCGCGCAAAGCGCTGCCCAAACTGTAGCCGCTCAGCACTCAGGCTCAGGTTGGCGGGGCGTTTCCGCTTCTGCTCGGGGAGAGAGGCAGGCATGGGTTCTCCTATGCGTATGAATATAAACCTATTCATGCGCATGGCAATACCGATCGCCTGATCTGCTTGGCTCAGGCGGTTCCCGCCGGGGGCGTCAGGATGACGTTGTCGATGAGGCGGGTGCTGCCCAGGTAGGCGGCCACGCAGAGGGCGGCGGTGCGGTCCACGGCGCCCTGGATGGGCTCGAGGTTCTGGGTGTCCACCAGCTCCAGATACTGGACCGAGTCCACGCTGGAGAGCGGGGCGCGGGCGAGGGCCAGCAGCTGCTCGGCCTGGCGCTCGCCCGTGTCGAAGGCGGCCTTCGCGGCCAGCAGACCCTGGCTGAGGCTGAGGGACCGGCGCCGGGCGTCTTCGTCCAGGTAGGTGTTGCGGCTGCTCAGGGCCAAGCCATCGGCCTCACGCACGGTGGGCACGACCACGACGTCCACGGGCAGGTTCAGGTCGCGGGCCATGCGGCGGACCACCACGGTCTGCTGGAAGTCCTTCTGGCCGAAGAAGGCCAGATCCGGCTGGACGATGCTGAAGAGCTTCGCCACCACGGTGGCCACGCCCCGGAAGTGGCCGGGCCGGAAGCGCCCGCAGAGGGGCTCGGCCAGGCGGCCGGGTTCGATGTGGGTCTGGAAGCCCGTGGGATAGATCTCGCCGACCTCGGGCAGGAAGAGCACCGTGGCCCCGGCTTCGAGACAGAGGTTCTGGTCCCGCTCCAGGTCCCGGGGGTAGCCCGCCAGGTCCTCGCGAGGGCCGAACTGTGTGGGATTGATGAAGATGGAGACGACGGTGGCATCACAGCGGGCTGCGCTCTGGCGGATCAGGGCGTCGTGGCCCTCGTGCAGGAAACCCATGGTGGGGACAAAGCCAATGCGCTTGCCCTCCTCACGTAGGGGACGAAGGAGGGCGCGCAGATCGGCGATGGTACGGACAACTCGCATGGACAAAAAGCGGAATCCTTCCTTGGGGCCTGTCGACGTACCAGCGGTGGTTTCAGGGATGCCACTGGCTCAGAGCTGAACGAAGGCCTTCTGGAAGGGTATAGGATTCCCGCCCATCCGGGAACCCTCCGGTCCTCACATCCTCGGCCCAGGAGGCCAGGGC
>CAIMQW010000091.1 GCA_903843705.1 uncultured Holophagaceae bacterium | reverse complement strand
GGCCGGGCTGGGCAGTGACGCCGATGAGCACAGTAGGGTGGGCATTCCTGACCACATCCGGAAGGCCGATGCGATTGGGATCGTCCAGCTGCCACCCATCCACCGCCGCGCGGCGCTGGACCAGGGGTTCCTGCGGGCCCTCCAGGAGCGGATCGCCTTCGATCAGCAGGCCCTGCATGTCCACGGCGAAGAGGTGCTTCCTGGCCTCTTCGTCGGAAAGGCCCTCCTCCTTCAGCATGGCGCGAATGCCCTGGGCGATGCCGGTTCCGGCCTGACCCATCCCCACGATGACGTAGCGCTCATCCTGGAAGCGACTCTTCTTGATGCGCATACCCGTCATCAACGCCGCCAGGGCCGTGGAGCCCGTGCCCTGGATGTCGTCATTGAAGGAGAGGATGCGCTCCCGGTAGCGGTCCAGGTTCTTGAAGGCGGTCTGCTTGGCGAAGTCCTCCCACTGCAGCAGGGCGCTCGGGAAGTTCCGCTTCACCCCGAGGATGAACTTCTCCACCACGTCCTCGTACTCCGCGCCGCGCAGGCGGGGCCGACGGACGCCCAGGTAGAGCGGGTCCTCCAGCAGGCGGGTGTTGTTGGTGCCGACATCCAGGCAGATAGGGAGGCACACGGCGGGATGGACGCCTCCGGCAGCCACATAGAGGCTGACTTTGCCCACAGAGATGCCCATGCCGTCTGAACCCAGGTCACCCAGGCCAAGGATGCGCTCGCCGTCGGTCACCACAATGAGGTTCACCTGCGGCTGGGACAGCCCCTGGAAGATCTGGTCGATGTTGCCGATGTTTTTTGGCGTGATGTAGATGCCGCGGTAGCGCCGCTGGATGTGGCTCAGCTGCATGCAGGCCTGGCCCACAGTGGGCGTGTAGACGATGGGCACCATCTCCTCAAGGTGGTCCAACAGCAGCCGGTAGAACAGCGGCTCGCTGCGGTCCTGCAGGCCCGCCAGGTAGATGTAGCGCTCCAGGTCGTCCGGCTTGCGCTGGTAGGCCTCGTAGACCCGGTCCGCCTGGGTGTTGAGGGAGCCGATGCCCGTGCGCAGCATGCCGTCCAGGCCCAAGCTCAGACGCTCCTCCTTGGTGAAGGCCGAGCCCTTATTCAGGTGTGAATCGTTCAGCAGCTGCCTGCCACGAACATAGACCTCGTAGTAGTCCTCACCGGTCAGGGGATCGATCTTGAAGTTGAACGTCTTCATGGCTGTCTCCTCCGGGGAGGCCCCAGCGGCTCAGGATGATCCAGCTTCCCTCCCCACGAGGCCTCGTACCCAGTGCCAGTCTAACCGCCCGGCCGCTGGCGGGTCAGACCGACCAGGGCGGGGACTCCAGAAGGGCCGCCAATGCTGCGGCTCCGGCGACGGGGGCCGCGCAGACCCGGCCCCGGCACACGTAGGCCTGGACCCGACCCGGCTGCGACCCGCGGCCTTGGTGCAGGGGCAAGCCCTGCCCTGCCGCCGCCGAGAGGACTCGCCCCGGCAGGTGGCGGCGGTGCACTTCCCGGAGCAGCTCCGCCGTCTGCGGATCGGAGGGCGCGCCCGCGATGGTCACTTCCAGGGGGTCCCGCAGGACCGTGTCAAGGACCCCCAGCATGCCAAGGAAGGCCCTGGGTGCCCGGGTCATCATCGGGCCGAAGCACTGGAGGGTGCCTTCCGCGGCGCTGCGGAATTCCTCCCGCTGAAGGTGCCGGGAGAGCCGGAGCAGCGCCTGCGCGGCCAGCGTGTTCCCGCTGGGCAGGGCCTGGTCGTAGCCCGGCTTCTGGCGTAAGAGGAGGTCCACTGCCCCCGCCCTGGTGCTGTGGAAGCCGCCGCCAAGGGGGTCCTGGAACTGGGCCAGGAGAGCTTCGGCGAGGGCCTCGGCCCAGCGCAGCCAGGCGGGATTGAAGTCCGCCTCGTAGAGGTCCACCAGCCCGTTGGCCACCGCCGCCAGGTCCTCGAGGAAAGCGGGGGTGTGGGCTTTGCCCTGGCGCCAGACCCGCAGGAGGTGCCCATCGCGCCAGAGCTCCCGGCGCAGGAAGTCGGCACAGGCCTGAGCCGCCTCGAGGTAGCGCCCATCCCCCAGCACCTGGAAGCCCCGGGCGAGGGCGGACAGGGCCAGCCCATTCCAGGCGGCCAGCACCTTGTCATCCTTGGCGGGCCGCACCCGCTGATCGCGCCAGAGGCGCAGCTGCTCCCGCAGCCGCCGGTCCTCGGCCTCGGGCAGGACGGCGCTCGCGGGGGCCAAGAAGCGATGAACGACGCTGCGGCCATGCTCGAAGTTGCCGCCCTCAGTGATGCCGAAGGCCGCGCAGAACCGCTTGCCATCAGGCGTCCCGAGAGCCTCGCGCACTTCGTCCGGCGTGAAGACATAGAACTTCCCCTCCTCGCCCTCGCTGTCCGCATCCTCACTGGCGTGGAAGCCCCCGCTGGGATCCCGGAGATCCCGCAGCAGGTAGTCCAGCGTCTCTCGCGCCACCTGCCCGTAGCGTGGCTCTCCAGTGGCCTGAAAGGCGGTCAGGTAGCAGCTGGCGAGCTGGGCGTTGTCGTAGAGCATCTTCTCGAAGTGGGGCACCAGCCACTGGGCGTCCACGCTGTAGCGGGCGAAACCGCCGCCCAGGTGGTCGAACATGCCACCCTCGTACATGGCATCGAGGGTACGGATCGCCAGGGCCCGGTCCCCTGCCGTGCCCCGGGCCAGGATCAGCTCCACTGCTAGGTGCGCGGGAAACTTGGGGGCGGGCCCGAAGCCGCCCCAGCGGCCATCGAAGGCCCGCCGCAGCTGGGCCAGGGCAGTCTCCACCACCGGCCAGCCCGGCAGCTCCGCGCCCGCTTCCACCTCCGCCTGACGGCGCAGCTCCGAAGCCAGGTTCGCTGCCTGGGTGACCAGGCCCGTCCGGTCGTCCTGCCAGGCCTCTGCAATGCGCGTGAGCAGAGGGAGAAAGCCGGGCATGCCCCCTCTCGACTGGGGCGGGAAGTAGGTCCCTGCGTGGAAGGGCTCCAGGTCCGGGGTCAGCCAGACGCTCATGGGCCAGCCGCCCCGACCCGTGAGTGCCTGCACGGCGTCCATGTAGAGGTCATCCAGGTCCGGCCGCTCTTCGCGGTCCACCTTGATGCTCACGAAGTGCGCATTGAGCACCGCAGCCACCTCTGGGTTCTCGAAGCTCTCCCGCTCCATGACGTGGCACCAGTGGCAGGCGCTGTAGCCGATGCTTAGGAAGATGGGCTTCTGCTCCGCCCGGGCCCGCGCCATGGCCGCTTCCCCCCAGGGCTGCCAGTCCACAGGATTGTGAGCGTGCTGCAGGAGATAGGGACTGAGGCTGTCGACCAGACCATTGGGCATGAACTTGACTCCGTTAGTCAAGATTATGCGCTAAGTTTCGTGTTGCAACAGCCTCTCTTGTCTGGAGAGACCAAATTTGGGCCGTTTCACGACGGTCCGAACTCGGTCTAGACACTGCCAGGGGAGCCAGGGGGCGGGATTTCCCCGGAGCCCGTTAAGATGGGAGGCTGCACCCCACCGAGGTCCCATGTTCGACAGCCTTACCCAGAAGCTCAGCCAGGCGATGAAGGCCCTCCGGGGCCAATCGAAGCTGACGGAAGCCAACCTGGAAGGCGTGCTCCGCGAAGTGCGCATGGCCCTGCTGGAGGCGGACGTTCACGTGAGCGTGGCCCGCACCTTTCTGCAGCGAGTCAAGGAGAAGGCGCTGGGCGCCGAGGTGCTGCAGGGTCTGAATCCCACCCAGGCCTTCATCGACATCGTCCACCGCGAGCTGGTGGAGATCATGGGCGGCCAGGCCCCCGAGCACCCCATCACCTTCGCCACCCACCCGCCGACGGTGGTGATGATGGTGGGCCTTCAGGGCGCGGGCAAGACCACCACCTGCGGCAAGCTGGCGCTGTTCCTCAAGAAGCTGGGCCGCTCGCCCCTGCTGGTGCCCGCGGACGTCTACCGGCCTGCGGCCATCGAGCAGCTCCATGTGGTGGCTAAGGACGCGGGGGTGCCCTCCTTCCGCACGACCGAGACGGATCCCGTGGCCATCTGTGCCGCGGCCGTGGCCGAGGCCCGGCTCAAGGGCTGGGACGTGGTGGTGCTGGACACGGCGGGCCGCCTCCACCTGGATGAAGGGCTCATGGAGGAGCTGGCTCGCATCAAGGGCGCCACCAGCCCCGATGAGATTCTCTTCGTGGCCGACGCGATGACGGGCCAGGACGCGGTCCGCAGCGCCACAGCCTTCCACGAGAAGCTGGGCATCACCGGTGTGGTGCTCACCAAGACCGACGGCGACACCCGCGGTGGCGCGGCCTTCAGCATCAAGCAGGCCACGGGCCGACCGCTCAAGTTCGTGGGCGAGGGGGAGAAGCTCGAGGATTTCCAGCGCTTCCATCCGGACCGCATGGCACAGCGCATCCTCGGCATGGGCGACGTGCTGAGCCTCATCGAGCACGCCAAGGACCGCATCGACGAGAAAGAAGCCGAGGTCATGGCCAAGCGCATGGCCAAGAACCAATTCACCCTCGAGGACATGCGCAAGCAGTTCCAGCAGGTGCAGAAGCTGGGCTCCATGAACAAGATCCTCGGCATGCTGCCGGGCCTGGGTCCGATGAAGGACCAGCTCGCCCAGGTGGCCACGGACAAGCGCATCAAGCACCTGGAAGCCATCATCAACTCCATGACCCCCGCCGAGCGGGCCAACCACAACCTGCTGGACGGCAAGCGCAAGCGCCGCATATCCTCAGGCTGCGGCCGCCCCGTGAGCGAGATCAACCAGCTGCTCAAGCAGTTCGTGGAGACCAAGAAGCTCATGGGTCAGATGAACGACCCCAAGTTCATGGCCCGCATGCAGCGCATGGGCAAGCTGGGCGG
>CAIMQW010000090.1 GCA_903843705.1 uncultured Holophagaceae bacterium | reverse complement strand
GGCCATGATCCACGCCTTCGGCTGGGCCGCGGACGACTGGGACCGCCTGGCGGCGGGCATCGTCGCGGGCCACATCATCGAGTGCGGCGCCCAGGCCACGGGCGGCAACTTCACGGACTGGAAGAAGGTGCCCAGCTACCTGGAGATGGGCTACCCCATCGTGGAGTGCCGCGCGGACGGCAGCTTCACGGTCACCAAGCACCCGGGCAGCGGCGGCCTCGTCAGCTGCCAGACCGTGCGGGAGCAGCTGCTCTACGAGATGGGGCATCCCCGGAGCTACCTGACGCCCGACGTGATGGCGGACTTCTCCACCATCCAGCTGCGCGCCGACGGGCCCGACCGCGTCCATGTGAGCGGCGTCCAGGGCCGCCCGCCCACGGACCTGCTGAAGGCCAGCATCGCCTACGCCGACGGCTTCAAGACCAGCGGCACGCTGATCATCTCGGGCCCTGACGCCCGGGCCAAGGCCGAGGTGTTCGCCGAGATCTTCTGGGCCCGCTGCACCAGCGAGCTCGCCTTGGCGGGGCTCCCGGCCCTGACCCACACCTGCACCGAGTACATCGGGGATGATGCCACCCACCGGACCCTCACACCGCCGGTGCTCACCAAGGAGATCCTGCTGCGGGTCTCAGCGCACCACGCGGATCGGCGGTCCCTGGAGGTGTTCCGGAAGCTTCTGCCCGCCCAGATCTTGTCCGGGCCTTCGGGCGTGGCCGTCACCGGCGGCGCGCCCATGATCTCCGATGTCGTGAGCTACTGGCCCGCCCTGATTCCCCAGGACTGCGCCCTGCCGTTGGTCCGGGTCCTGGAGGAGCGCGGCACCGGCCAGCTGGCCCTGGTGGCCGAAGCCGGGCCCATGGCCTGGCCCGTCACCAAGGGCACGCCGGAAGTTGGCCCTGCCATCTCGGGAGACGCCGCCACCTCCGTCCCGGCCGGCGGCGCAAGCCTTCGGGTGCCCCTCATGCGCATCGCCCACGCCCGCAGTGGCGACAAGGGTGACACCGCCAACATTGGCCTCATCGGCCGCTCCCCGGAGTGCTACGCCTGGCTCCGCGAGCACATCTCGGCGGCCCTGGTGAAGCAGTGGTTCGAGGGTACCTGCCTCGGGCACGTGGAGCGCCACGAGGTGCCCAACCTCTGGGCCCTGAACTTCCTGCTCGAAGAAACACTCGGCGGCGGCGGAACCATGAGCCTCTTCATCGACGCCCAGGGCAAGACCCTGTCCCAGGCGCTGCTCCGCTGCGTTGTGGAAGTCCCGGCGAGCCTGCTGACCACCATCCAAGCCGAGAATGCGCCCTGCGTGGGCGAACTGATTCCTGGGGGGGAGGCGTGATGACGCGGCCGGACGGAGGCCTGCGATGACCGGGCGTCTGGTGATCGCCAACCGGGGCGAGATCGCCCGCCGCGTGCTGCGCGCAGGCCGCGAGCGCGGCCTGGCCGTGGCCGTGATCAGCACACCGGAGGACGCGGACGCCTGCATCCGGAAGGAAGCGGACGCCGTGCTGGAGGTCTCGAGCTTCCTCGCGGGGGCGGAGATTGTCGCTGCGGCCACGGCCTGGGGCGCGACCTTGCTGCACCCGGGCTACGGGTTCCTCTCCGAGAACGCCGAG
This sequence comes from uncultured Holophagaceae bacterium, assembly GCA_903843705.1. GTDB lineage: Bacteria > Acidobacteriota > Holophagae > Holophagales > Holophagaceae > Geothrix. The sequence continues at coordinate 7,387 of CAIMQW010000090.1, read as the reverse complement.
TTCGCCGAGGCGGTGGAGGCCGCGGGCATCGCCTTTCTGGGGCCCCGGCCCGAGACCATGCGCGCCCTGGGCGCCAAGGAAGCTGCCAAGCGGCTCGCCCAGCAGTGCGGCGTGCCCACCCTGCCGGCCCTGCTCTCCCACGAGCTGGCGGCGGTGCCGCCCGCGTCTTGGGGAACAGAGCTGGAGGCCCGCGGGCTGAAGGCGCCCTTCCTGGTGAAGGCCAGTGGCGGCGGTGGTGGCCGAGGCATGCGCGTCGTGCCCGACCTGGCCGCCCTGCCCGAGGCCATCAAGCAGGCCTCAAGCGAGGCGCTCGCGGGTTTCGGCGATGGCACCGTCTTTGTCGAGCGCTACCTGGCCGCGCCCCGGCACATCGAGGTGCAGGTGTTCGGGGACGGTGAAGGCGGCGGCGTCTTCCTCGGCGAGCGCGAGTGCAGCCTCCAGCGGCGCCACCAGAAGGTCATCGAGGAGGCGCCCAGCGCCATGGTAGACTTGGCCCTGCGTGAGGCCCTGGGGCGGGCCGCCATGGCCCTGGTCCGGGAGACGCGATACCGGGGGGCGGGCACCGTCGAGTTCCTGGTGGACACCGAGGGCCAGTTCCACTTCCTGGAAGTGAACACGCGCCTGCAGGTGGAGCACCCCGTCACCGAGGCGGTCTATGGCGTGGACCTGGTGCAGGCTCAGCTGGACCTGGCCGAGGGCCGCTGGCCCAAGGCCCTGGGGGATCCCGGCACCTTCCGGGTGCCCGAGCCCCAGGGGGTGTCCCTGGAGGCCCGCATCCTGGCGGAGGACCCGCGGCACGGCTTTCTGCCGACGCCCGGCAGCCTCAGCCGCTACCGTGAACCGGCTGGCCAGGGCGTGCGCGTGGACTCCGGCGTGATCGAGGGGGGGCGCGTCAACGACCGTTTCGACTCCATGATCGCCAAGCTCATCGTCTGGGGCCCGGACCGCCGCGAAGCGGTGGACCGCCTCGCCCAGGCCCTCTCTGAGTTCGTGATCCTGGGCTGCGTGACGAACCTGCCCTTCCTGCTGGCCCTGAGCCGGCATCCGGACTTCCTGCACGGCCGGGTCTCCACGGACTGGATCGCGGCAAACCTGCCCGCGCTAAATGCCCCGCTGCTGCCCGAGTCCCTGGCCCGGCTGGTGGAGGGCGAGGCCTTCCGGTCCCAGCTGAGCGAGACCCTGCAGGGCCTCGGGGCCCCTATCTCACCGGTGGCCGCGCGCTTCGCCGCCCAGGCCCACCCGGAGCTCAAGGTGGGCAGCCGGGACGAGAAGCCCTTCCTCCGCATCGAACATGCCGGCAGCCCGGCCCGCTTCACCCTGCGCTGGGACGGACCCGAAGTCACCTTCCACGCCCTGCGCCGGGGCCACCACCTGGACCTGCGCATCCAGGGGGAGAGCCTGCTGCTGGAGGATCCCCTCTCGCTGCCGGCCGTGAAGAAGGGGGCTTCGTCCTCCGGCGTGCTGTGCGCGCCCATGGCGGGCAAGATCCTGGAGTGCCGGGTGGCCGTCGGTGATGTCGTGGGGGAAGGCCAGGTGCTGTTCATCCTGGAGTCCATGAAGATGCAGATGGAAGTCTGCACCTCGGCCGCAGGCCGGGTGGCTGCGCTCTTCGCCACCGCAGGCCAGGTCATGGAAGGCCCCGATCCCCTTGCCGAGGTCGTCGCCGTCACAGCCTGAAAAAGCTAAACCAAAAGCTTTCACGCCGATGAACACCGATTAAAACAACCTGGTTAATTCCTCAGATGCTTTTATCGGTGTTCATCGGTGGCTGCCTTTTTTCCGAGGCTCAGTGTTAGCGCTCGTCAGAAGGTCATCACCTTCATGGTGTTGGTGGTGCCGGTCTTCCAGAGCGGCAGGCCCATGGTCATCACGATGCGGTCCGTGCTCGTAGCGCCATGCTCGGCGATGAGCAGCTCCCGGACCACCTCCACCATGTCGTCGGTGTTGGCCACCTTGGGGATGACCAGCGCCGTCACGCCGCGCAGCAGGCCCATGAGCTTGGCGATGTGCTCGTCCACCGTGGCGGCGAGAATTGGGGTCCGCCCGGCTAGGCGGCTGACCATGCGGGCCATGCCGCCGCCCTCGGTGAAGGCGACGATCCACCGGGCGTTGATCTCGTCAGCGGTCCGGCAGGCGGCGAAGGCCACGGAGATGTCCGTGCGGGCCAGGGCCTTCTCCGTCATGTCCTCGGGCAGGGTGGTCACCCGCTGCTTCACGTTGGCGTCGGCCTCCGTGGCGATGCGGGCCAGCCACTGCAGGGCCTCCACGGGGTAGGCGCCCACGGCGCTCTCCGCGCTCAGCATGACGGCGTCGGTGCCGTCCCAGATAGCATTGGCCACATCGCTGGCCTCGGCGCGGGTGGGCTGGGGATGCTCGATCATGCTCTCCAGCATCTGGGTGGCGGTGATGACGGGCTTAAGGGCCTTCCGGGCCGCCCGGATGATCTGCTTCTGCAGGCTGGGGACTCGTTCCACGCCCAGCTCCAGGCCCAGGTCCCCCCGGGCCACCATGATGCCCCAGGAGACCTCGAGGATCTCCTCCAGGTGCGAGAGGGCGGTGGGGTGCTCGATCTTGGCGATGACGTGCTGGCTACCGCCCAAGTGGTGGACGATGGCCTGGAGCTGCTGCACGTCGGAGGCCCGGCGCACGAAGCTCTGGGCGAAGAGGTCCACCTGGTGCTCGACGCCCCAGCGGATGTCGATGTGGTCCTTTTCCGTCAGGGGGCTCATGAGGACGTCCATGCCGATGGGATGGACGCCCTTGCGCGACTTCAGCGGCCCACCCACGACCACCTCGGCCATCACTACATCCGAGCTCCGGGAGAGGACCTTCACTGTGATGGCGCCGTCGTCCAGGAGCCACAGCTGGTCCTTCACCGCACCCTCGAAGAGCTCCGGATGGGGCAACGGCGCGGTCCAGGCAAGGCCCGGCGTGAGGGTGGCGCCCTGGGCGTAGAAGGCCCCCACACTGCGCACGGCCAGAGTCACGGGACTCTCCAGCGCGCCGATCCGCCACTTGGGGCCCTGCAGGTCCAGGAACACGGGGATCGACCGCCCCAGCTCCGTAGCCATGGCGCGCACCATGTTCAGGGTTCGAAGGCGGGCTTCCGGGTCTCCGTGGCTGGCGTTCAGGCGCACCGCATCGGCTTCCTTGAGCGCCGCGCGCAGCCGGTCCTCCTGCATGAGGGCCGGGCCCATGGTCATGACGATCTTGGTCTTGCGCACGGGAACTCCAGAAGCATGGAAAGCAGGGGGCAGGGCTGGCGGCGTGGCTCCAGATGACCCAGGCGCCAAGACCTGTCTGGCTGAGACGCGCATCGGTATAGAAAACCACAAAAGGGGAGGCACCCAAAGGATTGACCTGCGCCTGTCCATCTGCCCGAGCCACGCCGCGCGGAGGTTGCTGCCGGGCGAGCGCTCCCTCCGACATCACGATCGGATCTTTCACGGATAAGGATGATCTATTCAGGATGCAAGGGTTCGTTCTTGATGAGAAAAACAAATTAATTGAGATGTTGACTCAGTATTTATTGAGCCTACATTGACCTGACCCAAGGGGCCCACCAGGTACGCGGCCAGCGCGTTGTTGACCGGTCCAATGCCCCAATGACGAGGAGAGATTCATGGCTTACGGTATCGTGCATCACTTTCCTGGCGGCACCAAGGAGCAGTACGAGGCGTGCATCGCGGCGCTCCACCCGAGCATGAGCACCCCTCCAAAGGGTCAGATCTTCCACGCAGCCGGGGCGTCTGCTGATGGTTGGACCATCATGGTGATCCACGAGTCCAAGGAAAACTGGGAGCAGTTCCGCAACGGGACGCTGATCCCCCGGATGCAGAAGGGCATTGCCGGTGGTTTCCCCACGCCGCCGGTGGAGACCACCTTCGAGGTCTCCAGCCGGCTTGCCTAGCGACAGGTCTCTAGGGCAGGGCTGGCAGCTCGATCCCGGCCATCCTCTGCACCATGCGGACCACCTGGCAGCTGTAGCCGAATTCGTTGTCGTACCAGACGTAGAGCACGATGCGGTTGCCCTCGGCGATGGTGGCCAGGGAGTCCACCACGCCGGCATGGCGGGAGCCGACGAAGTCGCTGGAGACCACCTCGGGGGAGTTGGTGTAGTCGATCTGCTTGTGGAGGGGGGACTCCAAGGACATGCCGCGCAGGTAGCTGTTGAGGTCCGGCACGGTCACGGCCTGGTTCAGCTCCAGGTTGAGGATGGCCAGGGACACGTTGGGGGTCGGCACCCGGATGGCGTTGCCCGTCAGCTTGCCGCCCAACTCGGGGATGACCTTGGCCACCGCCTTGGCGGCGCCGGTCTCGGTGATGACCATGTTCAGCGGCGCGCTGCGGCCCCGGCGGGATGACTTGTGGTAGTTGTCGATGAGGTTCTGGTCGTTGGTGTAGGAGTGGCAGGTTTCGATGTGGCCGTGCGAGATGCCGTAGCGGTCATGGAGGGCCTTCAGCACCGGCACGATGGCGTTGGTGGTGCAGCTGGCCGCGGAGAAAATCTTCTCCTGGTCGGTGATCAGCTCATCGTTGACCCCGGCCACCACGTTGGGGATGTCCCCCTTGCCCGGCGCGGTGAGGATGACTTTGGCGATGCCTTGGGCCTGGAGGTGCCGGCTCAGCCCAGCCCGGTCCCGCCACTTGCCGGTGTTGTCGATGAGGATGGCGTTGCGGATGCCGTACTGGGTGTAGTCCACGCTCTCGGGGCTGTCCGCATAGATCATGCGGATCATGTTGCCGTTGGCGATGATGGCGTTCTCTTCCTCGTCGACGGTGATGATGCCGTTGAAGGGGCCGTGGACCGAGTCGCGGCGCAGCAGGCTGGCGCGCTTGAGGAGGTCGTCGGCCGCGCCCTTGCGAACCACGGCGGCCTTGAGGCGGAACTTCTCGCCGCTGCCGGCCTTCTCGATGAGGATGCGGGCCAGCAGGCGGCCGATGCGGCCGAACCCGTAGAGCACGATGTCCTGGGGCTCATCCAGGATGGGGCTCACGCCGGTGTGGACGCTGGCCAGCTCCCGGAGCACATAGTCATCCAGGGGCAGGCCCTCCCCCTCGTTGCAGTAGTGGAAGGTCAGCTTGCCCAGGTCGATGCGCGACGGCGCCAGCTCCAGCCGGCTGATCGCCTCCAACAGGGGCCAGGAGTCCAGCACCGACAGCTCGTTGTCGAGGATCTGCCGGGCGAAGCGGTGGGCCTTGAGGATGTCGATGGCCGTGCAGTGGACCAGCGAGCGTCCATACACCGTGGTCACGATGTTCTTGTCCCTGTAGAGGCTGCCGATGACGGGCAGCATCTGCTCCGCCGTGGCTTCCTGGATCTGCCAGTCCTTGAGGTAGGTATCCTGCTTCGAAGCATTCATGGGCGCCCCTCTCCTGATGGAATTCAATGACTTAACCGCGATTCAGTCCAGTCCCTCCATTTTGACCCGGGGAGGGGGGGGCGACAAGGAAAGCCACTGGGGGGAAGCCTGTAGCCTTCTGTGGGAGGAAGGCCTCGCCTGCCGGGAGGGCCGGGCCCCTGCGCTCCGGCCCTCCCGGACTGCCTAGGCCCTTGGATCTAGCCCGGAGGGGTGGAAATCCTGCAACCGGATCTGGTTAACGACCTCCCTAGGGCGGAAGGTGAGGCATCCACCCACCCGGCGGCGCGGGCCCTTCGGCCCCAGCCGATCCGGCTCACCCACCGCTCAGGGAGCTTCCATGCAGCAACCTTTCGTTTTGAACCGAACCCAGACCGGCAGGCTCCAGGCCTGTGTTGGTGCGCTCGTGCTTCTGGGCCTCGTGGGCCAGGCAGCCTGCGGCGGCGGCACAGCAGGTGCCGGGGCCGGGACGCCAGCCCCCGGGCCTGCTGCGACCGTGTCTATCGCTGGCACCCTTGCGGGAACAGCGAACTCCCCGCAGTTCAACCAGCAGCCCCTCCAGGTTGCCGGCGCCCCCATCACCCTCAATGGCTCGCCCGTTGCTGCCACGCACCTGCAGCCTGGGGTGGTCCTGGTAGGCAAGGGCACCCGGGATAGCCAGGGCATCACGCTCCAGTCCGCAGACCTCCGTACCGAGCTCAAGGGTCTCATCCGCTCGCTGGACGCCACTGCCGCCACCTTCAAGGTGCTCGACACGGTCGTTACGGTGAGCACCCTGACCCTGCTAGAACAGGAGGCCTCCGGGGAGACCTTCACTCCCATCAGCTTTGCGGACTTGGCCGTGGGCGACTTTGTCTCCGTGTTCGGCACGCCCCAGGCCGGCGGGGGTGTCCTGGCCACCCGGGTGGAGCGCAAAATCCCGGGAGCCTCGGACAACCCCGAGCTGCGGGGCACCCTGAGCGGCCTTGACGTCACGGCCAAGACCTTCCTTCTGGGCGCTCAGTCCGTGTCCTACGGCACCGCAACCATAATCGGTGTGCTCGCCGAGGGCGCGCGGGTGGAAGTGGAGGGGACGCTGGTGGGGACGATCCTCACGGCTTCCAAAGTTCGGGTCGAGGAGGCCATGAGTCACGGCGAGGGCAGCGAGGTCGAGGCCTCCGGGGCCCTGTCGAGCCTGGACGCCTCTTCGAAGCGGTTCACGCTGCAGGCTCTCTCGGTGGATTACAGCAGCGCCCTCGTGGAGGGCACCCTGGCCGAAGGCGCCATGGTGGAGGCCGAGGGCGCCCTGAGTCCCACGGATCCCACGGTGCTGGTGGCCACGAAGGTGGAAGTCCGCTTCTCTCCCATGGGCAATGGGGCTTCGGATCTGGAAGCCCAGGGTTCCATCACGGCCTTGAGTGCCGCGGACCTGACGCTGACGGTAGGGGGCCGCGCCTACTGGACCGATGCCCAGACCTTGGTGCTCGACCGTGACGCCGCCCTCCGCTTCGACCAGCTGCTCGTAGGGGACCGCGTGCAGCTGCGGGCCCTGTCCACCCGCACCAACGCCGCTGGCCAGGCCTATGCCAGCCGTGTGGAGCGGAAGAACTCCGGGAACTGAAGACCGCTGACGACCCGCAGGATGCGGGGGCGGCCCCTCCATGGAACCGCCGAACCAAGCAAAGCCCCAGACCAAGTACGACAGCGCCCCAGGACCTGGGGCGCTGTGCTGTACCCGGGGGCGAAGGCGGCTGGCCCGGGGGCCGAGTCAGCACGTGGGAGGCCCCTCCGCTCTGTGGACCGGAGGGGTCAGTTTCTCGAAATCGGACCTGTCGGAGCGGGAGTCCCGGAACGAATACTTACTCCGTTCGATCTAGTGGTAAAAAATTCCAAATTCTGAAGTTGTAATCACTAGTGTCCGGTTAAAAGTCAAACAATGGCAGTTGTTTAGAGAAGCGGTCCTCGTGGATCTGGATTTCCTCCTTCGCAAAGGCCCGCCGTAGCTCGATTTTCTCGAAAACGGAGACCGACAGGATCTGTAGCAGCTG
>CAIMQW010000089.1 GCA_903843705.1 uncultured Holophagaceae bacterium | reverse complement strand
GGTGGGGTCGGCGCCCAGGTCGATGGGAAACATCAGGCCGTGCTCGGCCAGCGCCGCGTTCAGGGCGCTGAGCAGCACGCCGCTGTCCACCCGGGCGGTGCGGTTCACGGGATCGATCTCGAGGCGCTTGTTCAGGCGCTCAAGGCTCAGCACCACCATGCGACCGCTGGCGTCCGGGGTGGAGGCCCCCACCAGGCCCGTATTCGCGCCCTGGGGCACCACGGCCACACCCGCCGCCCGGCAGGCCGCCAGCGTCGCCGCTACCTGGTCTGGGGTGCCTGGGCGCACGGCCAGCAGGGCCACGCCCTTGCCGTAGCGCCAGCCCTCTTGGTAGCGGACGAGGTCATCGGGCTCCGTGAGCACGGCATCGTCGCCCAGCAGGTGGCGCAGTTCGGCGGCGAGGGGGCTCGTCATGAGGTGCTCCAGGTGTGGACCAGGGCTTCGAAGCGATCGCCCCGCTGCTCGAAGTTGTCGAACTGATCGAAGCTCGCACAGGCCGGGCTGAGCAGCACCTGGTCGCCGGGCTGGGCCAGGGTCAGGGCCGCCTGCACCGCGTCATTGAAGAGCGGCACCACCTCGTGGGGCAGGTCGCCCAGCTCCTTGGTGAGCTGCGGGATCGCCTCGCCCAGGAAGACCAGCCGCCGCAGCTTGCCCGCCAGGGCCGCGCGCAGGGGCTCGTAGCTAGTACCCTTGTCGGTGCCGCCGAGCAGCAGCACCAGGGGCCCCGGCAGGGCGTGGATGGCCGTCAGGGTGGCGTCCACGTTGGTGCCCTTGGAGTCGTTGTAGGCCCGCACCCCGCCCTTCTCGCCGCAGTAGGCGAGGCGGTGGGCCAGGCCCGGGTAGGTCCGCAGGCCTGCGCGCAGGCCCTCCAGGGAAGCGCCAGCGTGGCGGGCCAGGAGGCATGCCGCCAGGGCGTTCTCCACGTTGTGGTCCCCGGGAATGAGCAGCTCCGAGCGGGGGAGCAGCGGCTCGCCGTGGAGGAACAGCTGGCCCGCCGCATCGCACCAGGCCTCGCAGGGGGACCAGCCGAACCGGGCGACTTGCCCGGTTCCGGACGCGCCCTCCCACCACTCGGGGCGGGCCACGGGCACCACCCGCAGGTCGTCCAGACCCTGCCGCTCGAAGATCCGCAGCTTGGTCTGCCGGTAGGCCTCCATGGTGCCGTGGCGGGCCAGGTGGTCCGGCGTCAGGTTGAGGAAGGCCGCCGCCTCCGCATGAAAGCCCTGGACCGACTCCAGCTGGTAGCTGCTCAGCTCCACCACAAAGGTGGTGTCCTCGGGCGCGGTCTGGGCCGCCTCGAGGACCGGTGTCCCCAGGTTGCCGCAAGCCACGGCTGGGCGCCCCGCGGCCCGCAGCAGGAAGGCCGTGAGATCCGTGGTGGTGCTCTTGCCGTTGGTGCCGGTGACCGCCAGCACCCGCCCACCGCCTGGCCGGAGGCGGATCACGCCATGGGCCAGCTCCACCTCTCCGAGGACCGGAATGCCCCGCCGGAGCGCCTCCGCCACGAAGGGGGCCGTGCGCGGAATGCCGGGGCTGATGACCAGCTCGCCGCAGGCCTCCAGCAGGGCCAGCGGATGGGCGCCCCAGACGCCGGCGACCCGGGCCTTGGCCAACTCCAGCTCCAGCTCCGGACCGGGCTCGGGGCGCAGATCCGTGAGCACCACAGAACGTCCCTGCGCTGCGAGGAAACGGGCCGCCGCCAGTCCCGATCGTCCTGCTCCCATCACCACGGTGCGCATGCCGCCTCCTCTTCTAGCGTAGCCCGAATCCGGACGCAGCCTGCTTGTCCGCGCTATACTTTCGACAGGAGCCTTGAGCGTGCACGGAGTCGATATGTCGAAGGGCATCCTGGAGTCCATGCTGAGCGGCGAAGGTG
>CAIMQW010000088.1 GCA_903843705.1 uncultured Holophagaceae bacterium | reverse complement strand
CCCATGGTGATCCTCCCTGTCCGCGCCACTCTGGCCTCCAGATTCCAGGTGGAGTGTGGCACCATCGGCTCCTCAGGGGGAGGGAACCGCAGTGTCCAGACCGGTCCGCATCGCGCTCATCCCCGGCGACGGCGTCGGCGGCGAGGTCATGGCCGAAGCCGCGCCCTGCCTGGACTGGGCGGCGGTCCGGGGCCGGTGCCTCGAGGCGGTCCCCCTGCCCTACGGCGCCGAGCACTACCTGGCCACGGGAGAGACCCTGCCCGAGCACGCCTTCACGGCCCTCCGTGACGGCTGCGACGCGGTGCTCTTCGGTGCAGTGGGGGATCCGCGCATCCCCGACGGGCGCCATGCGGAACAGATCCTCCTGCGGCTGCGGCAGGGCCTGGAGCTGACGGTGAACTTCCGCCCCTGCCGCCCCCTCCTGCCGGGCTTCCAGGCTGGCCTGGACCTCGAGATCTTCCGGGAGAACACCGAGGGCCCCTACTGCCTGCAGGGCACCACTGAGCCCGGCCGCGCCGTGGACTTCGCCATCCACACGGAGCCCGCTGTCCGCCGTCTGCTGGAGACGGCCTTCCAGCGGGCGGCCGAGCGGGGGCGCCCGCTGCTGCTGGCGCACAAGGCCAACGTACTGAAACATGGCCACGGTCTCTGGCTCCGCGTCTTCGAGGACCTCCGGCCCCAGTTCCCCGGCGTGGCCACCCGCACCATGCACGCGGACGCCCTGCTCTGCGCCCTCGTGCAAGAACCGAAGGGCTTCGCGATCATCGCCGCCGACAACTACCTCGGCGACCTCATCAGCGACCTCACGGCGGCCTACCTGGGCGGCATGGGCATGGCGCCCTCCCTCAGCTGGGCCCCCCACCGGCCTTTCCGCTGCGCGGCCCTGGCCGAGCCGGTCCACGGCTCCGCGCCGGACATCGCCGGGCAGGGTCTGGCCAACCCCGTGGGCATGTTCCTGAGCCTCGCGCTGCTCTTCGGCCACCTGGGCTGGGAGCCGGAAGCAACCGCGCTGGAAGCAGCGGTGGGCGGGGCCCTGCAGACGGGCTTCCGCACCCGCGACCTCGGCGGAACCCACAGCACCACCGAGATGGGGCAGGCCGTGCGGAGCCGGCTGGGTCGCTGAGTCCCGCTCAGTGCCGGCCGGCCCCTGCAAGGGCCCGCATTCGGCGGCTGTTGGCGGTCATCCCCGTTCATCCGTTTTTATCCCCGTCCAAAGGCACTTGTCTTTGAACCTTCAGCCTGGCATTCCGCCCCAGAAAGCAGAGGCATGACGGGGATAAATGGGATGGACGGGGATGCCTGCAAGTGCACGGCCGAGAATGATCCCGGGAATTCCGGAAGAACCTGAAAAAGGGATCAGAAGCCTTCGCCACAAAGGACACGAAGCACAGACCCAAAGGGGCACGAAGGCGCGGTCATCGCGCCGACAGGGCATCCGGGCCGGGACCCCCGGTCGCGTGCGACCGGCCCGGGTCCGGGCGGATTCGAGTGCTTCCTGCGCCCGCAGGGCGTCTTCGTGTTCTTCGTGGAGCGCCTTTTTAGCGGAGTCTGGCCGATAATCAGGTTCCCGAATTCCACGCGGAAGTCGACCCGCCGGGCCGCTCTCAGCAGCTGCGCATGACGCCGACGAGGACGCCCTGGATGTCGATGTTCTGCGGGGGGTAGCAGCGCGGCTGCAGCTCGGGGTTGTGAGGGATGAGCCACACGCCCTTGGCGTCGCGTCGGAACTCCTTCAGGGTGACCTCCTCCTGCTCGATGAGGGCCACCACCCGGTCCCCATTGCGGTATTCGCCCTTGCGCTGCAGCACCACGAGGTCGCCATCGAGAATGGCGTCATCGACCATGGAGTCGCCCCGGACCCGCAGGACGAAGAGCTCCTCGCGCTGCCGGTGGATGCTGTTGGGCACCTCGATGGGCAGGGCGCGACTCTCGGGCAGGATGGGGGCGCCGGCGGCCACGTCACCGCAGAAGGGGTAGATCTTCATGAGCGGCAAGACCTCGGGCCGCTGCTCACCACGGACGGAGCGGCCGCGATCCGGCGCCTCCTCGGCCTGGGTGGCCACCACCAGGTTGTTGCCCTTCCCGTGGCTGCGGACCAGGAAGCCCTTGTCCATCAGGTGCTGGACATGTTTGTGAATGGTGGATACCGCACTGGAACCGACACCCTTGGCAATTTCCGCGAGCGTGGGGCTGCGCCCCTCCTCGAGTACGAATGCTCGGATGAAGTTCAGCACAGCCTGCTGCCGTTTGGTGAGATCACTGGTTTTCATGGCTTTCAATGTAGGAGTGGAGCAGCAGGTCGTCAATCCCTTTTTTTTCGCTTATTTTCAGACCCCCTTCCTCCCCCTGGCAAGACCGTGGATGGAACCGGCTTCCGGCCTCTGCCATACTGAAGGACTGCCTGATAGATCAAGTATTTACGCCCTCATTATCCTCTTTCATGCACACCCCATACCCGCCGGCTCGCCCAGAAAAGGAGTCTCCATGACTGCCAGTCCTGCTGCCCCCCCCCTCGCCCAGGGAGCGAAAACCCGGATCAATGATTTCTCGATCCAGGTGGCCACGGTCAACGGATCGGGTTCCCAGACCGCGAACACCGTGCTGCTGCGCGCCATCTTCCAGATGGGCGTCTTCGTCAGCGGCAAGAACCTCTTCCCCTCGAACATCGCCGGCCTGCCCACCTGGTTCACCATCCGCGCCAGCGCCAAGGGCTATGTGGCGCGCAAGGCCAGCAACGAGATGCTGATCCTGATGAATCCCGAGACGGCCAAGGACGACATCGCCAAGGCCGATGTCGGCGCACTGGTGATCTACGATGAGCCGCTGCAGTTGGACAAGCTGCGCAGCGACCTCTCCTGCATCCCCGTGCCCTTCCAGAAGCTGGTGACGGCCTCCTGTCCCGAGCCCAAGCTGCACAAGCTGGTGAAGAACATGATCTACGTCGGCGTCGCCTCCCGCGTGCTGGGCGTGGACATGGCCGAGGTCAAGAAGGCCATCGCTAAGCAGCTGAAGGGCAAGGACAAGGCCATCGAGCTGAACCAGAACGCCGCCATGGCCGGCTACGACTGGGCCATGGAGAACCTGCCCGACCAGGACCAGGTGCGGGTGGTGCGCGACAACAAGACCCAGGGCCTCATCATCGTGGACGGCAACGAGGCCTGCGCCCTGGGCGCCCTCTTCGCCGGCTGCACCGTGGTGGGCTGGTATCCCATCACCCCCGCCTCGACGCTGGTCGAGACCTTCATCGAGTACGCGCAGGAATACCGCATCGATCCCAAGACCGGCAAGTCCACGGTGGCCATCGTGCAGATGGAGGATGAGCTCGCCTCTGCGGGCGTGGTGCTGGCCGCGGGCTGGGCTGGTGCCCGCTCCATGACCTCCACCTCGGGTCCCGGCGTCTCGCTCATGAGCGAGTTCATCGGCCTGGGGTACTACGTCGAAGCGCCGGGCGTGTTCTACAACGTCGCCCGCACCGGTCCCAGCACGGGCCTGCCCACCCGCACCCAGCAGTCGGACATCGAGCTCTGCGCCAAGTGCAGCCACGGCGACACGCAGCACATCAACCTCTACCCCGGCAACATGGAGGAGTGCTTCCAGTTCTCCTACGACGCCTTCGACCTGGCCGAGCGCTTTCAGACGCCCATCTTCGTGGTGACCGACCTGGACCTGGGCATGCAGAACTGGTCCTCCAAGCCCTTCGACTACCCCACCAAGCCCTATGACCGCGGCAAGGTGCTCAACCAGCAACAGCTCGCCGAGGCGGAGGACTGGGGCCGCTACAAGGACGTGGACGGCGACGGGATTCCCTACCGCAGCCTGCCCGGCACCCCTGGCGGGAAGGGCGCCTACTTCACCCGCGGCTCGGGTCACAACGCCTACGCCCAGTATTCCGAGAAGCCTGAGGACTACCTCGCGGTAGTGGACCGCCTGAAGCGGAAATACGAGACCGCGAAGACCTACGTGCCCAAGCCCCTCTTCCGCAACCTGGGGTCCGACAAGGGCCTCCTGGCCTTCGGCTCCAGCAACCCCGCGGCCATCGAGGCCCAGGACATCCTGGCCGAGGCCGGTCTCAAGACGGACTACCTGCGGCTGCGTGCCCTGCCCTTCACGGCCGAGGTCGACGCCTTCGTGCAGGAGAAGCAGGTGGTCTACCTGGTCGAGCAGAACCGGGACGGCCAGATGGCCAACCTCTTCCGCGAGACCTATCCGGAGTTCGCCACCAAGTTCAAGAGCGTCCTCCACTACGACGGCCACGCCATCCCCGCCAAGTGCATCGTGGACCAGATCACCGCCTTCGAGCAGAAGTAAGAGGAGCTGACCATGACCACCCCCACGCCTTCCGCTCCCGCCAATAAGCTCGGCTTCACCAAGCAGGACTATGTGGGCTCCAAGTCCACCCTCTGCGCCGGCTGCGGCCACGACGCCATCACCGCCCAGATCATCAACGCCGCCTTCGAGTCCAACATCGAAGGCTACCGGGTCGCCAAGTTCTCGGGCATCGGCTGTTCCTCCAAGACCCCCGCCTACTTCATCAACCAGGGCTGGGGCTTCAACAGCGTCCACGGCCGCATGCCCTCCATGGCCACCGGCGCCTCCCTGGCCAACCGCCAGCTCATCAACATCGGCGTCTCCGGCGACGGCGACTCCATGTCCATCGGCACGGGCCAGTTCGTCCACGCAGTGCGCCGCAACGTGGCCATGATCTACATCATCGAAGACAACGGCGTCTACGGCCTGACGAAGGGCCAGTTCTCCGCCACCGCCGACAAGGGCTCCTCCCTGAAGAGCGGCGCGGTCAACGAGCTGCCGCCCATCGATCCCTGCACCCTGGCCATCGAGCTGGGCTGCGGCTTCGTGGCCCGCTGCTTCTCCGGCAACCCCAAGCAGCTGGGCGCCATCCTCAAAGCCGCCTTCGCCTACCAGGGCACCGTGGTGCTGGACATCATCAGCCCCTGCGTCACCTTCAACAACCACGATGCCTCCACGCGCTCCTACAAGCACGTCAAGGACCATGACTTCCCCCTCCATGACCTGGGCTTCGTCCAGTATTCCGAGGTCGAGGACGTGGACATCCCCGCGGGTGAGACCGAGGTCGTCACCTTCCCGGACGGCTCCAAGGTGGCCATCAAGGCCATCCACGAGGACTACGACCCCAAGGACCGCTACGGCGCCATGAAGGCCATCCACGAGTCCATGGAGAAGGGCGAGTTCCTCACCGGGCTGCTCTACATCAACCCGACCCAGCCCCCCCTCCCGGACCTGCTCAACCTGGTCGACGAGCCCCTGGCCAGCCTGGACGAGACCCTCCTCAAGCCCAGCCCCGCCGTCCTCGACGACATCATGAAGAGCCTAATGTAGCCGACCGCCGGATGACGAAGCAGAGGGCTCGATGCCCTCTGCGCAGTCAGGATCCGGCGCGGAGGCTATGCCACAGGACCGCCGGATGACGAAGCAGAGGGCTCGATGCCCTCTGCGCAGTCAGGATCCGGCGCGGAGGCTATGCCACAGGACCGCCGGATGACGAAGCAGAGGGCT
>CAIMQW010000087.1 GCA_903843705.1 uncultured Holophagaceae bacterium | reverse complement strand
TCCCCGACACCCTGCTCCAGTGGGAGGACTTCGCCAAGCAGACGGCCTTCAAGAACCTGGACCGTTACCGTGAGCGCATCCTCTCCTTCAATGACGACATCCAGGGTACGGGGTCCACTGCCCTGGCGGCCCTCATGACCGCCATGCGCATCAAGCAGAGCCGTTTCCAGGACGAGCGCTACGTCATCGTGGGCATGGGCCAGGCCGGCACGGGCATCGCTATGAACATCCGCGCCGCGCTGAAACAGGAGGGCCTCTCCGACGAGGCGGCGCGTAAGCTCATCTACGCCGTCGACATGCAGGGCCTGCTGCTGGAGGGCGATCCCCTGCTGGAGGGCCCCCAGGAGCCCGTGGCCCAGCGCCGCGCCGCGGTGGACGGCTGGCAGCTGGACGATCCTTCACGCATTGGGCTAGAGGACGTGGTCCGCAACGCGCATCCCACGGTCCTCATCGGGGTCACGGCCCAGCCGGGCCTCTTCAGCGAGGCCATCCTGGCCGAGACGGCGAAACACTCCGAGCGGCCCATCGTCCTGGCCCTGTCCAACCCCACCCACAAGTGCGAGTGCACACCCGAGGCCGTCTGGAAGGCCACGGATGGCAAGGGCCTGGTGGCCACGGGCAGCCCCTTCGATCCCGTGGACTGGAAGGGCCACAAGCTCCTCTCCTCCCAGTGCAACAACATGTACATCTTCCCCGGTGTGGGTCTGGGCGCCCTGGTGTGCAAGGCCTCTCGCGTGACGGACGGCATGTTCCTGGCCGGCAGCAAGGCCATCAGCGAGTTCGTGACCCCCGCCCAGGAGGGAATGGGCCTGTTGCTGCCCGAGATGAAGGACATCCGGGCCGTCTCCGCCGCCGTGGCCAAGGCCGTGGGCATCGAGGCCCGGGACTCGGGGCTGGGTCGCCTCATCGACGACGAGCAGTTGGAGGGCATCGTCACCCGGGCCCAGTGGGTGCCGAAGTACGCCTCCTACCGCCCGGGAACTGCGCCCCAGGACTAGTCACCAAGCGATTCCCCCACCCCCCTTGAGGAAGGCCCCCAGGAGCCTATGCTGGGGTTGGGAAGAGACACTCCTTCCTCCCGCGGGGCGGCCGTTCACGCCAGCCCCTTCCGGCCCGAGCACTGCGAGGCCGAGACATTCGGGCACCCTTCGGGGTGCCCTTGTTCTGTCCGTCCGGCGGGTTGCCCGGGAGTATCCAGCTTGTTTACGTGGTGACACTATCGCTGGAGGGGCAACCGCGAGAACTTGATGTGCTTCTCCCAGGCGACCCTGTCGATCGGGTATTGCGTGGGGTGGGCCTGGATCCACACGGCATCGCCCTGGATCCCGTGGACACCGTAGGCGATCCAGCCATAGCCACGCTCGGTGCCGAAGCCGCATGGATCTCCCCAGGTGGTACCCCAGGAATTCTTGACCAACCAGGCGCCCTTGGCGTCATCCCACCCGATGATTAGGACGAAGTGTCCCCGGACCTCGTGATTCGTGCTGGTGTCGTCATAGATGCCGCCGGAATAGGTCCCGAAGGTGCCCCCCGCGTCGATCCAGGTGCCCACGGGGCCATGGGCGCAGAGGGCCTGCTTGACCTCCGCGACGGTGGCCGCCCCGGTGGTTCCGTGGCAGAAGCCCCAAGCCATGCCGCCATAGGGTTTCTTGATGGTCGGGTTCGGGGTTCCGGCCGTGCCGTTGTCAGGGTCCGTGGTCTCAGCTACCGTTCCGGTGTTTACGAGGAAGTTGACCGCCTTGAAGCACCAGCCTCCGCCATTGAAGTTGCCCGGGACATACCAGTCCGCAGAGTCATTGGTGATGACGTAGTGCTCGGATGCGTCGATGGGCTCGTTGTTGAGCAGCAGCGAGGAGGACTCCAGCGCGCCGACGGCGGCATAGGCCCAGCAGGTGCCGCCCAGCTGCCGCCGCACGGGGCTCACCATCCCCTGCTTGCGCCAGTCCAGGGAGGAGTTGCTTGGGCTGGGGGCGAATCTCAGCAAGGGGATCTTGGACCTCAGGCCGGGATTGGCCTTGAGGGCCGCAGCCAGGGCCTTGTCGTGCAGGTCCATCAATTTCGCGCTGAGTTCGGCCTGGCGGGTGACCACGCCCGGGTCCTTGTTCAGCACGCCGCCGGTGATGTCCTGGAGCTTGTGCTCCAGGGCATAGGTGTATCCGACGGTGAATCTGAGCTTCCGGTCGCTGATTGCTTTGCGTTGGGTGGCCAGGACCTGCTTGACGTCAGCCGGGGCGGCCTTCTCTCGGTCGAGGTAGATCTGGGCATGCTGCAGGGCGACCCCTTGAGCGCCCAGAGTGGCTGCCGCCAGGACGGGTAGCAGTGCCAGAGACTTAAACCACGATGATGGCCGCATGTGAAACCTCCCTTGGGTCAGTGCGCGACTGGGACTGCTTTATTGAGCTCATGGATTGAAAGTTGGGCCCATTGTTGCGACAAGCGAATTGACGCGTCAAGGAATAAATCGGCAGGGCTGACCCCTCCTGGACCCCCCCCGCAAGGCCTCTGCCGGGGTTGACTCCCATTGATATCTGGATAGAAAAGGATTGGTTATTTCAGTTGACGGGCGGGCAATCAGGGGGTTTATGCTGGCACCAACATCCAACCCAATTCCCATAAGGAGAAGTGCCATGCCTAGGCATCAGGGCCGCTGTTCCCGTCTGTCTGTGTTCACGCTCCTCCTGGCTGCGGCGGCGCTGCCTGCCCTGGGGCAGGGCCTGGTTCCTCCTCCGCCCCCCCCGAATCAGCCCAAGGGTGCCCTGTCTCCCCTCGCGAACGCCCGGGCGATTCGGCTGGCCCCGGGCGTTGCGACCATCGCCCGGGCCATGCCGGCGGTCCTGCCCCTGCACGCCAACACGGTGCTGGAAGACATCAAGCGCACCCCGATCCCCCACCAGCCATTCCAGCTGATGGACCCCAAGACCCGGAGGATCGTCGGTCCAAGCGACAACATCACGCTGCCGGATGGCCGCGTGGTGCCCGCCGGCGCCTACTACAAGGACCTGAATGCCCTGGAAGCCTGGCTGAACGGCGCCGGACACACCCTCAAGAACAAGGAAGCTCTGCCGGTGCTGCGGCGGACCGCGATCAATGCCACCCTGCTGAACTCCCAGGCCAAGCACATCGGCAGCTTCCACAAGGTGCTGCCCAAGATTGATCTTCAGCGCATCAAGCCGACCGCCGGGGCTGCCCCCATGGGCAGTCAGATCCAGAGCATGGTCTCCCAGGGCGATGCCCAGAAGCTGGGCCTGAGCCCCCAGCAATACCAGGACGGCCTCAAGAGCCTCTCCGGCGCGAACCTCACCAGCGCCGCACCGGCCCACCTGGCCAAGGCGGCCGTCGCGCCCCTCTTCAAGCCGGCCGGTGCCAAGCCCAATGCGGCGATCACGGCCATCAAGGTCCGCAAGCCGATCCATCAGACCTACCCGTTCGACTTCGAAGTGGGCAGCGCGGGCACCTTCCAGGCCTATCTGCGCGGGAAGGGCACCATCGATGGCGAGGTCTTTGCCGTCTCCACGCCGCCCACCAAGGATGACCTCGAGAACAGCGAGAGCCACTTCGCCTTCCACGGCGACGCCACCGCGGGCGGGGCGGTCTTCAACCAGAGCTTCACCCTGGCGACGGCCACGGCGGACTTCACCTCCTCGGCCAAATCCAACTCCGCCAAGATGGACGTCTCCGTCCTTGGACAGAGCATCTTCCACCTAAGTGAGTCCGCCCCCGCCAAGTGGGAGAAGACCAGCAAGTATTCCAAGGGCTGCGACGTCCACACGACCATCCCCGTGCCCATCGGGCCACTCACCCTCACCGTCAAGCTGGGGGTCCAGGGCGAAGCCGGTCTCGAGTATGGCGTGGGCCTCTACGGGGGCCTCCCCATGGTGCGCGCCTGGGTGGATCCCTATGTCCACAGCAGCGTCTACGCCCAGGCAGGCATCGGCTTTGGCGGGGATTACCTGGGCCTCTCCGCCGGGGTGGGCGCCAACATGACCCTCCTCAACAACGACATGGAGATCTCGGGAGAGGTGGGCGTCTACTGGTTCTTCGCCTTCGGCATCAAGGAGAAACTCGTCGTCCACAACAAGCTGGAGATGCTCAGCGGTCAGGTCTATGCCTTCGTCACCTTCGGCCATCCCTGCCTTCCGGATGTCTGGAATGCCTGCCCCAGCACCCTCAGGGTGGACCTCTGGAGCTGGCCTGGCCTGAAGCTCGAGGGTGACCTCTTCGCCCTGGACCTGTCCCGACCCCTGTAGTCGCTTCCGGAATCCCCCCTTTGCTCACTTGCCGAGGAAGGAGTCTGCCTGTTTCCGGACATCTTCGTCCGGGTCCTTCCGGGCTGCTTCCACGGTGGTGAGCACTGCGGGATATTGGCTCCGCAGGTCCCAGAGGCTGCCCAGCGCGGCCAGCCGGACCCTGGGGGAAGCATCCTGGAGGGCGGTTTGCCCCAGGGCTTCAACCAGGGTTGCGCTGGGAGGGCGGTACCTGAAGGCATCGATGACCTTGGCGCGCACCTGGGCCTCGGGGTCGGAGGCCAGGGCCTTCAGCAGGAGGGGCTCCACCGGGGCCGCCTCGATCCAGCGCAGGGCGTAGAAGGCGAGGGACCGCAGCTCCGGTTCCGGCGTGGCAGCCCAGCTCTGCAGCGCCGGGAGGGACCGGAGTGACCCCGCATTGCCCAGGCAGAGGAGGAAGCGGGCCGCCAGGATGGGGTCCCTTGCCGCTTCCAGCCGGGCCAAGGCGGAGGCGACGATGCCCTCGGCCTTCTCGGGTGCGCCCTGGCGAGCGAGGTTGAAGGCCATGGAGCCCAGCATCAGCTGTGCGGTGGACGCGATGGACACCAACGGGGAACCATAGGCGAGCTCCTCCAGCAGGGCGATGGCGGCCGGCGACGGGTTCTGGCACTGCCCCAGGGCCGGGATCAGGACGGCCATGGCGGGCCAGTCTTCCCTGCGACTGTGGATGGCCTTGGCCAGGGCTACTTGGCAGGGCAGGGAGCCCGTGGCGCTCAGGGCTGAAGCCAGCAGGCGCATGGAGAGGGTCTCGGGCGAGGCGATAGCCAGCTGCTCGCTCATCCGCGCGCAGGCCTCGGGGTGGACGTAGGCCAGGGCCTTGAGCTTGAGGTAGTGGGCTCCGCCATCCTTCTCCCCCTGGTTTTCGGCGGCCTTCAGGGCCTCGAAAATCTGGTCGGCCGTGGCCTCGCCCAGGGCCTTCCTCTGGACCGCCGTTTCCTGTTCCTCGGCGCTGGACTCCACATACAGGGGGGTTCCAGCGGAAGCTTGCTCCCGCTGCTTCGCCCAGGCTTGTTGGGCCCGGAGGGCCTCCGCCTTGAGGCGGCCCGAGCCCGTGAGGCGCAGGGCCAGCCGGACATCGGATCCCGCCACGGTCTTACCGGCGATGATCGTGCGCTGGATCTCGTGCCCGTCCAGGAAGACGAGGTGGCCCCGCTGGGCATCGAAGCCCATTCCTCGGGAGCCCTGCACCTGGAGGCTGCGCTCCACTTTGAGCTCGCCCGGGCGGCTGCCCGAGGCATCGGGCAGGAGGCGCGCCAGCCACTTGCGGAAGCGGGTGATGCCGTCTTTTTCGCCCCGGCGCTCAAGCTGGTAGATGGTCTCGAAGCGACCGGCCGGGTCCTCCTCCACCGCCTCCCAGACGCTGCTGGGTGTGGGGGGCAGGATGCACTGCAGCGGGGCGAGGAGGGTCCGGATGATCGCGGTTACGGTCGGATCGAGGGCCGGATCCAGATGGAGCGAGCCGAAGCGTCCGTCCTGGTCCAGGTGCAGGACGAGTGGCAGCGCCAGTCCCTTCTGCAGAGCGCTGAGCAGCTGCCCCTGGGACTGGCTGTTCGCCGTGACGGTGCCTGTGACGCGTTCCCACCGGACGGAGACCAGCCACCCCTGCTCCTGCTGCTCCAGCACCTCGACCTGCATCCGGGCCCGTAGGTGGATGCGCAGCGCATTGACCAGGGAGGCATCGGCCGCGGCCTCTCCGCCCTGCTCGAACAGGCTGCGGGCATCGGAGCGGGAGTCCGTCTGATAGTCCTGGGCGTAGGTCAGGCGCTGGCCCGCCTTGAGCGCGTAGCGCAGGGGCGCCGGGCTCCCCGCCAGGCCAGGGCTCGTGAGCAGCAGGGCGAGGGACAGGAAGAGCGCAGGCAGGACAGCGGGTAGGCGCACTGTTGGGTCTCACAGAAAGGCAGGGCGAGAGCAGGCAGGATGGCGCAGTGTCGCCTTCCTGGTGCTTGCGTTCAAGCCTTCCCTGGAATCCACCCCTCCGAGAGGTCGCATAGAATTTATTTTGCGATCAAAGTAAGTGCTGGACTCAGCCGTCCCCGTGCGGGGAGAATCCCGGGATTCATCCAGACCCAGGAAAGTTGCGAAATCCCTTGTCCAAGTGGATGGCCATGTCTATAGCCATCCTGGCTGTTTCCTTGAGGAGGTCCCTGGTGGCAACCAAGCCTTTCACCCGTTTATTCGCTGGGGCGACCCTGCTGGGTGGCCTCGCCCTCACCGCTGTTGCCGGGCTGGCTCAGGGCTTCCCCAAGCCGCCAGCCCCGCCACCCCCCTCGAGTGTGGTGAGTGCCGTCCAGGGGGCCGCCAACCAGGCTGTCGGAGCTGTCACGGAGCTCACCGCCGATCAGAAGCAGAAGGTCGAGGAGGCGAAGCGGCAGCTCGAAGCCAAGGTAAAGGCCGCAGGTGAAGCCTTGAAAATCCGGGCGGCCCAGCGGGTCAGCCAGCTGAACACGTTTTATAGCGACCAGCGAAAAACCCGCCAGGCCAGCCAGAAGACCTTGCTAAGCCGAAATCTGATCGTCAAGGCCAAGGGACCTGCGCTGGCGACGTCCGAGCGGGCGCCGGTGGCGAAGACCACCCCGGCCTCGGGTGGTCCCACCCTGCGGCCAATGCCCGGTGGGTCCAACTCGCAACCATCATCAGGTAGTGCTGGTGGTGTGCCGGCACCGATGATCTTGAATCTCAGCTCCACCAGCGGGGAACCGGGTGACCCCATCCTGGTGACCGGCACGGGGTTCACGCCGGCCACGGAAGTGTATTTTCTGGTGGGCCCCAGCCGCCTGGAAAAGGCCCCCGTCGGGTTTTCCACGGACACGCAGCTGATGGTCGATGTCCCGCAAGTAACGGGAATCCCCGCCTTCAGCGGCCTGGTCCAGGTGAAGCGGGAGGATAGTCAAGTGAGCCAGGGCTCTCCGTTCCGCTTCACTCCACGCACCACGATCATCGGCTACTTCATAGAATACAGCTCGGTGATCGCCGACGCGGAATTGCATGACGACGGTGAGGCCGCCAGATACATCCAGGGTTATGACAGCATCCGCGGGTCAGGCTTCTTCGTTCGTCATTCAAGTGTGAGCCCTTTCGGATTCAAGGTGGACGACACCCTGTTCCCGAATACCCGCCTGAAAAACGGTTGGGTCGTTGAGGACGTCATATTCAATGGGAGTATCGGCGGTTCGGGGAAGGCGGACTTGCTAGAGTTCGGCAAGGGTACTAATGCGCTAAAAATGAAGGTCCACGGTTGGACCATTGCACCGGTCTTTGGCATTTTTGAAGACGTCTCCTACGGCGGTAATATCCTGATCCGTGGCCCCGAAGGGGTGAGCTACAAGTAGTGCTGGCGTGAGGCTATTGAAGGGCTTTTCTTCTCGTACGCAGAAAGGCCCGGCAGCGCCGGGCCTTTCTGCGTACGAGAAGAACTCAGGCGGCGATGCACCGGCTGCGGTGCATCACTTCGGCCTCAAACTCAGCCTCGAGGGCCTGGACCTGGCGCAGCACGGCGAGGCCGCGGGGGGAGACGCTCATCTGGCGCTCCAGCTGGTTGAACACTTCGTGCAGGCGCTCGGCGGTGGTCCAGAAGGCTGGGTTGTGCGATCGAACGGCGGTGTCCATGTGCATGGCTGCTCCGTGTGCTACTCGACCATCATCACCAGGTGTCATGACCCAGGCTAGTGATAGGCATCACAAGAAATGTCACGAGTTACGAACATTTTTGTCACGCGGTCCGTGACAATTCAGAAAGCCCTTGAAAAACAAGACCTTCAGGTCTTCGATGGCCTGGCCTGGGGCCTCGGAGGGGCCGCCACAAAGCTGCGAGTGGCCAGCAGGTGGCCGATGGCCACGGCCGCCGCATCGGCCGCATCGGCGGCCAGAGGCTCCTTCAGGTTGAGGAGGGTCATCACCATCTTCCCCACCTGGGTCTTGTCCGCCCAGCCATAGCCGCTGACGGCCTTCTTCACCTGCATGGGGTTGTAGTCCCCCACGGGCAGGCCATGCAGGGCCGCCGTCAGCAGGATGCCGCCCCGGATCTGGCCCAGCTTCAGGGCCGTGGCGGCGTTCTTCTCCACGAAGGGCGACTCCACGGCCATGAAGCCCGGGGCGTGGGCTGCGATGGCCTCGGCGAGGCGGAGGTGGATGCCGTGGATGCGCTGGTCGAAGTCTGCGCCCCGGGGGCTCCGGATGACGCCGGCCTCCACCAGGCTCAGGCGGGAGCCGCAGCGCTCAACCACGGCCCAGCCGCAGGCCAGGGAGCCCGGGTCCACCCCGAGGCAACGGGCGGGCGCCGGGGGAACGATCACCGGGCCTTCCGCTTGCCGGTGCCGCGCACGGAGCCCTTGGGCGGCTTGGGGCTGGCCTCCCGGGTCTTGCCGCCACCGGCGGCCTTCCGGCCGCTGACCTGGGCCTTCTTGGGGGGGCGGCCCTTGGGCGCGGCCTCCCGCCGGCCCCGGGGGCCGCGTTCCTGGCCACCGCGGCGCTTGGGCGGCTCCAGGTCGCCTTCCTTCAGCAGGGCGGGGGCGGCCAGGGTCGGCACGAACACGAAGGGCTTGCCGTGGGCATCCTGGGACTTGGCTTCCAGAACCCAGGCACTGACCCGGCGCAGGTCCTCGTCCACGGCGGTGATCTCCACCTGCACGGCATCACCGATGGTGAGCACCACGGCCCCGCGCTGGCCCGTGGCCTTGGTGCGGTGCTCGTCCACCCAGAAGTCCCCGCCCAGGGC
>CAIMQW010000086.1 GCA_903843705.1 uncultured Holophagaceae bacterium | reverse complement strand
GTCTTGGACATGGCATAGACCGTGGCGAAGGCCATGATCAGCGCCAGCGGCGCCATGAAGCGGCCGGTCATCTGGGAGAGCTTCATGATGTCCAGGCCCGTGGTCTTGGCCAGGGTCACGGTGGGAATGGCCAGGGAGCCGAAGGGCACGGGGCCCGTGTTGGCCACGAGGCAGACCAGGGCCGCCATCATCGGGTTGTAGCCCAGGCCGATAAGGATGCTGGCGGGGATGGCCACCGGCGCGCCGAAGCCGCAGATGCCCTCCAGGAAAGCGCCGAAACCGAAGGCGATGAGCAGGGCCTGCGCGCGGCGGTCAACGGTGAGGCTGGCCATGGCGCCCTGCATCTTGTCCATCCAGCCCGTGACCTTGAGGACGTTGTAGACCACCAGGGCGCCGAAGGGAATGTACATGATCGGGAAGAGGCCCGTGAGGCCACCCTGGAGGGCTGCCAGCAGCGTCACCTTGGTCGGGAAATGGAAGACGAAAATGGCCGTGAGGACCGTCACCAGCCAAGCCACCGGAGCCACCTTGGCGGCCGGTTTCATCAGGATGGGAATGCCGATCAGGAGCACGATCAGCGGAAGTGTTGCAGCAAGGGCACCGAAATGCATTGTCTACCTCCAGGTTAACGAAGGAGACCTTAGCAGGGAGGGGACCTCTACACAGCAGTAAAATGCATCTGAAAACGATGTTTCTTCCGATCCTGTTGATGACCCATGAGACATCTATTACTAAATAGGATTTTCCCGGCGCAATTATAAGACCTATTTGGTCTTGACGGGATCCGCCGGGCGCTTTGGCAGCTGCATATGCGTCTCGGCCAGGCGCTTCATGACCTCCTGGACCCCACGCTCGGGCTGCAGATCCCGGCCCGCGAGCAGAGAGATCGGGTCTTCCTGACCTCGACCTTGAAGGTCACGCCGTGGCCTTCGAAGTCGTCCTCGCCCGGGAGTGACTCCGTGGGCTGTGCGATCATGCGGGCCATGGACGCACCCCTCTCAGTCAAGCGCCTGCTCGAGCAGGTGAAGACCCGCATCGAACCCCCCTTCTCGGCGGTCTGCGTGGTGGGGGAGGTCTCGAACTTCAAGGTCTCGGGCAAGCACTGGTACTTCACCCTCAAAGAGGAAGGCGCCGCCATCGGGTGCGCGGTCTGGGCCAGCGCGCAGCGGTTCCTACCCCAGCGCCCGCTGGACGGCCAGCGGGTGGTGCTAAAGGGCAGCCTCGACCTCTACGTGCCCGGCGGCAGCCTGAAGCTGATCGTCTCCCACTGCGTTCTGGCCGGGGTCGGGGACCTGCAGGCCCGCCTGCGGCAGCTGGAGGCGGAGCTCCGCTCCCAGGGGTTCTTCGACCGGCCGAAGCGCCCACTACCCCGCTTCCCGCGGAAGCTCGGCGTGGTGGCCGCCCTGGGCGGCGCCGCCCTGCGGGATGTGCTGGAAGTGACCACCCGGCGCGCCCCAGGCATCCACCTGCTCATCGCCCCCGCCGCCGCCCAGGGAGAGCGCTGTGTATCTGAGACCCTGCTGGCCCTGCAGGAGCTGCAGGACCCCCACTGGGGCTGCGAGGCTCTGCTGCTGGTGCGGGGTGGCGGCAGCCTGGAGGACCTGTGGGCCTTCAACGATCCGGCCCTGGTGCGGGCCGTGGCCGACTGCCGGCTCCCCGTCATCACGGGCGTGGGCCACGAGATCGATACGACCCTGGTGGACCTGGCGGCGGACCAGCGGGCGGCCACGCCCAGCCAGGCCGCCGAGCTGGCCACCCCCGACCGGCAAGCCCTGGCGGCGGACCTGCAGCGTCTTGGCGAGGCCCTCCTCGCCAAGACGCAGTGGCGCCTGCGGGGCCTGGAGACAACCCTCAACCTGCTGGTGGACCAGGGCCTGCAGCGGGTCGAGCCCCTGGCGCAGCCAGCGCTGCGCCTCGCGGGACTCGGCCAACGCCTAGCCCTGGCCCACCCCAGCCGCCACCTGGACGTGGCCGCCACCCGGGCGGCCCTGCTGCGGCAGCGGCTGCGCCATGCCGCCACCCTCGTGGCCCGGGAGGCCGACCTGCCCCGGGTGCGGGAGGCCCAGCGCCGCCTGGCTCCGGCCACCCTCAGGAGCCTCCAGCGCCGGGACCAGCGCCTGGCGGTGCTGGCTCAGCAGCTCCAGGGCCTGGATCCCACGGGCCCGCTGCAGCGGGGCTTCGTGCTGGCCCTGGACTTGGAGGGGCGCCCCGTGACCCGGGCCGCAGCCCTGCCACCCGGCGCCGGCCTCCGGCTGCGCTGGCAGGACGGTGAGCGGAAGGCGCGCCTGGACTGAACAAATCTCAGCCCAGCCCAGGCCTTGGTCGATAGAGGACTAGGCAGGGGTATGTCCAGAAACACTTTTCTACCATTCCGGATGAAGCGGCTATTGGCGATCTGCGCCATGGTCCTGCTCGGCGTGGCCAACCTTGAGGCCGCTCCGCGCCGGGTCGTGACCGTCGCGGTCTTTCCTCATGCCCCAGCCCTCTCCATGGGGGAGGACGGGACCGCCCGGGGCTTCTATGCGGACATGCTTCGCGAGGTCGCCGCCCGCGAGGACTGGGAGCTGCGGTTCCTGCCAGGCACTTTCCAGGAGGGCCTGGACCGCGTCCGCGCCGGTCAGGCGGACCTCCACACCAGCGTGGCCTTCACGCCGGCCCGCGCCCTCTACCTCGACTACGGCAAAGAGTCCTCCTTCACGGTCTGGAGCATCCTCTACTCGCACCCCAAGGCGGCCATCCACACGGTGCTGGATGTGCTGAACCGCCGCATCGGCCTCATGCGCGGGGATGTCAACGGGGACCACTTCCGAGAGCTCGTGGCGAAGTTCAACCTGGAAGTCACCTACGTGGAGTACGGCAGCTTCGAGGACGTCATGCGGGCCGTGGAGTCCGGCCAAGTGGATGGGGGCGTGGCCACCAACATCTTCGGCTACTCGCAGGAGGCGCGCTTCCAGGTGGAACGGACCCCTGTCGTCTTCAGCCCCTTCGACACCTACTTTGCGACCAGCAAGGGCCACAACTCGGACCTGCTGAAGGCCCTGGACACCTACCTCGCCGAGGGCAAACGGAGGTCGGACTCGGGCTACCGCCAGGCCCTCAACCGCTGGCTGGCCCCCCAGATGAAGACCGGCCTGCCAAGCTGGCTGGTCCCCACGAGCCTGGGCGTGCTGGCGGCTCTGGCCCTGGCCATCCTGGCGGCCCTGGCCTTCCGGCGCCAGGTGGACGCCGCCACCGGCGAGATCCGCGCCCTCAATGTCGGGCTCGAGCGGGAGCTGGCAGAGCGCCGCCGCATGGAGGCGCAGATCCTCCACGTGGCCAGCGGCGTGTCCGGCTCCTACGGCGAGTCCTTCTTCCTGGACCTCGTCAAGCACCTGGCCCAGGCCATCGGCGCAGACGGCGCCCTCATCGGCGAGACCGTCACTGTGAACGGCGAGAAGCAGGTGCAGACCCTAGCCGTGTGCCTAGATGGCCGGCCCATGGAGAACCGGGCCTACCCCCTCCGAGGGTCGCCCTGCGAGCGGGCCTTGGCTGGAGAGATCTGCATCATTCCCCAGGGGGTCCAGGAACGCTTCCCAGACTTCAGCCTGCTCAAGGAGCTGCAGGCCGAGGCCTACATCGGCTCGCCTCTCATGGATTCACAGAACAAGATCCGGGGCCTCCTGGTCGTCATCCACCGCAGCATCCTCCCGGCCCCGGCGGAAGCGGCCTCCCTCCTGCGGATCTTCTCGACCCGGGCCGCCACGGAGCTGGAGCGGCGCAGCAACGAGGGTGCCCAGCAGCTGCTGGAGCGGCAGATGCAGCACGCCCAGAAGCTGGAGAGCCTCGGGGTGCTGGCGGGCGGCATCGCGCACGACTTCAACAACCTGCTCACGGCCATGCTGGGCCACATGAATGTCGCCGAGACCAAGCTGGCTCCGGAATCACCGGCCCTGCCCCACATGCAGCGCCTGGAGCGCATCATCCACCGCGCAGCGGACCTCACCCGCCAGATGCTCGCCTATTCGGGCAAGGGGCGCTTCGTGGTGCGCTCCTACGACCTGAACCATGTGGTGCAGGAGGTGACCCATCTGCTGGAAGTCTCCATCCCCAAGAAGATCGCCCTGCGCTTCGATCTGGCCGAGGCGCTCCCGCCCGTGGAGGCCGATGCCGCCCAGATCCAGCAGGTGATCATGAACCTGGTGACCAATGCCGCTGATGCCATCGGCGACCGGGAGGGCACCATTCGGCTCATCACCGGGACCCACCAGCTGGACCGGGCCTACCTGGACCAGGTGTTCCAGGGCCAGGACCTCCTGCCTGGCTCCTATGTCACGCTCGAGGTCAGCGACACCGGCTGCGGCATGACCGGCGAAGTTCAGGAGCGCATCTTCGAACCCTTCTTCACGACAAAGGTGGCCGGGCGGGGCCTGGGCCTCTCGGCCACCATCGGCATCCTGAAGGGACACCGCGCGGGCATGAGGATCTACAGCGAGCCAAGCCGCGGCACTACCTTCAAGCTGCTGTTCCCGACCACCGAGGTGAAGCGCCAGGAGGAGGCCATCCAGACGGCGCTGCCTGCCCTGGCGCGCAAGGCGACCATCCTGCTCGTCGACGACGAGGAGATGATCCGGGAGGCGGCCACGGCAGTGCTCGAGTCTCTGGGCCTGACCGTGATCCCGGCTTGCGACGGCCGGGAGGCGGTGGCAGCCGTCCAGCGGCCGGACCTGAAGCTGGATCTGGTCCTGATGGACCTGACCATGCCCCACATGGACGGCAAAGAGGCCTTCCAGATCATCCGCCGCATTCAGCCCAACCTTCCGGTGATCCTCAGCAGCGGCTACAACGAGCAGGAGTCCGTGCAGTCCTTTTCGGGCCGGGGACTGGACGCCTTCCTGCAGAAGCCCTACACCCTGCGTGCCCTTGAGCGCACCGTGCTCGAGGTGTTGGCCAAGAAGTGGTAACAAAACCAGCCCCCCGTGCGGGGTTGTGGGGTTTTGTTTCCACTTCTCATAGCCGCGTCTAGCCAAGCAAAGAGGTGGGCGAGTCGGGCCAAGCACCCTTCGGGAGGGACTTGGTCTACCTTGTGGTAAAATAAATAATCCAACTGGTGCCAAATGCCCAATGATCTTCCGCCGGAAGCCCCTCCCCCCCCGGAGCGGCCAATCCTGGACCCGCTGACCCGGGTGGGACGCTTCCAGGTGGAGGCGCTCATCGGCACCGGCGGCATGGGCGAGGTCTATCGCGCCTGGGATCCGTCGCTGGAGCGCAGCGTGGCCTTGAAGGCCCTGCGGCCCGGCGAACTCAGCGAACCCGTCGCGGCTGAGCGCTTCCGCCGGGAGGCCTTGGCTCTGGCCCAGCTGAACCATCCCAACGTCTGCCAGGTCCATGAGCTCGTAGACGAGCCCGGGGGATCCTATATCGCCATGGAGCTGGTGGAGGGGCAGACCCTGGACCAGGTTGCCGGCTCCCTCTCCGTCCACCAGAAGCTGCAGGTGCTCCGCTTGGCCTCCCTGGGGCTGGCGGCGGCCCACAGCAAGGGCATCGTCCACCGCGACCTCAAGCCCCGGAACATCATGGTCGCCGAGGACCGGGACAGCCATGACCTCCAGGTTAAGGTGCTGGACTTCGGCCTAGCGCGGCTCCTGAGTCCCCTGGCGCAGCTGGAGCGTCCCCTGCCCACCTTCTCGGGACCCAGCCCGGCCACCCTCCAGCTCCTCGAAGAGGCCGAGCGGCAGCAGGCGCTGGACCAGGAGGTCACGGCGGTAAACCGGACGGAGTCAGGGTCCCGGGACAAGTCCAGCCCCCAAGCCTGGGATCGCATCACCCGGGCCGGGACCTTCATGGGCAGCCCGGGCTACGCCTCCCCCGAACAGATCCAAGGCCAGGCCGTCGGCCCCGCCAGCGATGTGTTCGCCCTGGGCATCCTCGCCTGGGAGCTGCTGGCTGAGGAGCATCCTTACCCCGGCGAGGGCCGGGCCCGGATGCGCGCCATTCTCGATGGCTCACGCCGCAACCTGAAGGTCCGCGGCCTGCCCTCCGGCACGGTGGATCTGCTCAAGGCCATGCTGGAGACCCATCCCTTCAAGCGGCCGACCGCCGCCAAGGTGGCCGAAACCCTGGGGCACCTCGCGCGTCCCCGCAGGGCCTTGCGGTGGACCGCCCTCGCCGTGGGGGGCGCCCTGCTCCTCGCCGGGGGCGCGAACCTGCTCCTGGGCCGGGGCATCATCCCCGACCTCACACGCCACCGGCCCGCCCGCCTGGCGGTACTGCCCTTCGTCAACGCCACCGGGGATTCCCACATGGACTCCACGGCGCGGCTCATTCTGCCCGAGATGCTGGTGAGCGCGCTGCGGGAACACCCGAAGCTGGCTCCACTGGATCCCGAGAGCGTCGCCCGAGCGCGAAAGGCCATGCGTCTCGCCAGTGACGGCCCCCTTCGCGCCGAGGACCGGGCCCGGCTGACCGGTGCGCTGGGCACCCAACTTCTGCTGACCGGGACCCTGACCAAGGGCACTGGCAACAGCTTTGTGCTGGCCTATGAGCTGAGCGACACGGGCGGGAAGATCCGCCATGCCGGCGAGACCCGTGAAGCAGGGGAGCGGACTGCGGTTGTCCTGCCGCTGGCTCGAAACCTCGCGAGTGCCCTGCTGAAGGCGGTGGCGCCCTACTCCTCCTCCCTCGCCCGAACCCTCCCGGAGATCCCGGCCGTGGCGCTGGACGCTTATGCGAGAGCCACCGACCTCATGGACCGGGGCGAGTTCAAGGACGCGGCCCCGGCCTTCCTGGCCGCCGTCCAGGCCGCGCCTGATTACGCGCCAGCCGTGCTGGGCTACGCCCGCTGCCTCAGCCGTCTGGCAGAGGCTCCGGCGGAGCCCGTCTACCAATGGGCCCGCTGGTCCGCTCGCGCCCAGGGCAACCGCATCTACGAGATGAAGGCCCTGCACTACCTCGCCATCCGCCTGGGCGATCGGGGCCAGTGGGAGAGCTCGGACCGCACGGCGCAGGAAGCCCTGCAGCTGGCCCATGAACTGGGTGAGACCGCCTTTGAGGCCGGGGTCCACGCAACCCTCGGCACCACCCTCCAACGCCGGCACAAGGTCCCCGAGGCCGAGGCCGAATATCGGCTGGCCCTCGCCCTATTTGCGAGCGTCGGCGACAAGCACAGCGCCACCCGCGCCATGAACAACCTGGCGGTGGTTGAACGGGAGCGCGGCAACCTGACGGGTGCGGAGAGCCGCTACCTCGAGGCCCTCCAGGTCGTCCAGTCTTACGGCGACAAGTGGGGCGAGTCCTTCCTCCTCAACAATCTCGGTGACCTGGCCCTGGCTCAGGAGGGGTCCCTCGACCGGGCGGAGGCCTTCTACCGGAAAGCCGAGCTCCTGCGGAAAGCCAACGGCGATGAGAACGGCATGACCTACACCCTGATGGGTCTGGCCAGCGTGGCTCAGGCCCGGGGTGAGCTGGCCCGCGCCGGGGACCTGGACCGCAAGTTCCTCACGCAGGCACAGAAGACCCGCCAGCGCCCCCAGGAGGCCCTCGCCCTCTACAACCTGGGGGAGGTGCATCGCGCCGAAGGCAATTACGAAGCAGCCCGCGCCTACTACCAGCAGTCCATGGTGATCCACAAGGAACTGCAGGATGCGGGCATGGAAGCCCACTGTCTCGCGGGTGAGGCAGAGTGCCTTGCCCGGGAAGGCCGGCGCGGCATGTCCCGCGCCCTGCTGGAGCGCATCCCGGCCTTGTCCAGCGAGCAGACCCCCTACCTGCTCCGCGCCCATGCCTGGCTGGCCCGCAGCGAAGGTCGCGCCGCGGAGGCCCAGGCGCTCTTCACCAAGGCACTGAGCACCGCCCAGATCCAGGCCCCCGAGATCGTGGCGGAACTGAAGACCGCTCTGCGCGATGGCGCGGCTTCGGCGGCGCCATCCCCTAAGGCATCAGCAGCCCGCCATTGACGCTCAGGACCTGGCCGGTGACGTAGCTGGCCTCGTCGCTGGCGAGGAAGACCACGGCGGCGGCGATGTCCTCGGGCGTACCCATGCGGCCCAGGGGGATCTGCTGCGTGAAGGCGGCCTTCACGTCGCCCGAGAGGCCGGAGGTCATGGCGGTCTCGATGTAGCCCGGCGTGACGGCGTTGGCGGTGACGTTGCGGCTGGCCAGCTCCCGCGCCACGGACTTGGTGAGGCCGATGAGACCCGCCTTGGCGGCCACGTAGTTCGCCTGGCCCGGATTGCCCATCTGGCCCACCACCGAGGCGATGTTGATGATGCGGCCCCAGCGCTGCTTCATCATGGGTTTCGTCGCGGCCTGGATGGCCGTCCAGGAGCCCTTCAGGTTCGTGTCCAGCACCGCATCCCAGTCCTCCTCTTTCATCTGGATGAGCAGCTTGTCGCGGGTGATGCCGGCGTTGTTCACGAGGATGTGGATGGCGCCGTGGCGCTCCACCGTGGTGGCCACCGCGGCCCGCACGGAGGCACCGTCACTGAGGTCCGCCTCCACCACGTCGGCCTTGCCGCCCGCCTCGCGGATGGCGTCTGCCACCTGCTGCAGCTTCGTCAGCGTCCGCGCCGCGCACACCACTGTGGCGCCCTGGGCCGCCAGCCGCTTCGCGATGGCTTCGCCGATGCCCTGGCTGGCGCCCGTGACCAGTGCGACCTTGCCATCAAGACGAAACATGGGACCTCCAGAGGGATGAACGACCAGCATAGCAAGGGCGGCCTGGGGAGCGACGAAGGCCACCATGACCACGCCGGTGCCCTTACTTTTCATCCCCTTCATTGTTCAAGAAATGCTTTGAGAAACAGGAATGAAGGGGATGAAGGGGATATAGAAAACTGCTGCTACTTGAGGGCCTTCAGCCACGCGACCAGGGGACTCAGGTCGGCGAGGGGGGTGCCGTCGCCGTAGGTGCTGATGGCCACTGGTCCCGCAAGCTCCGCCAGGGGGCGGGTCTCGCGCTTGAAGAGGTGGTTCGCCTCAGGGATCTGGAGCACGGTGCCCTTGAACTCTGGGGGCACGACGGCGGGCTTCCAGGTCTGGATGTCGCGCTCGCCCCACACCACGGCGCAGGGCACCGGCAGGCGCTGGGCCATGGTCCAGGGATCCAGGTCCATGGTGGCGCGGACGAAGCCGCGGCTCTCAGGCCGGGTCAGGGACTTGGCCAGATTCACGATGCCCGGAGCCACCTCCGCCCCCGCCGGGGGAGGGTCCTGGTCCTTGCGGACCGCCTCCAGAGTCGCCTCCAGATAGGCGAGGTTCTGCTTCTTGAAGTCCTCGGGGGCTCCGGCCCCCTCCAGCTGACCTTTGACCTGGAGGACGATGAGCTTGCCCATGCTGATGCCGGGCATGGCCAGCAGCAGCGCAGCATCGGCCTCGCCCGCCGCCAGCAGGGACAACAGGGAGCCTTCGCTGTGACCCACCAGCAGCAGCTTCTTGCCCTTGGCCTCGGGCAGCAGCAGCGCGGCCTTCAGAGCCGCCTTGAGGTCACCTACCTGCGCATCCAAGGAGATGTCCAGCTTGGCATCCCGGGAGCCGATGAAGCGCTTGTCGTAGCGCAGGCTGCCGAGGCCCTGCCCCTGCAGCCAGGCCGCGAAGTCCCGGCCCCCGTGGCTGGGGACGGTGATGAGCGGGTTCGACCAGTCGCGGTCCGTGGGCCCGGAACCCGCCACCATCACGGCGAAGTAGGGATGGGCGCCACCCGCCCGGACACTGCCTTTCAGCGGGAAGGCGTTGAAGCCCGGGAAGCCGACCTCGCGGTCCTGGGGGTCGGCCTTCGGGGTCTCGACTTTGGCCGGCGCCGTCCCCCGGGTGAGGTAGAACGGGAAGACCTGGCCGCCCTGGGTGAACATCCCCTCAATGCGCCCCACCTTGCCCAGCTTGCCGCTGAACTTGGGGTTGCCGGGGATGCCGGGCATGGCAAAGGCCACCGAATCCCCCGTCACCTTCACCTCGGCTAGAGCCAGATCCTTCGCGCCCTGGGGCGGGATGCTGATGCGCCCGGTCCAGGCGGCGCCGCCGCCTTCCAGCGTCACGAGAATCTTCATCTCCGTCCCAGGGATCTGGATTGAGCCCTCCCAGAAGCCCGCCACCGAGGGCGCAGGCTGGGCGCAGAGGGCTGCGAAGATGAGGAACTGGGCAGCGATGGGCCGTAGCATGGGGTGCTCCAGGAGGGCTGGGCCGCGAGAGGTATCGGCAGCAATACGATGCCAGAAAATGAGAGGTGGTCGTCAAATCCCGACACCACCTTCCCCGGACCAAAATCTCGCCAGATCGCGGCCCATCTTGCTTTCCTCAACCTCGTTCCCGGGCAGAAATATAGCCTAATGCTTGAAGATCCAGGCCTCGGGAATGCGTAAACTGAACCTCCGGTCCGGCGTCGAGTGGCGGCCCGCGATCGACCCCTGTCTGCGCAGGGCCCCCAACAGTCTGGGTGCCTCGGCAAGGCGGCGGGATGGAGGTCTTCATGGTCTGTAGCTTCTCCCGAGTTCCTGGCGCGGCCCACCGTCTCCGCGGCGCCGCCCTGGCCCTCGTGACCCTGGCCGCCGTTGGTCCCGGCCTCGCCCAGGCCCCCGCGGCGCCCCGATCAGTACAGCTCACCCTGGCCCAGGCCCTGCGCCAAGCCCTGGATCAGAATCCCCGGATCCACCTGTCGTTGCTGGCCATCGCCGAGAGCGGTGACGACCGGCGCGCCGCCGCCGCCGCCCTGATGCCCACCGTCGCCGCCCAAGCCATGGGCCAGCGGGCCAAGAACAACCTGGACGCCTTCATCGGCATCCCGACCCCCCACGGCCCCGAGGTTGTGGGCCCCTTCAACTGGGGCCAGGTGGGGATCGAGGCCCACGTGTCGCTCTTCGACCTGAGCCTCTGGAAGAAGTGGCGGGCCTCCCATTACGGCGAGGCGTCGGCCAAAGCCCAGAACCGCGTGGTGCGCGAGGAAGTGGCTGCCCTGGTGGTGGGCCAGTACCTCCGGGCCCTGCGCGCCCAGGCTTCGGTGAAGGCCGGCGAATCCCGCGTGGAGCTGGCCGGAGCCCTGGCCCAGCTGGCCGAGAACCAGCAGAAGCAGGGCGTGGGCACGAAGCTCGACACCCTGCGCGCCCAGCTCCAGCTGCAGACCGAAAAGCAGCGGCTGATCCAGGCCCAGACCCAGCGCCTAACGTCCCTCGCGGGCCTGGGCCGCCTGCTGGACCTGGAACCCACCACGCGCATCGAGCTTCTGGATACCCTGGCGGCGCCGGTGCTGCCCCAGACCGGCTTCCAGGAGGCCTATCAGGCCGGTCTGGCCCAGCGGCCGGAGCTGGCGGTGCTGGAGGCCCGGGAGCAGCTCGCCGAGAACCTGCGCCAAGCCGCCCAGGGTC
Source organism: uncultured Holophagaceae bacterium (assembly GCA_903843705.1). Lineage (GTDB taxonomy): Bacteria > Acidobacteriota > Holophagae > Holophagales > Holophagaceae > Geothrix. The sequence continues at coordinate 6,144 of CAIMQW010000086.1, read as the reverse complement.
TGCGCCTGCCCTCCCTGGTCGCCACAGGTGCCTACAGCAGCACCGGACTCCAGTCCCAGCCCTGGGCCACGACTTATCAGCTGACTCTGGGCGTCCGGGTGCCGCTCTTCACCGGCGGCCTCGTGAGCTCCCGGATCTCCCGGGCCAAGTTGGAAATTGACCGCGTCCAGGATGCTCGGCGCGAGGTCCGCGCCCAGGTGGGCTACGAGGTCCAGGTGGCCCAGGCCGAACAGGAGGCCGCCGCCAATGAGGTCCAGGTGGGTGACCTGGCCGAGAGCCTCGCCACCGAGGCCCTGAGCCAGGCGCGGCACCGCTTCGAAGCTGGCGTCAGCAGCAACATCGAAGTGATCAACGCCCAGGACGAACTGGCCCGCGCCACGGACAACCAGATCAGCGCCCTTTACCGCCTGAACCAGGCCCGGGCGGACTTGGCCCGAGCCACCGGTCAGCTCGAGAGTCAGTTCCAGCTTCAGGGCCGGACCGGCCCCTCCCGCTGAGCCCGCACCTGCCTCATCCGATTCCTGAAGACGCCCGCCGATGGAGACTTCCATGAGCCAAGACCCCGCCAGCCAGCCCGCCACTGCGGAGACCTCCGCCGCCCCCAGCACCTCCAAGGCCATGCGGATGCTGCTGATCGGCACGCCCATCGCCCTGCTGCTGCTCGGCGGCGTGTGGTTCGTGAATCGCAACCACGTGAGCACCGACGACGCCCAGGTGGACGGCCACCTCGTGCCCGTGTCGAGCCGGGTCTATGGCAGCGTCGAGAAGGTGCTGGTGGAGGACAACCAAGCCGTGAAGGCCGGAGATCCCCTGGTGGCCATCGACCCCCGCGACATCCAGGCCCGCCTGGACCAGACCAAGGCCGCTCTGGCCCAGGCCAAGGCCCAGGTGGAGGGCGCCAGGGCAGAGCTGGAGCGTGGCAAGGTGGCCTATCAGCAGGCCCGGGGCTCCGACCAGGAGACCGCCCAGGCCAACCTCGATGCCCGGAAGGCCAGCCTCGACAAGGCCAGGAAGGACGTCCAGCGCATGAAGCCGCTGGCGGAGCGGGAAGAGATCTCCGCCCAGCAGTACGACGGCTATCGCACCCAGTCGGATGTGGCCGATGGCGAGTGGCGGGCTGCCCAGCAGCGGCTGGCCTCCCTGCAGCGGGAAGCCGACATCCGCAAGGTCGCCGTGAGCGCCGCCGAAGCGCGCCTGACTTCGGCCCTGGCCCAGGTCGACGCCGCCCGCGCCAGCCAGGACGGCCTGGACCTGCAGCTGAGCTACACCAAGATTCTCGCGCCGGTGGAGGGCGTGGTGACCCGCCGGTTCGTGGAGCAGGGCCAGACCATCCAGCCGGGCCAGGGCCTGCTGACCCTCATCCCACTGCATCGCACCTGGGTCACCGCCAACTTCAAGGAGACCCAGATCGCCCGCATGCGGCCTGGCCAGGAGGCCGAGATCAAGGTCGACATGACCGGCACCACCCTGAAGGGCCGTGTGGATTCCATCGCTGGCTCCACGGGCTCGCGCATGAGCCTGCTGCCCCCCGAGAACGCCGTCGGCAACTTCGTCAAGGTTGTCCAGCGCATCCCCGTGAAGATCCGCATCGACGACGCCGAAGCCGGCAAAGTCATCCTGCGCCCCGGTATGAACGTCGAAGTCACTGTGCTCCTCAAGTAGATCGGCCCAAGCTTTCATGAATTCCACCCGCGCCATCAACCCCTGGGTCATCGCTCTCACGGTGATGATTGCGACGTTCATGGAGGTGCTGGACACCAGCGTCGCCAACGTCGCACTGCCGCACATCGCGGGGAACCTCTCGGCCACGGTGGAGGAAACCACCTGGGTGCTGACGTCCTACCTGGTGGCCAACGCGGTGGTGCTGCCCCTGGGCGGCTACTTCTCCAGCCTCATGGGGCGCAAGCGGTTCTACCTCACCTGTGTGACCGTATTCACGGTGGCATCGTTCCTCTGCGGCATCGCGCCATCCCTGGGCTGGCTCATCTTCTTCCGCGTGCTCCAGGGCCTGGGTGGCGGCGGCCTCCAGCCCATCTCTCAGGCCATCCTGGTGGAGACCTTCCCGCACGAGAAGCGCGGCGCCGCCATGGCTGTCTACGGCATGGGCGTGGTGCTGGCCCCCATCATCGGCCCGGTGCTCGGCGGCTGGATCACGGACAACTTCAGCTGGCACTGGATCTTCCTCATCAACATCCCCGTGGGCATCCTGTCCTTCACCCTCACCAGCGCCCTGGTCAAGGATCCCCCAAACTTCCACCGCATCTCCCTCAAGGAGGGCGCCCGCTTCGACTACCTGGGCATCGGCATCCTCACCCTGGGCCTCGCCTCCCTGGAAATCGTGCTGGATGAAGGCCAGCGCAAGGACTGGTTCTCCTCGGGCTTCATCGTCTTCTTCGCCATCGTGGCGGTGGTGGCCCTGATTTTCGCGGTCATCTACGAGCTGGGCAAGGAGCGGCCCATCGTCGATCTTCGCCTGCTGAAGGACCGCACCTTTGCGGTGGCAATCCTCATGCTCTTCGTGCTCGGCTTCGTGCTCTACGGCAGCCTGGCGCTGCTGCCCATCTTCCTGCAGACCCTCCTGGGCTATACGGCCCTGCTCAGCGGCTGGGTGCTCAGTCCCGGCGGCCTGGCGGTCATGTTCATGATGCCCATCGTGGCGATGCTCCTGAAGAAAGTGGACACCCGCTGGCTCATCGGCATCGGGTTCACGGTGTGCGGACTGGGCCTCATCCAGATGTCGGGCTTCAACCTGCAGGTGGACTTCCAGACGGCCATGACCTCCCGCGTGGTGCAGAGCCTCGGCTTCGCCTTCCTGTTCATCCCCATCAACGTGCTCGCCTTCCAGCACATCCCGCCCCACAAGACCGCCTACGCCGCCGGCCTCATGAACCTGGTGCGCAACATCGGGGGCAGCACGGGCATCGCCATTGTCACCACCCTGCTCTCCCGCCGCTCCCAGTTCCACCAGGCCAACCTGGTCGGGAACCTGGCCCCGGGCAGCCCGGCCTACCAGAGCTTCCTGGACCGGGCAACCCAGCTGGGCGTGACCAACGGCGGTCTCTCGCCGGTGGATGCGGCCCACGTGGCCCAGGGCGCGGTCTACGGCACTATGGCCAAGCAGTCCGCCATGATGGCCTTCTCGGACACGTTCTGGTTCATGGGCATCATGTGCTTCGCGCTCTTCCCCCTGCTCTTCCTCATGCGCCAGGGCAAGTCCACCGGCGGACCTGTGGCCGTGGACTGAACCCGGCTTCAGGCCAAATAAGAATCAAGCTGGTCGCCACGAAGACTACCAAGACCACGAAGGAAGACACGTGTTTCCCGTCTTCTCGTTCGTCGTCAGCGAGGGCTTCGCTTCAGTCCCGCCGGGCCAGGGCCAGGAACACGGGATAGTGCCGGTTGTCCTTCTCGACCTCGCACACGGTCTGGATGCGGATGTCGAGAAAACCAGCCTGGGTGAGCTGCGCCTCGAAGGCACCGCGGTCGAAGCCACGGTGAACCTCGGCCTCGGGTGCGTGGAAGGAACCGTCTTCCGCATCCAGGTCCGCCAGGGCCACCCAGCCGCCGGGCGCCAGGACCTCGCGGAAGCGGTCCAGGATGCCCCGCGTATCGAGGACATGATGAAGGGTCATGAGGCTGCAGACGAGGTCGTAGCGGGCCTCGGGCACAGACTGCGAAAGGAGGTCCAGGCAGACGGGGGTCATGTTCGGTGCCCCCGCCGCGACGATCTTGGCACGCAGCACCGCGAGCATGCCTTCGGAGGTGTCCGCGAGGGTCACCCAGGCCACCTGGGGCCGGAGCACAAAGCCCAGCAGGCCCGTGCCGCAGCCGTACTCGAGGACCCGCAGGCCCGCCAGAGACACAGCCTCGGCGATGGCCCGGCCCACCGTCAGGGCCCGCGCCACCTTGGCCGGATCCTGGTCCCAGCTGCCTGCCCTGGCATCGAACTCACTCATGCGGACTCCCTCGAAGCACCTACCATGGTCCCATGTCCTCCCTGGTCCCACCGTCGCCGAAGCGCCTTCCCGCCACGCTCGCCCTGATGGCACTGCTGGTGCTGTTCTCCCTGATGATGCTCCTGGTGGCCTTGCGAGAGCTGTTGCCCGCGGCGCAGCCTCCTCCGAATTCCCGTCTCCTGGCTGTGCTCGATGGCGTCATGGCCGTGAACACCAGCCCCTCGGAGCGGGAGCGGGTCCGGGTCTGGCTGTCCGCGGGTGCCACGCAGGATGGACTCCCCCCGGTGGAGGCCCTGGTGGCCAACAACTGCGCCAGCTGCCATGCCCCGGGTGGCGAGTATCCCTTCGTCATCAGCATGAAGGACCTGCGCCATCTGGCGCGGCTCGCCGAACCCTCGGGTGCGACAGAGCTCCTGCCGACCCGTCTGCTGCACCTGATCGCCTTCCCGCTGGTGTTCCTGCTTGGCTGCGGGGGCCTGCTCCTGCGGACCCGCCGGCCCGGACGGAGGTTCCTATCGGCCGCCTGTGCGCTCGCGGTGTTCTTCAACGCCGCGCAGTGGTGGCTCGGTCAGGGTCGGCCCGAGCTGCTGTGGCTGGCGCGCGCCGCGGCCGGGGGCTTGGTGCTTGCCCTGGCGGCCCTGGCCGGGGCGGTGCTGTGGGACCTCTGGGCGGAACCCCGCCAGCGCTGACCGGATCACCACCAGAGTTCACTTTGCCTCGCGTATCAGCGCAGCCAATACGCGAGACGTACCGATTTCGGGTGGTGATTCTTAATTCATTGACTGGGCGCAGTGGTTGTCGACGGGCCCAAAAAACGCACCGCCAGGAACCCGGAGGCTGCCTGGCGGTGCGCGGTTTGCAAACGGTGTCGGATGGCCTACTGGGCGGCGGGTTCGTCCACGAAGTCTTCGTCGGAGAGGCCGCTGTCCGGGGGCAGCTTGGCCAGCTCGGCGGTGACGAGGTTCGTGTGGTGGACTTCCTCGTCGCGCAGCTCTTCAAAGAGGGTCTTCACGCCCGCATCCTTCAGGGCAGGCAAGGCCGCCACGAAGAAGGCATGGGCCTTCACCTCGGAGGCCAGAGCCGCTTTCATGGCCTGGCGCGGGGTCATGAAGGCACGGGCCGCATCAAAGTCCGGGGCTTCGATGTCGTAGATCATCTCCCGGGTCACGGCCTTGGACTCGGAACCGAAGAGCGAGTTGCGCCGTGCGGCCAGTTCCTCGCCGTGCTTGGCTTCGTTCTGGGCCATGAGGCGGAAGAACGTCGCCGCCTCGGGGGTCCGGTGCTGCTCCATCTGCGCTGCGAAGTCCTCGTAGCGCTCTTGGGCCTCTTCCTCGATGAGGACAGCCAGATCGAGGGCGTCCTTCAGGGAGAGGCCTGCATAGTCAATGCCGCGGGTGGTCATCGGATCCTCGCTTACTTCTTGATGAAGAGGTCGAGGATGTTCTCCGCAGGAGGGGCATCCTTGGACAGCAGGGCCTGCCGCTCACGCACGAGGCCATCGTAGGTGGGCGCCGGCTCGGGGTTGCGGTAGAACACGCCCAGGTGGAGCTTCTGGCCATAGTGCTGAGCCAGATCCATGGCAGCCAGACGGTCGGCGGGGTTGTGGCCCAGCGCCGTGAGGTTCTCGCTGATGGCCTTGAGGCCCTTGATCTGCTGGGCTTCTTCGCCGTAGGTGACACAGGGCGACTGGATGTTGACGAAGGCGAACCCGGGGTAGCGGATGGCCTCCTCGATGGTGGCCGCCATGCCGGCCAGGTCCGTGGGCGAGGCCTGGGCCACGAAGCCCGCGCCATAGGCCAGCACGTAGAGGAGCGGGTTCACCGGTTCCTCGAGGCTGCCGTAGCGAGAGGTGCAGGTGGTGCGCCCCTTCTGCGACGTGGGGGACAGTTGCCCCTTGGTGAGGCCGTAGATTTGGTTGTCCATCACGATGTAGGTGATGTCCATGTTGCGGCGAATCAGGTGGGCGATGTGCCCGCCGCCGATGGAGAAGCCGTCACCATCGCCACCGGCGGCCAGCACCAGCAGGTCGGGGTTGGCCAGCTTGATGCCCTGGGCGATGGGCAGCGAGCGGCCGTGGACGCTGTTGAAACCGTAGGCCGTGGTGTAGCCGGGGATGCGGCTGGAGCAGCCGATGCCAGACACGAAGGCGATCTCATGGGGCGGGCGACCAATGGCGGCCAGGGCGCGG